>JAZOOP010000055.1:0-12461 GCA_045655065.1 Christensenellaceae bacterium
TATATATTATAATAATTATAATTTAAATAGGGGCATTATACGTTGCAAGGGCTAAAAATAAAAAACGCCAACTGCAACTATATTTTTTGTAATTAAACCTGTAAATAATTGGAGGAATTTATTATGGCAGAAGAAGTAATACTTACTAAAGAAGGTAAAGAAGAACTAGAAAAACGTTTAGAATACTTAAAAGTAGAAAAACGTAAAGAAATTACCGAAAGAATTAAAACGGCAAGGGAATTTGGCGACCTTTCTGAAAACGCTGAATACGATGCTGCTAAAAACGAACAAGCAATGATAGAAGGCGAAATTTTAGAAATAGAAGAAAAACTAAAACACGCAGTTATCATTAAAGAAAACGCAACCAAAAAAGGCGTAATATCTTTAGGTAGTAAAGTAGACTTTGTAGACGAAGATTTAGGCGAAGTTTTTTCTTATGAAATAGTTGGTACTACTGAAGCAGACGTAGAACTAAACAGAATTTCTAACGAATCACCTATTGGTAACGCACTACTTGGCAAAAAAGCAGGCGATACGGTAAGAGTTTCAGTTCCTGCAGGTATAACCACCATAACGGTTAAAAAAGTTTATTAATATAAGGTAAAATAAAATGGAAGAAATTAAGAACACACCTATAGTAGAAGAACAAGACCTTAGTGAAATTTTAAAAATTCGCCGTGAAAAATTAGAAAATATGGTTAAAGATGGTAAAAATCCTTACGTAAAAGTAAAATTTAACCGTACTAATTTAAGTGCAGATATTTTAGAAAACTACGAAGAATTTGAAGGCAAAGAAGTTTCTGTTGCAGGAAGAATTCTATTTAAAAGAGTTATGGGTAAAGCATCTTTCGCAAAGATTATGGACGGCAAGGGCTCTATTCAACTTTATCTTTCTATAAACGACCTTGGCGAAGATTATACCGCTTTTAAAGATTACGATATTGGCGATATTATTGGCGTTACAGGTATAGTTTTTAAAACTAGAACGGGCGAAACTTCTATTCATACAACCAAAATAGAACTTTTAAGTAAATCTTTATTACCACTACCAGAAAAATATCACGGCTTAAAAGACCAAGATACAAGGTATCGCCAACGTTACGTAGATTTAATTGCTAACCCAGAAGTTAAAAACACTTTCGTTGTTCGTTCTAAGGTTTTGGCTTTTATTAGAGATTATTTAAATAATTTAGGCTACATTGAAGTAGATACTCCTGTTTTACACACCCTAGAAATAGGTGCTGCTGCAAGGCCGTTCAAAACTCACCACAATGCGTTAGATATAGATATGTATTTACGTATAGAAACCGAACTTTACTTAAAAAGGTTAATAGTTGGTGGGTTTGATAAGGTTTACGAAGTAGGTAGAATTTTCCGTAACGAAGGTATGGATGCTTCTCATAACCCAGAATTTACTTCAATTGAAATGTACGAAGCATATAGCGACTACTTTGATATGATGAATCTTATTGAAGATATGTACAGAAAACTTGCCGTTGCTATTTGTGGTACAGATACAGTAACTTACCAAGGTGTAGAAATTGCTATTGGTAAACCTTGGGAAAGGTTAACTATGATAGAAGCAGTTAAAAAATATGCTGGCGTAGATTATTATTCTTGGGCAACCGATGAAGATGCAGTTAAATGCGCTAACGAACACGAAGTTCATTTAGAAGAAGACGCTAAGCCTACTAAGGGCAACGTTTTAATTGCCTTCTTTGATGCGTTCGTTGAAGAAAAACTTATTCAACCAACAATTATTTACGACTACCCTGTAGAAAACTCTCCACTTGCTAAAAGAAAAGAAGATGACCCTGCATTTACCCAAAGGTTTGAATACTTTATGTATGCAAGGGAAATGGGTAACGCTTTTTCTGAATTAAACGACCCAATAGACCAAAAAGAAAGGTTTGTTCGTCAAGTTGAAGCAAAAAGGGCTACGGGCGCTAATGCAGAAGTAGATGAAGATTTTATTACTGCGTTAGAATATGGTATGCCTCCAACAGGTGGCTTGGGATTAGGCTTAGATAGATTGGTTATGATTTTAACAGATAGCCCTTCTATAAGAGACGTAATACTATTCCCAACAATGAAACCAATTAAAAAATAGTTTGCTAATTTTTAAGGAAAGAAATGGATAGTAAAATTACTAAAAAAAGGCTATATAGTTTTTTAGAATACGATTGGATTGTTATTATTGCATCTATAATAGGTGCAATAATAGTATTTAACGTGCTTTTTTCTTTTCTTTCAGTAAAATTAACACCAGGTCAACGTTTTAAGTATTATTACGATAACGGGGTTACCGGCGAAAACGATTTTGCTTTTTATGAAATGATGCAAGACGGCGTTTTTAGTTACGACGTTTTAGAATTTAATTCCGAACGAATTATTGGCGAAACGCAACTCCTTTCTGCTAGGCTTGCTATTTACGAAGGCGATGCAATTATATCTTCGTTAAAAGCAGTAGAAGGCGAAGAATATAGCCGTGCTTATAAACTTATAAAAAGCCAATTTTATAAGATTTACGACTACGATACTATTTTAGTAGACGCAGTAAACTACTTAAAAACCTTTATTAAAGCCGAAAAACAAGAAAACTTTAGTGTAGATAATATAGAAGACTTACAAACTAGCGACCTAAATTACGAGTTTATAGACGAATATTTTTTAACCCGTATGGCAAAAGATAATCGTTTTAGAAGTTTAGAACAAAAAGAAGAAGGTAAACTTTTAGAAAGGGCTAGAATAGGAAAATTGGTTGAAGAAGTTAAAGATTACAAGAAAATTTTAATCTATAACGAAAACCAAACTGAAGAAAACAAAATTCTATATAGAACTACTATTAAAAGCGACGCTATAGAAGAAACTACTGCAAATTTTGGCTTAATGCTAGAAAAACTACCAATAGATGAAAACACCAAACACAATGCAAGCGAGTTTTTTAGGCTAGACGGCGAAAGCACTGCTAAAGATACCGTTTTATTACTTTTTAATTTTATTAAAGAGCAAAAAGATTTGCAGTTTGAAAGCATTAGTTTTGTAAACGAAATAGTTAGGCAATGTTCTAACATTTTAGGTTAAAATTATGTTGGAATTAAAAATTTATAACGCAATAAAACAATATGCATCTAAAAACCCAACACGCTTTCATATGCCTGGTCATAAGGCGGAACAGGGGTTTTGTTCCTTATTTAAAGATGCTGTTTTAGATATTACCGAAGTAGATTCTCTTAAACTAGACCAAGTTCTTTTAAGTGCCGAAGAAGACCTAAAGAAAATTTTGCAAATAGAATATTGTAAAATTCTTTCTGGCGGAACAAGTTTAAGCATTTTGGCACTATTATATGCAGTAAAAGGTTTTGGAAATAGCATAATAGTTAATAGAGATGCTCATCAAAGCGTGTTTAACGGCTTAAAACTTTTTAATATTGAACCTATTTTTGTTGGTGAAGATTTGGTAAACGGTTTACCTGTATTACCAACCGTAGAAGAAATAGATTTAATATTAAAAAACAACCCTAACTGTATAGGTGCATTTTTAACTTATCCAGACTATTTTGGTAGAACATTTGACATAATAGATATTTCTAAAACCTTAAAAGAACACAAAAAATTGTTGCTTTTAGATAGTGCTCACGGCGGTCATTTTAGGTATTCGCTAAACGGCTTATATGCAGGAAGATATGCAGATGCTTTTTGCGAAAGCACGCATAAAACGATGTGTTCGCTAAACCAAGGCTCGTTAATTGGGGTAAACCATAAAAACCTAATAGAATTGGTTAAAGAAGGGGTAAATATTTTTTCAACAACAAGCCCTTCTTACCCAATATTAGCTTCTGTTGAATACGCAGTAAAAAAAGCCAACGAAGAAACTTATAGAATACCTAGTTTAGAAAATGAAATTTCTTCATTAAAGCAAAACCTAACGGATTTAGGGTACAGGTTAGATGATTTAGTAGACCCATTTAAATTAAGTTTAGACTGCAAGAATTTAGATATTACTTCTTTAGAAATAGTTAGGATTTTAGAAAAAAATAATATTTTCGTAGAACTTTGTAACGAAAGAAGAATATTATTTATGTTTTCTTACCAAACAAAAACTAGCGAGTTAATTAAGTTAAAAGATGTTTTAAAAAACATAATAACGGGTGCTAAACAAAGGGTTAATAAGCAAACGGAAATTTCTTTTGGTGCTAGAAAAGAGCCTTACCTTAAAGCAATAAACGGCAAAACCAAGTTAGTTAGTTTAACCGATAGCATTGGTAAAATTAGCGCTAGCAACGTAGGCGTATTCCCGCCTTGCTACCCAATAATTTCAGCGGGCGAAGAAATTACCAAAGAGTGTGTAGAATACTTATTAAGTTCTACCAACGTTTACGGGCTAACCGAAAATAAAATAAATATACTTATAGGATAAAATATGAAAGGCAAATTAGTAACCTTTGAGGGTTGCGAAGGGGTAGGTAAATCTAAACAAATTTCCCTTTTGCAAGAGTATTTAAAAGCAAATAATATACAATATTACTTAACTAGAGAACCAGGTGGTTCTGTTGTTTCTGAAAAGATTAGAAACATTATTCTAGATAAAAATAATTCCACTATGACAGACGAGTGCGAAGCACTTTTATATGCTTCTGCAAGGGCTCAACTATTAAAAGAAATAGTTAAACCTAAACTAGAAAACGGTGAACTTGTTTTTTGCGATAGGTATATAGACTCTTCTTTTGCATACCAAGGCTATGCAAGGGGTTTAGGGCTAGAATTCGTTAAAAGAGCAAACGACTATGCAGTAACCAACTTTATGCCAGATTTAACTTTATTTTTAAATCTTCCACCAGAACAAGCATTTAAAAGAAAAGGTGGTGCAGATGCGGGCGATAGGTTAGAACAAACGGGTATGGAATTCCATAATAAAGTTTATGCAGGTTACCTTGAACTTGCTAAAATTTATAAAGATAGGTTCGTTGTTATAGATGCTAGTGGAACTAAAGAACAAACCCATAATAAAATTATTAACGCATTAAAAGAGCGTGGAATAATTTAGTTAAAAGGAAAGTAGATGATAGATTTTTTCTCTCTTATAAAAGACACAAATGCATATAAAATAGTTCGTGGCGAAAAAAGGCAAAATACCCTTTCTCACGCCTATATACTTGTGTGTTCAGACGAGAAATACTTAAATTCTTATCTTAAAGAATTCGCAAAACTTTTGTTATGTGAAAATTTAGATATTTGCAATACCTGTAGGGTATGTAATTTAATAGAAAAAAATAGGCATCCAGACGTGTTCTTCTATCCTAAAACGGAAAACCCTATAAACGTAGAAGAAGTTTCTGAAGTTATTAACGAAAGCGTAATTAAACCAATAGAACTAAACAAAAAACTCTTCGTGCTAAACTTTAACGAAACGGCAAGCCTTTCGGTGCAAAATAAACTTCTTAAAACACTAGAAGAACCACCTAAAAACGTATTTTTCTTGCTAGGGGTTTTAAGCGAAAATAGTTTATTACCAACGGTAAAATCTAGGGCGAAAAAAATAGAAATTTTCCCTTTTACAAAAGAAAAACTTTTTAATGCTTTAACTAGTGAATTAACCGATAAGGCTAGTTTAGAAAGGGCAATATCTTTGGGCGACGGCACGGTTGGGCAAACGGTAAAACTTTATAACGATAAAAACTTTTTTAACACGGTAGATTTGGTTGCCGATACTTTGGTAAATATGAAATCTAGTAAAGACGTGTTAGAATATTCAAATAAAATTAGCAAAACTTTGCAAGATTTAACAGACTTTTTTAACATATTAGAACTAGCGTTAAAAGATTTAACTCTTTATTCTGAAGGCAAAGAAAACCTTGTTCAAAACAAAGAATTACTTGCTAAAACCAAAATGGCAACGGGGTTTAAGTTGGGTTCGCTAATATATGCGCTAGAAAAGGTAGAAGAAGCAAAAAGGCGTAAAAAAGCCAACGCAAATAACACAATGTTATTAGAATGGCTATTACTTCAATTGTTGGAGGGCAAATTTAAATGGCAAAAATTATAGGCGTTAAATTTAGAAATACTGCAAAAGTGTATTATTTTTCGCCAGAAAACGATAGTGCAACTTATAAAGAAAGGCAAGGCGTTGTTGTAGAAACAGCAAAAGGCCTAGAATACGGCACGGTTGTTTTTGGGGTTAAAGAAGTAGATGATAGTGAAATTACTCATCCACTAAAACCTATTATTAGAAAAGCAACTGAAAAAGATGAAAAAAGGGTAAAAGAAAACCAAAAGAAAGTTCCAGAAGCAATGGAAGAAGCCCAAAAGAAAATTTTAGAGCATAATTTAGATATGAAACTAATTGGTGCTGAATATTCTTTTGATGGTAAAAAATTAGTTTTCTATTTTACTGCAGACGGCAGAATAGACTTTAGAGATTTAGTTAAAGATTTAGCAACCAAGTTCCACTTAAGAATAGAATTAAGGCAAGTTGGAATTAGAGATGAAACTAAAATTTTAGGTGGCATTGCACCTTGTGGCAGACCTTGTTGCTGTTCTTCTTGTATGCCAGAATTTAGCAAGGTTACAATTAAAATGGCTAAAAACCAAGGCTTGCACCTAAACCCTTCTAAAATAAGTGGTTTATGTGGAAGACTTATGTGTTGTTTAGAATATGAAAACGAATATTACGCAGAAGTTTACAAAAAAATGCCTAAACTTGGTGGCACGGTAAAAACCCCAGACGGTACTGGTGTTGTAGTTTCTAACGATATGTTAAAACTTATTAGCAAGGTTAAAATTACAAAAGAAGACGGTAGCGAAGTGTATAAAGATTTTGCGGTAAAAGAGTTAACTTTTAATAAGAATAATCAAAAAGAAGAAGACGACAAAGAAATTACCGAAGATATGAAAAAAATTCTAGATTAATGTTTACAAATAAAAAAATTTGTGATAGAATATCTTTAAGAACCAAAGGAGGAACTTTACTATGGCATATAAAATTAGCGATGCTTGCATCTCTTGTGGTGCTTGCGCAGATACATGCCCAGTTGGCGCTATTAGCCAAGGGGATACTCAATACAATATTGATGCAGAATTGTGTTTGAGCTGTGGTGCTTGTTCAGATGGTTGTCCAGTAGAAGCAATTTCTGAAGAATAAGAAACTAAAAAAAGTTAAAGGCACGAGTTTTTCGTGCCTTAATTTTTTATTAAAATTATTTTAGGTAAACTTTATGGAAAGATTAGAAGATTTACTTATTGAAAATTTAAAAATATATCAAGACGATAGTTTATATACCTTTACTTCAGATTCTATTTTGCTTTCTAAATTCGCTAAGGGTAAAAAAGACGACATAGTGGCAGATTTTTGTTCTGGCAGTGGAATTGTTGGCTTGCATTTTTATGCACTAAACAAAAACACCACCAAAAGCGTTACTTTATTTGAAATGCAAAAGCCTTTAGTTGACCTTTCTAAAAAAAGCATAGAATTAAACGGGCTAAATGAAATTTTTGCCGTTGAAAATTGCAAAATTCAAGAAATAGGTAGTGAATATGCAAATAAATTTTCTTTAATACTTTGCAACCCACCATATATGGAAATAGGTAGTGGCGATGGCGATAAAAACCCTAGTATAGATATTTGCAAAAGAGAAGTTGAACTAAAACTAGAAGAACTAATTAAAAAAATTTCTTACTCACTTAAGTTTGGTGGTAGAACTTGCATAGTTCATAGGGTAGAAAGGCTTGCAGAAACCATTTGCCTAATGGAAAAATATAAAATTACTGCAAAGAAATTGCAATTTGTTTCAGCACCTAATAAAGAGCCGTATTTATTTTTAATAGAAGGCGTTAAAGGTGGCAAGAAAGGTATTAAAGTATTAAACAATATAAATAATTAGGGGGAAGTATGTTTTACTTTGTAGGTACGCCTATAGGCAACTTAAAAGATTTTACTTTTAGGGCAGTAGAAGTTTTACAAAGCGTAGATGAAATAGCGTGCGAAGATACAAGGCACTCTATAACACTGCTAAACGCCTATAACATAAAAAAGCCGTTAATTTCTTACCATAAATTTAACGAAAGAAAAGAAGGCGAAAAAATAATAGAAAAACTAAAAATGGGCAAAAATATTGCGTTAATTACAGACGCAGGTATGCCCGTTATTTCCGACCCCGGCAATATTTTAGTTAAAATGTTAATAGAAAATAATTTAGAATATACCGTAATTCCAGGGCCATCTGCCTTAATTAACGCACTTATTTTAAGTGGGTTAGATGCAACTAAATTCTGCTTTTTAGGTTTCTTGCCAGAAAAGAAAAAAGAAAGGGTAGAACTTTTAGAAAAATATAAGAATTTAGATATGACGTTAATTTTCTATTGCGCCCCACACGATATTAAAAAAGACGTAGAAACCATTAAAGAAGTTTTTGGTAGCCGTGTTGCCGTTGCCGTTAAAGAAATTACAAAACTGCACGAAAAGGTAGAAATTTTTAATTTAGAAAGTGGTTTTAGTAGCGAAGTTAAAGGGGAATACGTTTTAGTTGTAGAAGGTGGAAAAAACGTAAACGAAAACCTTTCTTTAACCGAAAAAGAACATATTGAATTTTATATAAACAAGGGGTACGACAAAAAAGAAGCCTTAAAAATGGTTGCAAAAGAACGTGGCGTACCAAAATCTACTTTATATAAATATACTATTAAAGATTAAAAGAAAAGAACTCTTAATTTTAAGAGTTCTTTTTAAATGCTTATTTATTATATATTTAAAAGTTGTTTTTTCTTTTGTTCAAACTCTTCTTTAGTAATAATACCATCGTCATATAATTTTTTATATTTTACAATTTCTTCTGCAGGTTTGCTTTGACTTATGGTTACTTCTTTGTGTTTTTTTGTAGTGTAAATTAAAGATTTTATTGTTTCAACCATTTCGGTGGCATTTTCCAAAAAATCTAATGCAACAGGTCGTGTGATGTCATTGCTTATAATTCTAACACAATTTTTTACTAAGAAAACAGAGTTAATATGGTCTGTGGCAATAAAGGTTTTATTTTTCGTTTTTTTGTTTAGTAGAGTTATGCCTTTTTGAGTAACAATCCACTCTATGTTGTTAAAACAATATCTGTTTAGAAAATAAATAAAAGCAACAATGCATAGCCATAATAAAGAAAGCCCTATAAACAACGGGAGAATTTCTTTAACGCCTATTAAACATGGGAACAAAGCATAAGGAACTGCTATAGCGCCAATGATTAGCATCTTTTTTTTAAACTTGTCAAAATAAAATTGGTTTTTTTGTGATTTAATAAGAATTTCGTCTTGTTGCATTTTGTTTCTCCTTTTAAAAAAAGTGCGCCTACCGAAGTAAGCGCACAAAAACGCAGACTCCGATAGTCGCCAAACTAACTTTACGCAAAAGGGTGTAACCACAATAGCACAAGTAGAATCTGCATTTTATCAAATTCAATAGTACTATTGTGTTCAAAATAAATGTAATTATCTCAATAAAAAATAAAATTACACCACAAATTGCGTTTATTTAGTTAGTTTGGCATATTTATTATATCATATATTAAAAGTTTTATCAAGTAGTTTTAGACTAAAGAAAAAAGAACTCTTAATTTAAGAGTTCTTTTTTAGTGCCAAATAAACAAAGAATAAAAAAATTGAAAAACTTTTTAAGCAATCATATATTTAAAAAACTGCAATATATTAAATTAAAAACTTTTTTTATCCGTACTGCCAAAGCCACCGAAACGGGTAGAAGTGCAGTCGTCGTCTTCAGTAATGCCGTATTCAATAAAAATACCTTGTGCAAAACCTTTGCCTTTTTCAACTTCTAAAGGCTTTTCGCCACAGTTAGTTAGTTTAATAAAAATATGCCCTTCGTTATCTGCATTAAAATAGTCGCTATCAATTATGCCAACTGTGTTGTTTAAGGTTAGCCTATACTTAAAACCTAAACTACTTCTTGGGTAAATTTTTAATACCCAACCTTCTTCTATTTTAACCCTAATTCCCGTTGGAATTTTAATACTTTCACCAGAGTTAAGAGAAAAAGAAAAAGGAGCAAAAAAGTCGTAACCAGCGCTACCAGAAGTTGCCCTTTTAGGCAACGATATATCTTCTTCTTTTAAGTTGTTTTCGTTTAGTTGAACTTCACTAACCTTATAAAATTTAGCAATTTTTTTCATAATTCTATCCTTATAAGTTAAAATAATTTTCTTTTTCTGCGCCTAATTCAAAGTGGTATTTAACAATGCCTAAATCTATTAAATTACAAGGGCCAATTTTGGCTTTTGCCGTTGCAACCCCGTTTTTATAATTAAATATAAATTGTTGTTGGTTAATAGCCGTTGGGGCAAGTGAAGCGTATTCAACCCCTTTAATAAACCAACTAGGCACTTCTTCTTTAGAAGAATATAGCGAAGTTAGGGGTTTGCTTTTATGTGGATTACCTTGGGTTGTGCCGTAGCCTAGTGCAATTACAATTATAATTTCTTCACTTTTATTAGGTTTAACGGGGCATTTAGCCTTGTTATAGGTTAAAGCAACCCAACAGGTGTTTAGCCCTAATTCTTGGGTTTTAAGCACTAATTTTTCGCCGTAATAACCAGCCTTTTCTTTGCAAAGTTTATTCTTTTTGCCACAAATAGCAAAATAGTTTTTAACGTGTTGAAACCTGCCGTATTTAGCCATCATGCCGGTAAAGGCCAAAGGCTCATCTACCATAAGTCTAATATCTAAACCACTTTTAGAATTGCAATCGTTTACTTCGTTTTGTAGAATTTCTACTAACTCTTTAGGAATACTTTTATCTAAATATTGCCTAACGGAGTGTCTACTTTTAATAATCTCTAACATATTTACCTTAATGTAAAGGGGTGAAAAATCCACCCCCTAATTTATTTTATTAAAACAATGGTTCGTCTTTACCAGAAAGTAGGTTAGAAATATACCTACTAACGTAAACGCCTTGTGCAGATGCTTGTGAAAGCGAGTGTGTTGTGCCAGAAGAGTCGCCAATAAAGAACAAGCCTTTTTCTTTACTTTCTAAGTGGTTGTCTATTTCTACTTTAGAGTTATAGAACTTAACTTCGGTGCCGTATAGCAAGTTATCGTAGTTAGCAGTGCCGGGAACAAGTTTATCTAAAGCGAAAATCATATCTATAATAGTATCTAGGGTAGCCTTTGGCATACATAACGCAAGGTTACCAGGGGTAGCATCTAGGGTAGGGCGAGTAAAACTTTCACGCAAGCGTTTATCGTTTGTTCTTTTTTCAATTAAAAGGTCGCCAAACCTTTGAACCATAACGCCACCAACCAACATATTGGTTAGTGCAGCAATGCTTTCGCCGTATGCGTTAGAATTCTTAAACGGCTCTGTAAATTTATGCGTTACAAGTAGGGCAAAGTTAGTGTTTTGGGTGTATAAAGCAGGGTCGTCGTAACTATGTCCGTTAACGGTAACGATGCCGTTAGTATTTTCTGCAACAACTTCGCCGTGTGGGTTCATACAGAAAGTTCTACATACACTTCTAGTTTTAGGGGAACGATACATAATTTTACTTTCGTAAACTGCATCTGTAATAGGTTGCCAAACTTCAAACGGGCATTCAAACCTAATACCAATATCTACACGGTTATTTTCGTTAGCAATACCAAACTTGTTGCAAAGTTCGCTAGTCCATTTAGAACCACTTCTGCCTGCCGCAATAATAACGTATTTACTTTCTAAATCTTCTTTGCCTTTGCAAGAAACTTTCCAACCTTCGTCTGTTTTTTCAACGTCTTCAACGTCTGTATAATACCTAATTTCAATATACTTAGAAATATATTCTATAAGGTTTTGTAAAATGTAGTAATTCCTTTCCGTGCCTAAATGCCTAACTTGGGCATCTAGCATATGAAGGTCAAATTGCAAAGCCCTTCTTTTAATATCTGAACCAACGGTAGAATAAATTTTAGCCTTTTCGCCACCATAAGCAAGGTTAACGCTATCTACGTATTTCATTAAACTTAACGCTTCGTCATCGCCAACGTAAAGATTAAAGTCACCACCAAAGTTGTTGGTAATGTTATATTTACCATCTGAAAAAGCGCCTGCCCCACCTATACCCGTGGTAATAGAACAATGTTTACAATTTATGCAGTTTTTAATTTTAACCCCGTCTATAGGGCATTTACGCTTGTTTAATGGAGCGCCTTTTTCTACAAGGCAAATTTTTGCCGTAGGCATTCTTTTAACAAATTCATAAGCAGCGAAAAGCCCGCCTGCGCCACCACCAACAATAATAACGTCGTATTTCATAAATCACCTAAAAAATAAATTAGCCTATTAAAAAGCCTTATATAATATACCACAAATATTAGTTTGTTGCAATAGTATTTAAAAAATTAATAATGTATAAAATAATTAAAATGGTTAATAATCCCTTTAGCAAATAAGGGGATTAAAAATGGAAACAAAGCAATTTTCGTTT
>JAZOOP010000056.1:0-10680 GCA_045655065.1 Christensenellaceae bacterium
ATTGGTGCGCAAATTTAAGCGACGATATTCAAATTCATTGGGGTGTTAATGCAGGAGATTAAACAAAAAAATAAAACGAAAAAGGCTAATGAAAACATTAGCCTTTTAATATTTTTAAATTAAATTTTACTTATTAAAGCAGGTGCATCTTTGGTTTTTAACGTAGCCCGTATCTTTACATTTTTCGCACGAATAAATAGGAGAAAGGTCTTTTGTAGTTAACTTTATTTTCGCCAGTAAATTACTAACGATTTTTTCTAAGTTAGCCTTTTCGTTTTCTAGGGCAACTAGGGCTTCGGTGTTGCCGTTAATTTCGGCAAAAGCCATATCTTTTTCTATTGAGTTTAGCCTAGAATAAGCAGTTGCAAAACCTTCTACGTTCATTGCCTTTTCGTAATTTTTTTGCGCCTTAGAAATTGCCAAACTTCTACGTTTTTCATACTCTCTATTGTAGTCTGCAATAGAAATTTCGCCACTTGTAGTAGGGGTGCTTTCTATACCGCCAAGAGTATAAACGCCTTTGTTTTTCCAATTAGATAAAATTCCAACCATATAAGGTATTGCCGAACTTTTACCTGCAGAAAGTTTAGCCGCTTCTAAAATCATTTCCTCGCTAAAATTCCAACTTTTCCAAGTGCTTAAATTGTCTCTATCCCAAGGGGTAGGTCTACGATTAATACCTGCAGTAAGTAACACTTTTTTAATAAACTCATCTGTCTTATTTATGTTTTCAAAATAGTCGCCAACGCTAGATAAATCTATTAACCCTTTTTGCCTTAAGTTTTCTACCAATTCATCCATTTGTTGTAAGGTGTTGTTGCCGTTTTTAAAGCAGTAAGAAGCAATGTATAAAAGCGCTTCTTCGCCGTAGCCGTAACTAACCCACTTGTTAACGTAGGTATCTATAACGGTATCTAAAACGTCTACGTAAACGGAAAGGGCTTTGTTTATACTAATAGCAAGTTGGTAAATTTTTTCTTTTCTTTCCTTAAAGTCTTTAATTTCTTCTTTAGAAAAACTTTTTGTAGAGTAGAGTTCAAGTAAAAACTCGTCTAATTTAGCCATAGAAGATTTTTTTAAAGAACTTGCAGCATAAATAATGTTTTCCGTTTCAAAATTAAGTTCACCCGTCCATTTTTTAAGGAAATTTAAATCTTCAATTTCAGGTTGGCGCTTAATAGATAGGGCAGAAAGTATTTTTTGTATTTCGCTAGTGCGCATAATATAAGAAGAAAGTTCTTTTTCTACCATTTCCATAGTAATTATGCCACGAGCGCCAAAATCTTTAGCCACTTTAGAAATATATTTGTAGCCAATATCGTTACCTTTTCTATCTACGCAATACTTAATAATCATAAGCATGGCTTCTTGTTTAATGCCGTAAGTTTCCATAATGGTAAAATATTCGGTATATTCGCTAGTGCTTATCATACGGTTAGATATAAGAAGTTGAACGCCCTTAGTAAAGTCGGTATATTTTTCAGCCTTAAACTTTCTAGTTTTTCCAGAAAAAGCAGTTCTAACAGGTAAGTAGTTTACCGTAAAAGGATTTTTGCTTATTATGCTAACAAGCCCAAATTCTTCCCAAAACATAAAACAATCTATAACTTTTTCTTCTTGCATATTAAGTGTTTTAGCAATTTTTTCTAAACTGCTATCAAAATTTTGGTTTTTGCACAAGAAAAGACCGTAAAGGTAAACCTTAACGGCATCTCCGGTTGCCTGTGGCATATATTCGTAAATAAACAAATTCTCTACGTCGGTAAAACTAGAGGCAGAATATTCTTTAGAATACGAACAAACCATAATTTCTCCTTAAAAAGTTGTTAAAAAACACTTGTATTGCTTGCCTTTATGTTATATAATATAAATAATATTATAATATATACAATAGGCATTTTATAGGCTGTAGTGAATATTATACTTTATACTTTAACAAAAAGCAACAAAAATTGTAAATTTTTTTATTTGAGTATTAAATCAATAAAAAATTTTAATTACTTAAAATGGCAAAGAGGTTTATATGGCAGTAAAAATTTTAACTCCTTCATCAATTTGGAACGGCTTTACTCATAGTGTTACCAATAATTTTCAAGTTGTAAGTGAAAGGGTTGAAGGTAACGTAAAAGTAAGCAGAATTTATTTAGATACTTTAACAACAGAAAAAGGTAAGGTTGAAGTATTTGGTATTTTGGCGGGGGAAATAGGTGTAAAAAAGCAACCGGCAGTTTTGCTTATTCCAAACGTTTGCAATAGGCTAGAAGATAGGCTAGCGCTAGAGTTTGCTAAAAAAGGGTATTTAGCGCTTGCTATAGACGTGTTTGGCTATGCAAAAGATAGAGAACAATTTACTATCTACCCGGAAGATTTAGAGTTCGCAAATTACCAAAACGTTAACGTAAACGAATGCAAAGAGAATAACGTAAGAAATTCTTTTAGATATCAATGGGTTAGTTGTGCTAAAAACGCATATGCATTTTTAAAAAGCCAACCTTCAGTTAATAAAGTTTGTGCAGTAGGCGCAGGTTTAGGCGCAGGTGTGTTGTGGCAACTAAGTGCAACCGAACCAAGCTTATCAGCTTCGGTATTTATATTAAACTCTGGTTGGAGAGCGTATAAAGGCGTTAATAAATTTAGTGGCGCAGTAGAGCCACAATTTTCCGATAGTGAACTAAGTTATATTGCTGGCGTAGAGCCACAATCTTATGCGCCATACGTAAACTGCCCAAGTTTAATGCTTTCTGCAACAAACAACACTATGTACGATTGCGACAGGGCGTTTGACACTATGGTAAGAATAAACCAAAACGTATATAAAGCAGTTTATTTTTCGCCTAACTGCGAAGAAGTGGTAGATTGCCAAGCATACGCAAATATGTTTTTGTTCTTAAACGAAATTATGCTTAAACAAAAGTTCAACCAAGAACGTTTACTTAAAGTTCCAGAAACGAAAATTCAAATAGAAGACGGAAAGTTAAAAATTGAAATAGACGTTTTAGAACAAAAAATTAAAAGTATAAACCTTTATATTTCTGAAAGGGAAGTAGAGCCTTCTTTAAGGGAATGGAAGGTTGAAGATTTAGAACTAGATAAAAAAACGGGTAAATACTTTACCTACTATGCTCCACACGTAAAGTCTGGGCTTGTAGCGTATTACGTAAAAATCACCAACAAAAACGGCTATTCGGTAACCTCTAACGTACAGGTTAAAACCTTTAAGGAAGAAGAAGTTACAAGGTCTTATAAATCTAACGTAATTTTTTCTAGTAGAAAATGCGATTCTAAGTATTTGTTAATTAACGCAACGGGCGCAGAAAATAACGAAATGCACTTATCTTACGACAATAGTTTTGCAGTAGAAATAAAAGAAGGACCAATGGAAATTTGCGGGGCATATTGCAAGTATGGTTTAAAGAGTTTTAGAATGAATTCTATAAGAGCTTTTCTTTCAGATAGAGCAATGCTTATGCTAGACGTTTATTGTAAAGAAGATTGTAACGTTACCGTAAAACTAACTAACACCATTGGCGCAGAGCAAACTAATTATTTTGCAGTTGTTCCACTTAAAGGTGGCAATATTTGGCAAAATATTAAAATAGATACCAACAAATTTAAAACCAAAGAAAGCAGGGTGTTAAAGAGTTATAAAAATATTACTTCTATAGAAATTTTTGTAGATAAAGAATATTTAGTAAACAATATTTTGTGGGTTTAACAAAATATTTTAGGGAATAATTAAAAGAAAAACAACAGGTAGATTTATGGAGAATTCACCACAACCACAAATACAACCAGAACAAGCAATAAATACAAAAAAGAGTTCTTGTAAAGATATAATAATAACGGTAATTCTATCGGTAGTAGCACTAGGTTTAATAGTAGTTATAATATTAAACACGTTTGTTTTCTTTAACGTAAAAGTTGACGGGCCTAGTATGGAGCCTACTTTATATGGTGGAAAGGTAGTAAACGGCAAAAACGATAGTTCTGGCGATTTACTTCTTGGCAATAAACTAAAAACTGCAACTTACGGCGACATTATAGTTATAGAAAACGTGGTAAACAACGCATGGATAATAAAAAGGGTTATTGGCTTAGAAGGCGACGTAATAACTATTAAAAACGGCAAGGTTTACAGAAAACAAATAGGTGCAGAAGAAAAACTTTTAGAAGAAAACTACGTTAAAGGTAAAACTTACTACAATTACAGCGAAGAAGAAGTTAGTTTTACCGTAGGAGTTGGCGAAATTTTCTATTTGGGCGACAATAGAGAAAATAGTAGCGATAGTAGGGTTTACGGGTGTTGTACGTTAAACAACGTAGTTGGCGTTATAGAGCCAAGTTCACTAAACCAAAACTCTCTAAGGGTATTTTTCGTTAACCTAATATACGGAATTTTTAATGGTTCTTGTAATTAAAAGGGGTAGTTAAAAGGTAAAATGGTAAAAAAAATAATAACAACCGTGTTTTTAACAATTTATAAAGTGCTTGCACTAGTAAATTTACAACCTGCAATTTTTGTGGCGGTGCTAGGGTTAATTGTGTTATTAACAGGTTCTTTTATAACCTATCCAATACTTAAAACGGTGTTCTTTATTGCGTTAGGGCTTTCCGTTTTATATGCAGTTATTACTACTATTTGTAAAATTTTTGGGTTAGATAATAAAAAGAAAAATAAAAAAATTCAAATAGTAAACGCACCTCAACAACCAGTAAAACAACCTGTAGCGCAACAAACAACGCAAACGCCACAACAAATAACTACTCAGCCGGTAAGTGCGCCATCACCGTTGCAACAGCCAAACTACCCAATTTATTCTAGGGTGAAAGACCACCCAAACTTAATCATGGCAGAGTTTAGCGACAGGTATGAATTATACAAAAGAGAAAACGGCAAGTTAATAAGGCTTCGCCAAGACTATAAGGGAAGATAAAATGTTATATTTTAGTCAAGAAGAATTAAACAAAGTAAAAAATCAAAGAAAAAAACATTTAATAATTTACTATTCTTCGCTAGTAGTATTTGTAATATTTACGTTAGGTAATATGTTGTGGTATTGCTCTTTGCCTTATAAAAGCCCAACTATTACAACCGTACAAGCACTTCAATACGTAGTTTCGGCACTATTTGTGGTTTACACCTTTTTATATTTAGGAATTATTTATAGAAGGGTAAATAAATATCTTAAGGTTTTAGTAGATTTAGAAAAAAACAAAAAAGAAATATATTCGGGTAGTTTTATTGGCTATGATGAAAGTATACACGAACATAACGGCGTAGACCTTAAAACTTTAACTTTTTTAGAGTGGAATAAATACAAAAAAGAATATTTTGAGCGAAACGTTTGGGTTTTTTATGAAAGGGAATTTCCTAAACTAGAAGAAAACCAAGTTTATAACTATAAAACTCAAAGTAATATTTTATACGAATACGAAATTGCAAAACAGGAAAAAACGGAGGAATAAAAATGAAAGCAATAGTAACCGTAATTGGAAAAGATAAGCCAGGTATAATAGCAAAAGTATCTACAAACCTTGCAGAAAAAAACGTTAACATAGAAGACATTAGCCAAACAATAGTTCAAGGCAACTTTACAATGTTAATGCTTTGTGAAATAAACGAAAGCAAACTTTCTTTAATTGAGGTAAAAAACTCGTTAGTTGAACTAGGTAAAGAAATAGGTGTTTCTATTCACGTTCAACACGAAGATATTTTTAACGCAATGCACAAAATTTAATTCATAGGGGCATTTAATATGGCATTACTTAATAGAAACGAAATTTTAGAAACCATAGATATGGTAGAAAAAGAACATTTTGACGTTAGAACCATTACTATGGGTATATCTTTATTATCTTGTATAAGAGAAGATGCAAAAACCACGGCAGACCTTTGTTACGATAAAATTTGTAAAAAAGCCGAAAATATAGTTAAAGTTGCTAATACCTTAGAAAACGAATATGGTATTCCAATAATAAACAAAAGGGTATCTATTACCCCTGCAAGTTTATTAACCAATGCATTTAACGGCGAAGAAGTAGTTTTGGCAAAAGCACTAGATAGGGCTGCAAAAACTATTGGCGTAGACTTTTTGGGTGGTTATTCGGTATTATGCCAAAAAGGTATAACTAAAAGTGAAATATCTTTTATAAATAGTATTCCAGAAGCCTTAGCCGTTACCGATAGAGTTTGTTCTTCTGTAAACGTAGGCTCTTCTAAAACGGGTATCAATATGGATGCCGTTAAACTTATGGGCAAAATCATTAAAGATTGTGCCTTTAAAACGGCTGAAAAAGATGGGTTGGGTGCAGCAAAATTAGTAGTATTTTGTAACGCAGTAGAAGATAATCCTTTTATGGCAGGTGCTTTCCACGGCATAGGTGAAGGCGAAACGGTTATTAACGTTGGTGTTTCTGGGCCGGGTGTAGTTCATCACGCACTAACATACCATAAACAAGCAAGCCTAAACGAAATAGCAGAAGTTATTAAGAAAACTGCTTTCAAAATTACAAGGGCAGGTCAATTAATAGCAAAAAGGGCATCTGAAATGCTTAACGCAGAGTTTGGTATTGTAGACCTTTCTTTAGCGCCAACCCCTGTTATGGGCGATAGCGTTGCGCATATTTTAGAAGAAATTGGTGTAGACGTTGTTGGTGGCCACGGCACAACTGCTATTTTAGCAATGCTTAACGACGCAGTAAAAAAAGGTGGCGTTATGGCAAGTGGTAACGTTGGTGGGCTTTCTGGTGCGTTTATACCTGTTAGTGAAGATATTGGTATGATAAACGCTGCAAACAAAGGCGCAATAACTTTAGCGAAATTAGAGGCAATGACGGCAGTTTGTTCAGTTGGTATAGATATGGTTGCAATTCCAGGTAACACTCCAGAAACAACTATTGCAGGCATTATAGCAGATGAATGTGCTATTGGTATGATAAACAATAAAACAACTGCGGTAAGAATTATACCCGTACCTAATAAAGACGTGGGCGATAACGTAGAATTCGGTGGTTTGCTTGGTATGGCACCAATAATGCCTGTTAGCCCTCACGGTTGCGAAAGGTTAATAAATAGGGGCGGAAGAATTCCTGCACCAATACATAGCAATAAAAATTAAAGGAAAAAGTAAAAGTGGTAAATAAAACTTGGGCGATAGAAGATATATATAAAAGCATTGAAGAGTGGGAAAAAGATTATGCTTTGGCTTTAGAAAACGTAAACGGCGTTTTAGAATTCAAGGGCAAACTAAACCAAAAAGAAAACTTTTTTAATTGTATGAAAGAGTTAGAAAAGGTTAGTCGTATTATAGATAAACTTTCCGTTTACGCAATGATGCTTAAAGACGGAGACACAACAAATAGCACTTATTCCGCTTTGTCAGATAAAGTTACGGCTTTAGCCGTAAAATACAATTCTAATTGTGCTTATATTTCGCCTGAACTAACTGTTTTAGAAGATGAAATTATTTTAGCCTATATAGAAGATAAAGATTTAAGCGAATACGATAATACCTTAAAAGGCATTTTAAAAGGCAAAAAGCACGTTTTAAGTGAAAACGAAGAAAGAATTTTAGCAAAAAGTGCAGAACCACTTTCTTCTTTTAGAGATATTTTTACTAAAATAGATAATGCAGATTTACCACTAAAACCATTAAACTATAAAGGCGAAAAAATTCCAATGAGCCATGGTATGTTCGGTGTAGTTATGCATGGCGAAGATAGGGCTTTAAGAAAAAAATACTTTAAAGAATACTATAATGCCTACGTTTCGTTAATAAACACTATTTCTGCAACTTATATTGCAAGCGTTAAAAAAGACGTGTTTTATGCAAACGTTAAAAAGTTTAATAGTGCGTTAGAAATGGCTCTTTTTAACGAAGACGTAGATGAAAAAGTTTATAAAAATTTAATAAAAGGCGTAAACAAAGCCTTGCCACTACTTCATAGGTATATTAGGCTAAAGAAGAAAAACCTAAAACTTAAAAAAATGCATATGTACGATATGTACGTTCCAATCGTAGAAGATGCGGAATTAAAACTACCTTATGAAGAAAGTTATAACTTGGTAATAAAGGCCTTAGCACCTTTAGGCGAAGAATATACTTCACTTCTTAAAACTGCTTACGAAAACAGGTGGTTAGACGTTGAAGAAAGAAAAGGCAAACGTAGTGGTGCATACTCCGTTGCAGTATACGATACACACCCTTACGTGTTATTAAATTACCAACAAACCACGCACGATATTTTTACAATAGCCCACGAAATGGGGCATAGTATTCACTCTTATTACTCTAACAAGTGCCAACCTTACAACAAGGCAGACTATAAAATATTCGTAGCAGAAGTTGCAAGCACTGTAAACGAAGTGCTTTTATATAAATATCTTTTGAAAAACGCAAAAGATAAAAAGTTAAAAAAATATTTGCTTTCGTATTTACTTGAAATGATAAGAACTACCCTATTTCGCCAAACTCAATTTGCTGAATTTGAAGAGTATGCTCATAGCGAAGTAGAACAAGGCAATGCCATTACAAAAGATAGTTTAAGCCAAAAATATTTTGAAATAAATGCAAAATACTACGGCAAAAGCATTACTTACGATAGTGAAATAAAATACGAATGGGCAAGAATACCACACTTTTATAGGGCATTTTACGTGTATAAATACGCAACGGGCATAATAAGTGCCTTATCTATTGTAGATAGAATAGAACGTGAAGGCGAAGTTGCCGTTAAAGATTATAAAAAGTTTTTATCTTCGGGTAGTAGCGATAACCCTGTAGAATTACTTAAAATTGCAAAAGTAGATTTACTAGATAAAAAAACGTACGAAAAAGCGTTTAGCATATTTAAAGATGCTATTATAGAAATAGAAAAATTATAAGGAAGAAGAATTATGAGTAAGAAAATAGTTAACAAAAGTTTAGTAATGCCACATAATATTGAGTCGGAGCAAGCACTTTTAGGGTGTATTTTAGTTGATGCACGAATTCAAATAGAAATTACGGCATTTCTAAAGGAAGAAGACTTTTATATAGAAAGCCACCAATACATTTTTAATGCAATGAGCGAAATTATAAAAGATAATCAACCTGTAGATATTGTAACTTTAACCGATAAATTAGAAAAACAAGGGGTTATGGAAAAAGTTGGTGGTATAGACTACATAGTTATGCTTACTAACGTGTTGCCTGCTTCTGCAAACTATAAAGTTTATTTAGATATGGTTTTAAGAGATAGTATGCTACGTAGAATTATTAAAGGCTCAACCGAAATAATTAATAATTGTGCAAACAGCGAAGATAGAAACGAAGCGTTAGCACACGCAGAAAAAACTATTTACGATATTTCTAATACTGCCGACACTAGCGATTTAGTGCCAATTAACAAAATTCTTCCTTCCGTAATGAATAAAATAGACGAACTTTCTAAAAGTGGTAGTGGCTTACGTGGTATTAAAACGGGCTATGATGGTTTAGATAAAATTATAAACGGCTTAAATAAAAGCGATTTGTTAATTTTAGCAGCCCGCCCAGCAGTTGGTAAAACTTCGTTTGCTATGAACGTTGCAGAAAACGTTGCTATGCAAGGTTATTCAGTAGCAGTATTTTCGTTAGAAATGAGTAAAGAACAACTTGGTCAAAGAATGGTTTGTTCAGTAGCAAACGTTAGTATGAGTAAAGTAAATAAAGGGCAAATGCAAAGAAGTGAATGGGTTGCTTTAGCAAAAGCAAAAGAAATGCTTGGGCAAACCAAAATGTACATAAACGACTCGGCAATAATTTCGCCTGCTGAAATGACTTCTTTGTGTAGAAGACTACAACGTAGGCAAGGTTTAGATTTCGTTGTTGTAGACTACTTGCAACTTATGACGTCTAAAAAGAAATTTGATAATCGCCAACAAGAAGTTACCGATATTTCTAGAAACCTAAAAATTATGGCAAAAGAATTAAACGTACCGGTATTAGTTTTATCGCAATTATCTCGTGCAGTAGAAAACAGAAAAGGTACACCACAAATGTCTGACTTAAGAGAATCTGGTGCAATAGAACAAGATGCCGATATTATTATGTTTATCCACAGCCCAGAAAAATTTGCTAGCGTTGAAGATATAGAAAGTGGTAAAGTTAAAAAAGACGTTGTTGAACTTATAGTAGAAAAGAACAGAAGTGGCGCACAAGGCACTATTGAATTGTTCTTTAAACGTGAATGCACTAAGTTTGTTTCTATAAATGAAGGTGGCAGTGTAGAAAATAACGAAAGAGTTTCTACTAGGGTTTCTAATACTTATGATATAGAAGAAACGGAAGAAGTTGAAATGGCTGAACCAGAATTTAACGTTGCAGAAGCCATTAGCGAAGTAGATAAAGAAATTTTTTAATATGATTACTAAAATAGCAAGTTTAAGCGAAGAAAACTTAAAAATTGCCGTAGAACTATTAAAGAAAGGGGAAGTTATAGGTATACCAACCGAAACGGTTTACGGGTTAGGCGCAGTAGGTATAAACCCAACAGCCGTTAAAAAAATTTTTGAAGTTAAAGGTAGACCAGCCGACAACCCACTTATAGCGCACGTGCATAAAAACTACGACTTAAATGAATTAGTTTATATTGAACACGATTACGTTTATAAACTACTTAAAGCCTATACGCCGGGCCCGTTAACTTTGGTGTTTAAAA
>JAZOOP010000057.1:0-7463 GCA_045655065.1 Christensenellaceae bacterium
GTTTGACGTTGACCTCATCACCTCCGAAGGCAAGACCGCAAAGGTCGGCGAGGTTGGTGAAATCGTTGTCAAAACAGATGCAGGCTCACCCTGCGGTCTGTTTATGGAATACTATCTCGACGAAGAAAAGACCAAGGAAGTATGGCACGATAACGTTTATCATACGGGCGATACCGCTTGGAGAGATGAAGACGGGTATTTTTGGTACGTTGGCCGTGTTGACGACGTAATAAAATCTTCTGGCTATAGAATTGGGCCTTTTGAAATAGAAAGCGTAATAATGGAATTACCATACGTATTAGAATGTGGTGTTTCTGCCGTTCCAGATGAAGTTCGTGGGCAAGTAGTTAAAGCAAGTATAGTATTAACGAAAGGCACCGAAGGGACTGAAGAATTAAAGAAAGAAATTCAAAAATACGTTAAAAACCATACAGCACCTTATAAATACCCAAGGGTAGTAGTATTTAGAGATGAACTACCAAAAACCATAAGCGGTAAAATTCAACGTAATAAACTTTAATTTTTAGCAGGTATTAAAATGGAAATAATAGACGCACACGCACATATATACCCAGAAAAAATTGCCAAAAAGGCAACCGATACCATTGGCGTGTTTTACGATATTGAAATGGAAATGAGCGCAGGCACTGCCGAAAACCTTATTAAAGACGGAAAAAAGGCAGGGGTTAGTAGGTACGTTGTTCACTCGGTTGCGACAACTGCTCACCAAGTTCGTTCTATTAACAATTTTATAAAAACGGAAATGGAAACCTACCCAGAATTTATTGGGTTTATGACGTTGCACCAAGATTTAACCGAAGAAGAAGTTAAAAATGAAATTAATTGGGCAATAGAAAACGGGTTTAAGGGCATAAAATTGCATCCCGATTTTCAAAAGTTTAATATAGACGATGAAAAGGTAGAAAAGTTTTATAAGTATGCCGAAAAATTGCCAATACTATTTCATATTGGAGACGATAGGTATGACTTTTCTAAACCTGAAAGATTAGTTAAAGTTGCTAAAAAATACCCTAACGTAACTTTTATTGCCGCTCATTTTGGTGGCTACCGTTGTTGGGAGAGTGCAAGTATTTATAAAGGCTTAAATAATATTTACTTTGATACTTGTTCTTCATTACCTTTTATAACTCCAGAAAAAGCAAAGGAAATTATAACTATGCTTGGCGTAGAAAAATTCTTTTTTGCCACCGACTTTCCTATGTGGGATGCAACTAGCGAATTAGAAAGGTTTAATAGAATAGACCTAACCGAAGAAGAAAGGCAACTAATTTTTAGTGGTAATATTAAAAGGTTGCTAGGTTTATAAAAGGGTATATTTTTATAAAAATATACGAAAACGGCTATATATAGTTGACAATTAGTATAAATTATGTTAAATTATTGTCAACATAAACGCAAAGAAGCGGAATAGTAAGTAAAAGGTTTTACCTACAGAGAAACGTTGGTTGGTGCGAAACGTTGGAAAATTTTTACTGAACTCACCGTAGAGCGGTTGCTATGAAATTAGTAGTGGCAAACGGGCACTCCCGTAATAGAGTTAAGGTGTGTTAGCACCTAAAGTGCATCTTTTGAGATGAAAAAGAGTGGTACCGCGGAAATGTATTTTAACGTTTTCGTCTCTTTGCAAAACACAAAGAGACGGGAACGTTTTTTTGTTGCATAATAAAAAATTCTAAAATTTTAATATAAAGGAGTAAAAAATGAAAAAAATCTATATCGCAGACGTTACGTTAAAAAAACTTGCAGAAGAAAGGGGCGTTTCATTACTGTTCCGTGAAAAATCTGCAATTGCTAATAATGCAGAATTAATTGGTGCTGACGTTATAGAATTACCACCTGTAAAAAACTATCGTGAAGATGCTATTATAAGTAAAACTATTGCTCAAAACGTAGTTAATGCAACGTTGGCTATGCCTGTTGGTTTTGAAATTGAAAGTGTTAAACAAGCATGGGATTGCATTTCAACTGCAAAAAAACCACGTTTACAAATAGAATTACCTGTTTCTACAATTCAAATGGAATATACCTACCACGTAAAACAAGAAAAAATGTTAGAAAGAATTGTAGCACTTATAAAAGAAGCAAAAACCTATTGTGAAGACGTAGAATTTTCTATGTTAGATGCAACTAGGGCTAGTGTAGATTTTCTTGTTAGTGCAGTTAGTAAAGCAGTAGAAAATGGTGTAACCCAAATTACTATTTGCGACAATGCCGGTGTTTCTACTCCAGAAGAAATTGCCAACTTGGTAAAACAAGTTAAATCTGTTGTATCAGTTCCTGTATACGTACAAGTTTCTAATAAAATAAATATGGCTGTTGCAACTGCGTTTTCTTGCATTGCAAATGGTGCAGATGGCTTAAAGTGTGCTATGGTTGGTAAAGACGTATTACTTGCCGGCGAAATTTCAGATGCAATTAACGTTTGTGGTGCAACAATAGGTGCGGAATTAAAACTTAAAAATACTAAAATTCACGCAAGCATAGAAGAATTAATTTCTAAAATTAGCCATAAAGAATATCAAACAGAAGAAATTACAGAGAAGAAAAATATTTTATTTGATACTTCTTCAACGTTAAAAGACGTTATTGAAAGCGCAAAAACTTTGGGTTACGATTTTTCTGAAACAGATTGTGGTAACGTATATAAGGCATTAATAAAAGTATGCGAAAAGAAAGGTTCTGTAGGGGCAAGGGAATTTGAAGCATTAATAGCAAGTAACGCTATGCAAGCACCATCTACCTACCATTTTGAAAACTATACTACTACTAGTAGCAACCTTTCTACTTCTATTTCACAAGTAACCTTAAAGGTTAACGGCGAAGTAATTTGCGGTGTAAGTTCTGGCGAAGGCCCTATTGATTCTGCTTTCCGTGCAATAGAACAATGCATTGGTCACCACTATGAACTAGACGATTTCCAAGTTCAATCTGTAACCGAAGGTAAAGAAGCATTAGGTTCTGCTTTGGTAAGGTTGCGTAACAATGGCAAACTTTATTCTGGTAACGGAACTTCTACAGATATTGTTGCCGCAAGTATTAGGGCGTATATTAACGCACTTAACAAAATAGTAGCCGAGGAGGCATAACATGAAAATAGTTTTTTCAACCAAAAACGTAAGCAGGGCATCTTTTTTAGATACCTGCCGTTTGGCTTACGATTATGGTTTTAACGGGTTTGAAATATACGATGCTATTAAAGAAAGGGCTAACCATTACGATAGTATTTTAAGGCGAGATAGAGTTGCTGATTCTAAAAGAAAACTAGTTAATAGGGGGCTTAACGTTTCTGCACTTCGTATGCCAACTTCACTAGATAATGAAGAAACTACCGAAGAAATAGTGGTAAAATACGTAGAAATGGCATCTTCTTCCGGCGTTGCAAACGTTATAGTTTACGTAGAAAACCAAGTTGATTTTAACAATTTAAACAAAAAACTAGAAAAAGCAATTAAACTTGCAGAAAAAGAAGATATTAACGTTTTGTTTGAAACCATTGGTTGTTTAGCAAATACAGAAAACGTAATTGAAATTATAAACAAATTTTCTTCTGCTGTTATAGGTGTATCGTGGAACGTTCGTGGCACGTATTTTTGTGCTGGCGAAAGTGCTGAAGCAACCATTAAAACTTTGGGGGCATATATTAAGTACGTTCGTTTAGGCGATATGAAAAATGGCAAAACGGTATTAATTGGCGAAGGCGATTTAGAAGTTGAAAAACTTATTAAAGCACTTTCTTCGCTTAACTACGAAGGTTATATTTGTGCATCTTGGAACGAAGAAATTAACGATGCCGATATTGTTTTAACCCACTTTGCTAACTATATTTCTTCATTTAATCGTGAAAAGAAAAAAGTAGTAGGCGAATACTTTAACAGGGCAAAAACGGGTACTTACCCTTGGAAGAAATACGACGTTATGGATTTAACTTTCTCTCAAGTGTTAGATGCAATGGCAGAAAACTACCCAGACCAATACGCATTTAAATTTCCTACGTTAGACTATACTAGAACGTATTTTCAATTCCGTAGAGACGTAGACGAGTGTGCTGCTGCCCTAATTTCTTTGGGCGTTAAAGCAGGCGACCACGTTGCAGTTTGGGCAACTAACTTGCCAGAATGGTATATTACGTTTTGGGCCACAACAAAAATTGGTGCAGTTTTAGTTACCGTAAACACGGCGTATAAAATACACGAAATTGAATATTTGTTAAAGCAATCAGATACTCATACTTTGGTTATGATAGAATTCTGCAAAGATATTAACTATAAGGAAATTATAGAAGAACTTTGCCCAGAATTAAAAACGTTAGAACCAGGTAAACCACTATATTCTAAAGCATTACCATTTTTACGTAACGTTATAACCGTTGGTTTTAATATGGATGGTTGTTTAAATTATGAACAAATGCTTTCACGTGCAAGCCTTGTTCCACAAGAAGAAGTAAGAAGGCGTGCTTCGTTAGTTAAACCAGACGACGTTTGTAATATGCAATACACCTCTGGTACGACGGGTTTCCCTAAAGGCGTTATGTTAACGCATAGAAACATTGTTAACAATGGTAAAACCATAGGCGATAGAATGGACTTATCTACTGCAGACAGAATGATGATACAAGTTCCTATGTTCCACTGCTTTGGTATGGTGCTTTCTATGACTTCTATGATGACGCATGGTGGTACACTTTGTCCAATACCATATTTTTCACCAAAATCTTCTTTGGCGTGCGTAAACGACGAAAAAATAACTTGCTTTAACGGTGTTCCAACAATGTTTATTGCAATGTTTAACCATCCAGATTTTGCTAAAACAGATTTCTCTTATATGAGAACGGGCATTATGGCAGGTGCTAACTGCCCTGCAGATTTAATGCGCAGAGCATCTGTTGAAATGAATATGAAAGAAATTATTTCCGTTTACGGCCAAACGGAAGCCTCTCCTGGTTGCACTATGGGCGAAGTTAACGAAGATTTAGACCATAGAGTAGAAACGGTTGGCAGTGCTTTCCCTGGTGTAGAATGCAAAATTATTGACCCAGAAACGGGTAAAGAACTTCCAGACGGCGAAAGTGGTGAATTCGTTGCTCGTGGCTTTAACATTATGAAAGGCTATTACAAAATGCCTGAAGCAACTGCTCAAGCAATAGATAAAGACGGCTGGTTACACTCTGGCGATATTTGTTTAAGAACAAAAGACGGCTATTATAAAGTTACCGGCAGACTAAAAGATATGATTATTCGTGGTGGCGAAAACCTATACCCACGTGAAATAGAAGAATTCTATTTAACTAACCCAAAAGTTAGGGATATTCAAGTAGTTGGCGTGCCAGATGAAAAGTATGGCGAAGAATGTTGTGCTTGGATTATTCTACATAAAGGCGAAACTTCTAACGAAGTGGAAATGAAAGAATATGGCAATGCTTCCATTGCAAGGCATAAAGTTCCTAAATACTTTATGTTCGTAGAAGAATTTCCAATGAACGCAGCAGGCAAAATTTTGAAGTATAAAATGCGTGAAATTTCTGCTGAAAAATTAGGGCTAAAAAAACAATAGTAATTACTTGAGGAAAAAACATGACAGAAGCACAAATTTACATTTTAATTGCCATTGGGGTATATACAATAGCAATGGCGTTAATAGGGCTATCTAGTTTTAAAAAAGCAAAAAATTTAGATAGTTTTTTGTTGGGTAATAGAAAAATAGGGGCGTGGATGACTGCCTTTTCTTACGGCACAACGTATTTTTCGGCAGTAGTTTTCGTTGGCTATGCAGGTCAACACGGCTGGAATATAGGCATTGGCGCTATTTGGATTGGTATTGGCAACGCAATATTAGGTTGCTTGCTTTCTTGGTTGCTTTTAGCCAACAAAACTAGAAAAATGACTAGGGCATTAAATGCCAAAACAATGCCAGACTTTTTTGAAAAACGTTATCAATCTAAAGGTATGAAATTAATGGCATCTATAATTATTTTCGTATTTTTAGTACCATATTCTGCTGCAGTATATAAAGGGCTAGGTGCAATTTTTGGGGCTATTTTCCCTAACGTTGAATCGTGGGTGTGGCTACTTATAATTGCTTGCGTAACTGCAGTATATTTAGTAATAGGTGGCTACATAGCATCTTCGTTAACAGACCTAATTCAAGGAATAATTATGATTTTTGGCGTAATAGCCTTAGTTATAGTTGTTTTAGTGCACGGCAACGTTGGTGGGCTACAAGGTTTAATAGAAAACCTAGGCAAGTTTGAAAGTTTGCCAGGCGACCCTAACCCTATAACGGGTAGCCAATTAACAAGTATCTTTGGTGGCTCTTCGTTTAAGTTCTTATGCGTTAATATTTTATTAACAAGTTTTGGTACGTGGGGCTTGCCACAAATGATAGGTAAGTT
The DNA here is from genome assembly GCA_045655065.1 of Christensenellaceae bacterium. Classification (GTDB taxonomy): domain Bacteria; phylum Bacillota; class Clostridia; order Christensenellales; family Borkfalkiaceae; genus UBA1259. Next base: position 6,410 of record JAZOOP010000057.1, read on the forward strand.
CTACGCTATTAAAGATACTTCTGCTATAAAAAGGGGCACTATTATTTCTACAATTTTCTGTGTGGTAATAGGTTGCGGTGCTTACTTAATTGGTTCTACTTCTCGTTTAATTTTAGGTGGGCAACTACCAGAAGGTGGGGTAGACGCAGTAATTCCTACACTATTACTTAAAGTGTTAGGAAACGGAACTTTTGGTTTAATATTATTAGCGGTTATAGTTGTGTTGTTGCTTTCGGCATCTATGTCTACTTTGCAGTCGGTTGTATTAACTTCTGCATCTGCAGTAGCCGTAGACTTTATTCCTACAATTATAAAAAAGGAAATAGAACCAAAAAAACAAATGCTTTTAACAAGAATTTTATGTTTTACATTTGTGGCTTGTTCGTTTATATTTGCCACGTTAAACATACCAATTATAGTTAGCGTAATGTCTTTTTCGTGGGGTGTCGTTTCTGGTTGCTTTATAGGGCCATACCTATGGAGTTTGTTTTCAAAGAAAACAACCAAAGCCGGTGCTTACGCAGGTATGATTGCAGGGTTAGTTACAGTTGGTAGTATAACGCTTATATTAACAATAACTTCAGGGTTTTCGGTGGCAGCACAAAACTCACCTGAAATGGGTGTTTTAGCAATGGCTGTTTCGTTAATAATAGTTCCTATAGTTAGTGCGTTAACAAGAAAGAAAGTAGGCAAAGAAGAAACAGAAAGGGTAGAAGAATTGTTTAATTGTTATAAATAAAATTAAAATTAAATAAAAAAAGCAAGGCTAATTTACCGAGTCCCTACAAGGGATTTTTAGACAATATAAAAGACTAACGAAAGGTGTTCGTTAGTCTTTCTTTTTGCTTTGCAAAAACTCACGGCTTTGCTTGCAAAGTATAGTGTGCTATACTTAAACAATTATAATCTTTCAACTTACTACATTTTCATATTTCTTCTTTAATAGTTTGTAATAGTTTTCATTTGACTTATCACCGTTGTTATCAGGGAAAAGGCAATATGGCAAACTATCCGTATTGCGGTGTTTTATAACACACGCGCAACATTTACCGTG
>JAZOOP010000058.1:0-16703 GCA_045655065.1 Christensenellaceae bacterium
ATTAGTATAATTTTTTTAAATTGAAATCCCTTTTTTTTTACGATAAAAAGAATCGTTTAAATACAATACCTTATTTGCAAAACCATTAGTAATAATTTTTAAACAAGTTTTATTTTATATTTTTTTGGCTAAAATATAAAATAAATTCCAAAAGTAGCCTTATAAAAAATCGCATTTTAACGTTCTCACAGAGAATGACAGTTTGTTTTTGGCGGGAAATTTTTATTTAATTCTACGTGAGAAAAGCAACTTTTTGGCATAAAACACTTAAAAAACCATACGTTAAAAGTTTATAGAAAAAATTGAACAAAGATAAAATGTTTCACGTGAAACATAGGTAAAAATTAATTGGTGTTCCACGTGGAACAAAAAATAAAGAAAAAACTAGCAAAAAATGCTAGTTTTTACGTGTTTTTTATTAAATTTTTGTAAACGCAAACGTTATCTTATTATTTGAGTAATAATTGTTGTTAACGTTGATGAGTTTGCTATCCAACCAATTATTGCATGGAACAAGTTAATGTGTGCAATAATATTAACTAAAAAAGTATTTGAAACTTCGTACGTTAGCATTTGAAAAAAATCTATTGGAATAATGCTAATAATTAATAACGCAAACTCTATATATACTATACCTTGTATTAAACCTAAAACAGCGCCTAAAATTCTATCAACTTTATTAACAATTTCTATTTCTTCACGTAAGCTTGAAACAAGTTTGCCAAGCAAGAAGAATAATATTCTAAATAAAATGAATAAAATTACAACAGATATTATTGCTGCAACGTAATATGCGAAAACAGGGCAAATAATTTCATTTAGGCTAGTGTTTTCTGGAATAGAAGGGTTGTTCTTTACGTCTAAAATAATGCTAATTAGCCAAAGCCCAAGCCCTGCCTCGCTCATTATGTTCTGGTCTACTGAAGAAAGGGGGGTGTTCATTATTGTTTCGCCGAAAATAGAACTTAAAACTCCGCCTATTCCACTTGCAATAGAAGAAATTAAGCCAAAGCATGTTTCTAAAAAGCCTGCCATAGAACTACATAGTAAAACGGCAAATAATAAACTTAATATAGTGCCGAATATGTTTATAAAAGAATTAACAAAACCTTTAACTACGCCTATGATTACGCATACTGTTAACAGCACTAGTGCAACAATATCTATCCAAGCGCTTGCACCTGCTGTTAGTAACATATTAAATTTTCCTCCGGTAAGGTAGTTTTTTATCCCTTACTCACTTTGTAAATTATAGCACGTTTTTACAAAAAATGCAACTAACTATTTTAATTATACTAATTTTTATTTGTTAGTTTTTTACGCATAGATATTATTTTTTTATTAATTTTATTTATTGTTACGTTTTTTATTAATGCAAATTATTTGACATTTAAATAGCATTTATGATAATATATATACAATAAAATTGTATATAAAATTATGTCCTACCTTTTGGTGGGCATTTTTTAAGGAAAATTATGGCTTTAATAGAAACAGTTTGCTCTACAAAAGAAAAAAATGGAAAACTTCAATATGCAGGGGGTAACTTTTTCTATTTACAAAATAATTATTTAATTCTTCCCGGTTTTTGCGATGTACACGTACATTTCAGAGAACCGGGTTTTTCTTATAAAGAAACAATATTAACGGGTAGTCAAAGCGCTAGTAGGGGTGGTTACACTACGGTTTGTACAATGCCAAACCTTAACCCTGTTCCAGATAGTAAAGAAAACCTTAATAAACAATTAAATATAATTAAAAAAGATGCAATAATAGAAGTTATTCCATTTGGCGCTATAACTAAAGGTGAAAAAGGCGAAGAACTTGCCGATTTAGAAGGTATGGCAAATTTTGTTGCAGGCTTTTCCGATGATGGTAGGGGTATTCAAAGCAAAGAACTTATGGAACAAGCAATGTTATTAGCAAAAAAACTTAATAAAATAATTGTTGCGCATTGTGAAGATAATTCATTATTAAAAGGTGGCTATATTCACGATGGCGAATATGCTAAACTAAATAACCACAAAGGAATTTGCTCTGAAAGCGAGTGGGGGCAAATTGCAAGAGATATAGAACTTGTTAAAAAAACAGGTGTAAAATACCACGTTTGCCACGTTTCTACAAAAGAAAGTGTGGAAATTATTAGAAAAGCAAAAAAAGAAGGTGTAGACGTAACTTGCGAAACTGCACCACACTACTTAGTTTTAAGCGATAAAGACCTAAAAGAAAGTGGCAATTTCAAAATGAACCCACCAATTCGTAGCGAAGAAGATAGGCTTGCTTTAATTGAAGGAATTAAAGACGGCACTATTGATATGATTGCTACCGACCACGCACCACACTCATTAGAAGAGAAAAGCAAAGGATTAAAAGATAGCCTTAACGGAATTATAGGTTTAGAAGTTGCTTTTCCAATTCTTTATACGGAATTGGTTAAAAAGGGCGTAATAACCCTACAAAAATTAGTTGAAATTATGTGTATAAATCCACGCAAAAGGTTTAACTTAACAAGCGAAAACGACTATTGTGTGTGGGATATAGAAAAAGAATACGTTATTGAAGAAAAAAACTTTTTGTCTAAGGGTAAAAGTACGCCGTTCTTAAACAAAAAGGTTTACGGAGAATGTGTTTTAACCATTAAAAACGGCAAAGTTGTTTACGAAAAATAAGGAGAAAATTATGGCAAAGAGAACAGACTTAAAGAAAATACTAATAATTGGCTCTGGCCCAATAGTAATTGGTCAAGCAGCGGAATTTGACTATGCTGGTACACAAGCCTGCCTAGCACTAAGGGAAGAAGGGTACGAAGTTGTTTTGGTAAACTCTAACCCTGCAACTATTATGACAGATACCACTATTGCAGATAAGGTTTATATGGAACCACTTACCTTAGAGTACGTTGCTAGAATTATTAGGTACGAACGCCCAGATGCTATCGTTCCTGGTATTGGTGGACAAACGGGCTTAAACCTTGCAATGCAACTAGATAAAAAGGGTGTTTTAGAAGAATGCCGTGTTAAACTTTTAGGAACAAGTAGTAAAAGTATTGAAATGGCTGAAGATAGAGAATTATTTAAAGAACTTTGCCAAAGAATAGGCGAACCTGTAATTCCTTCTGAAATAACCTATTCAATAGAAGAAGCAAAAGAATCGGCTAAAAGAATTGGCTACCCTGTAGTATTGCGCCCTGCGTTTACCCTAGGTGGTACGGGTGGTGGCTTTGCCGACAACGAAGAAGAACTAATAGAAATTGGTTTAAATGCATTTAAGTTATCTCCTGTACACCAAGTATTAATTGAAAAGAGTGTTAAAGGCTACAAAGAAATAGAATTTGAAGTTATGCGAGACAGCCAAGATAACGCCATTACCATTTGTGGTATGGAAAACATAGACCCTGTTGGCGTACACACGGGGGACTCTGTTGTAGTAGCACCTATTATGAGCCTTAACGATAAAGACTTAAAAATGCTTAACGATAGCGCTATTAAACTTATTAAAGAATTAAAAATTGAAGGTGGTTGCAACGTTCAATTTGCGCTTAACCCAACCACTAGCGAATATTATTTAATAGAAGTTAACCCAAGGGTTTCTAGGTCTTCTGCTTTAGCAAGTAAAGCAAGTGGCTACCCTATTGCAAGGGTAACTGCAAAAATAGCCGTTGGTATGACCTTAGATGAAATTAAAATTGCTAACACCACGGCAAGTTTTGAACCTAGGTTAGATTACGTTGTTGCTAAATTCCCAAGGTTCCCATTTGATAAGTTTACAAAAGCCTCTAATAAGTTAGGCACGCAAATGAAAGCAACGGGCGAAGTTATGGGTATTGGTAGCACGCTTGCTGAATGTATGTTAAAATCTGTTCGTTCTTTAGAAACGGGTGTTTGCCATTTATATATGCCAAAGTTTGCCAATATGAAAACGGAAGAACTTAAAGAATACCTAAAAGAATTTAAAGACGATAATATTTTTGCCGTTGCTGAATGTTTACGCCGTGGCATTACTGTTAGCGAACTACACGAAATTACAAAAATCACCGAACTATTCTTAGAAGAAATAGAAAAAATAGTTAAGTTAGAAGTTAAAATTAAACAAAATAAAAACGATATTGAAGTATTAAAAGAAGCAAAACTTATGGGCTTTTCAGATAAGTTTATTGGTATGCTTTGGGGTGAAAAGGAAATTGAAGTTTATTCTTTAAGAAAAGAAAATAATATTTACCCTTATTTTAGAATGGTAGATACCTGCCATACTAACGCTTATATTCCATATTTTTATTCTTCATATCAAGGCAAAACGGAAGCAAAACTAAAAGACGGAAAGAAGATAGTAGTTCTAGGCGCTGGCCCTATTAGAATTGGTCAAGGTGTAGAATTTGACTATTCTACAGTTCACGCAGTTTCTACCATTAGAAAGGCTGGCTACGAAGCAATAATTATAAATAATAACCCAGAAACAGTTTCTACCGACTACACTACTGCAGATAAACTTTATTTTGAACCATTAACAACGGAAGACGTTATGAATATTATAGCATTTGAAAAACCTATGGGTGTAATAGCATCTTTAGGTGGGCAAACGGCAATTAACCTTGCTCAACCTTTAATGGATAGGGGTGTTAAAATAATTGGTACAGACTGCGAAGCAATAGAAAAAGCCGAAAATAGAGACTCTTTTGAAAAAATTCTAAAAAGCCTTAATATTCCACAACCACAAGGTAGGGCAGTAACTAACATAGAAGACGGCATTAAAACGGCAAAAGAAATAGGCTACCCTGTTCTCGTTAGGCCAAGTTTCGTTTTAGGTGGTAGGGCTATGCAAATAGTTGGAAACGAAGAGCAACTAAAACACTACATTAAAACGGCAGTTGAAATAGATGAAGATAAGCCTGTTTTAGTAGATAAATATATTATTGGTAAAGAAGTTGAAGTAGATGCTATTTGTGACGGAAAAGAAGTTTTCGTTCCTGGTATTATGGAACTTGTAGAAAGAACGGGTGTTCACTCGGGCGACTCAATGAGCGTTTACCCTGCGTTTAGCATATCGCAAAAAGTTAAAGATACCATATTAAATTATTCTAAACAACTTGGTTTAGGCATTGGCATTGTTGGCTTATTTAATATTCAATTCATAGTAGATAAAGAAGAAAACGTTTATATTATAGAAGTTAACCCAAGGTCTTCTAGAACGGTGCCTTTCTTATCTAAAGCAACGGGCTATAGCCTTGCAGATATTGCTACTAACGTAATATTAGGTAAAACCTTAAAAGAACAAGGTATTACCGAAATTTACCCAGAAGAAAAGAAACGTTGGTACGTTAAAGTGCCTGTGTTCTCTTTCAATAAAATTAGGGGCTTAGATGCTTACCTTTCACCAGAAATGAAATCTACGGGTGAAGCAATTGGCTACGACGACACTTTATATAGGGCTTTCTATAAAGCGCTACAAGCATCTGGCTTAAAAATTGCAAACTACGGCACGATATTCGTAACCGTTACCGATAAAGATAAAGAAGAAGCCTTGCCTTTAGTTAGAAGGTTCTATAACCTAGGCTTTAATATTCAAGCAACTAAGGGGACGGCGAAATTCTTAAAAGAAAACGGCATTAGAACGCACGTTTTAAATAAAATTAGCGAAAATAGTGAAGATATACCTAACGCAATTCGCCAAGGACATTTAGCATACATTATTAACACAAGTGCTATAGGCGATTCTACTTTTAGCGACGGCCACGAAATTAGAAGATTGGCTACCGAAAACAACCTAAACATTTTCACTTCGTTAGATACGGTTAAAACGTTGTTAGACGTTTTAGAAGAAACCACGTTTAGAGTTTCTACTATAGATAGTTAAGGATTTAATAATGAAACAAGTAGATTTAGAAATTTTATACAACCAAAAATTAACCGAAAGCGTTTATAAAATGTGCTTAACGGGCGACGTTTCGGCTATTACTAACGCAGGGCAATTTATAAACCTTAAAATAGAAGGCGTTTATTTAAGAAGACCTATTTCCGTATTTGATTTAGGCAAAAATTCCGTTACTATTATTTATAAAGTAGTTGGTAAGGGTACGGAAATTTTAAGCCAAATGCAAAAAGGCGAAAAATTAAACGTGCTAACCGGTTTAGGCAACGGCTATAATTTAGAAGTTAGTGGCGCTAACCCCGTTTTAGTTGGCGGGGGCGTAGGCGTTCCACCAATGTACGAATTGGCAAAAAGGTTAATTAAACAAGGCAAAAAGGTTACCGTTATACTTGGCTTTAACAAAAAGGAAGAAATTTTTTGCGAAGAAGACTTTATTAGGTTAGGGGCAAAGGTAATCGTTACCACGGTAGACGGAAGTTATGGAATTAAAGGTTTCGTTACCGACGCTATGAAAGAAATAGATTATACCTATTGCTACACTTGTGGCCCAGAGCCAATGCTTAAAGCAATATTTAATAGCGTAAAAACAAGTGCGCAATTCAGTTTTGAAGAACGTATGGGCTGTGGCTTTGGCGCGTGTATGGGTTGTAGTTGCAAAACTATTTACGGCAACAAAAGAATTTGCAAAGAAGGCCCCGTTTTAGTTAAGGAAGAAATATTATGGTAGATTTAAAAGTAAATTTGTGCGGAATTGAACTAGATAACCCTATTATTCCTGCAAGTGGAACGTTTGGTTATGGTTACGAATTTAGCGAATTATACGATATAAACGTTTTAGGAACTTTTTCTTTTAAGGGTACAACCTTAAACCCAAGGTTTGGTAACCCTACACCAAGAATTGCAGAATGTACAAGTGGGTTAATTAACGCAGTTGGTTTACAAAACCCTGGTGTAGATAAGGTAAAGGAAGAAGAACTTAAAAAACTAAAAAAAGTATTTAACAAAAAAGTGATGGCAAACGTTAGTGGCTTTTCTATTGAAGAATACAAAGAAACGGTTGCAAGGCTAAGTAACGAAGAACAAATAGGTTGGTTTGAAGTAAACGTAAGTTGCCCTAACGTGCATGGTGGCGGTATGAGTTTTGGCACTAGCGAAGATGCCGTTAAAGAAGTTGTTAAGGCAGTTAAAAGTGTTACCAACAAGCCTGTTATTATGAAACTTTCTCCAAACGTTACCGATATTGTTAAAATAGCCAAAGCGTGCGAAGATGCAGGGGCAGACGGCATAAGTTTAATTAACACTTTACTTGGTATGAGAATAGATTTAAAAACCAAAAAGCCAATAATAGCAAACAAAATGGGTGGTTTTTCTGGTGAAGCAATATTCCCTGTAGCCGTTCGTATGGTTTACCAAGTGGCAAACGCAGTAAAAATACCTGTAATTGGTATGGGTGGCGTTTCAAGGGCAGAAGACGTAATAGAAATGATGCTTGCAGGGGCTACGGCTGTAGAAGTTGGCACGGCTAACCTTATTAACCCTTATGCTTGCAAAGAAATTATAGAAAACTTGCCTAACGTTATGGCAAAATATAATATAAAATCATTAAAAGAAATTATAGGTGGTGCAAAATAATGGCAAAAGACGTAATTATTGCTTGTGATTTTAACAGCAAAGAAAAAGTATTAAGTTTTTTAGATTTGTTTAAAGATAAAAAGCCTTTTATTAAAATAGGTATGGAACTTTTCTATGCAGAAGGCCCAGAAATCGTTAAGGAAATTAAAAAGCGTGGTCATAAAATATTTTTAGACCTAAAACTACACGATATTCCTAACACGGTAAAAAAATCTATGGCAGTTTTATCTAGATTAGACGTTGATATGACTAACCTTCACGCAGGTGGCACGATAAATATGATGAAAGCAGCCATTGAAGGCTTAACGAGAGAAGACGGCACAAGACCACTTCTTATAGCCGTAACTCAGTTAACTTCTACTGACCAAGAAAGTATGACTAACGACTTACTTATTAACGAACCAATAGACAAGGTTGTTATGCACTACGCTAAAAACTCTGCTATTGCTGGTTTAGACGGCGTTGTTTGTTCACCTTTAGAAGCAGGCAAAGTGCACGAAGTTTGTGGTAACAATTTCTTAACGGTTACCCCTGGTGTTAGATTTAGTGACGGCGAAGTTGGCGACCAAAAAAGGGTTATGACACCTAGTGAAGCAAGAAAAATTGGCTCTGATTACATTGTTGTAGGTAGGCCTATTACGGGTGCAGAAGACCCTGTAAAAGCATACGAAAGATGCGTTAAAGAATTTTTAGGATAGGAGTTTAATATGGAAAACATTAAAAAACTAATTGCAAAAGATTTATTAAAAATAAAGGCGGTTTTCTTCCGCCCAGATGAACCTTTTACTTGGGCAAGTGGTATTAAAAGTCCTGTTTATTGCGACAACAGGTTAACCCTAACAGCCCCAGAAGTTAGGTTAGACGTAGAAACTTCTTTAGCAAAGGTTATAGAAGAAAACTATAAAGGCGTAGAAGTGTTAATGGGCACTTCAACTGCAGGTATTGCTCACGCTGCAATAACTGCTCACATTATGGGTTTACCAATGGGTTACGTTCGTTCTGGTGCAAAAGACCACGGCAGACAAAACCAAATAGAAGGTAAACTAGAAAAAGGCCAAAAAGTAGTTGTTGTAGAAGATTTAATTTCTACAGGTGGCTCTTGCATAGAAGTTGTTAACGTTTTAAGAGAAGCCGGTGCAGAAGTTTTAGGTATTGTTAGTATTTTTACTTACGGTATGCAAAAAGGTATTACAAGGCTACAAGAAGCAAACGTTAAAAATATATCTCTAACTAATTTTGACGTTATTGCCGAAGTTGCTGCAGAAGAAGGCTACATTAAACCAGAAGACGTAGAAAGATTAATTAAGTTTAGAAACAACCCACAAGACGAAAGTTGGATAAAATAAGGAAAATTTATGAGAAGTTTAATTGATATTACCGATTTTAGCGTAAAAGAAGTAGATGAAATATTAAATATTGCACTAGATATTATTGCTCACCCAAAAAAATACTCTAATAAATGTAAAGGCAAAATTTTAGCAACCCTATTTTACGAACCATCTACAAGAACAAGGCTTTCTTTTGAAAGCGCTATGCACGAATTAGGTGGTAGTGTAATAGGTTTTTCTTCGGCAGATAGTTCTTCTGCCTCTAAAGGCGAAAGTTTTGCAGATACGGCAAAAGTAATAAGCAACTATGCAAGCATTATTGCAATGCGTACACCTATTGAAGGGGCTCCACTTGTTGCAAGCCTAAACGCAACCGTGCCTGTAATCAACGCAGGCGACGGCGGGCACGCACACCCAACCCAAACTTTAACAGACCTATTAACTATTAAAAGAGAAAAAGGCAAAATTAAAGATTTAACGGTTGGTTTTTGTGGCGACTTAAAATACGGCAGAACAGTACACTCTTTAATTAGTGCTTTTGCAAGATACGAAAACATAAAAATTGTTTTAATTTCGCCAAACGAATTAAAACTACCTTCTTATGTTAAGCACGACGTTTTAGAAAAATATAATATGCAATACGAAGAAACAACCGATTTAGAAGGTTCTTTACCTAAACTAGACGTGTTGTATATGACAAGAATTCAACAAGAAAGGTTTACCGATAAAGCCGAATACGAAAAACTAAAAAATAGTTATATTTTAACTAAAGAAAAGTTTGAAAAAGCCAAACCAGATACAATTATTTTACACCCACTACCAAGGGTTAACGAAATAAGCGTTAAACTAGATGAAGATAAAAGGGCTTGCTACTTTAAACAAGTTGCAAATGGTAAATACGTACGTATGGCGTTAATATTAAAACTATTAAACCTTGCAAAAGATAAAACTAAATGCACCCTAAAAGAAGAAGGCTTAATTTATAACCAACACAAATGTACTAACCCAAAATGTGTTACTAAAACTGAACAAGAGTTAGATAATATTTGTAAACCTTCTAAAACAGATAAAGAAGTTTTAAGGTGCGTTTACTGCGATAAAAAGGTTAATTAATAATAAAAATGCTTGGGAAAAACCCAAGCATTTATTGTTTACACAAAAAACACACATTTGTCTACCAAGACAACGTGTGCTTTTTTCTGGAATACCCGGCGAGAATTGAACTCACATTTACCGCGTCGGAGGCGATTGTTTTATCCGTTAAACTACGGGTATAAAATTGGGCTTTATACGAATTAACGAATAAAGCCCTTTTATTTATTCTTTATTTAGTTCGTTTACTATTACTTTAACTTGAAGAACTTTTTTAACTGTAGATTTGTTAACTTCAACATCTAAATTAGCGTGGGAAAGTTTTGTTCCTGCCCTTGGAATTTCGCCAAGTTTTTCTATTACCCAACCACTAACTGTCGTTGCTTCAAAATTTTCTTCTTCGCCGTCTAACGAAAAATATTTAAACATATCTGCAACGGGTGCGTTGCCGTCTACGGTAAAAACATTTTCATCTATTTGCTTAAAATAGTCTATTTCTTCGTCGTGCTCGTCGTAAATTTCGCCAACTAACTCTTCTAAAATATCTTCCATAGTAATTATGCCAAGAGTTCCACCATATTCATCTAAAACCACGGCAATATGAACTTTTTTCTTTTGTAAAACTTTTAGAAGTGCAGAAATTTTTGCGTGCTCGGTTGTATAAAAGGCATTTTGTAATATGCCGTTAATATCTTTTTTATCACTTAAATAAGCAGTAAAGAAATCTTTTTCGTGTATTGTGCCAATTATTGTATCTATGCTGTCTTTATAAACGGGTAGCCTAGAATAGCCTTCTTTAGAAAAGATTTCCTTAATTTTTTCCATAGAAGAATTTACTTCAACTGCTACAATATTAACCCTAGGAACTAAAATATCAGAAACTTCTAAATCGTCAAACTCAATTACAGAACGAATAAGTTTTGTTTCTTCTTCTTTTAGAGTTCCGTCTTCTTCGGCCTCTTCAACTATTGTCATAATTTCTTCTTCAGTAACAACTGAAGTATCTTTTAGCCTAAACACTTTGGCGATAAGCCATTTCCAACACCCAAAAATAAAGTTTAGCGGGTATAGCAAATAGTAAAAGAAAATTATTAAAGGGTAAAATGCCGAAGCAATTTTTTCTGGGTAAGTTTTTGCAATAAATTTTGGAGTAATTTCGCCAAAAACTAAAACGGCAACCGTCATAACCACCGTACTAACAACAGAAGAATCTATAGTGCTATCTTTAATAATAATAGCAAAAAACAAAGTAGATATGGTTGCGGCTACGATATTAACTATATTATTACCAATTAAAATGGTGCTTATAAGTTTATCGTAATTTTCTTCAGCAAGTTGCAAAACTTTTTCAGCACGCCTATTGCCGTTTTGTGCAAGTGCACGAAGTTTAATTCTGTTTGCAGATGTGTAAGCAGTTTCAGTTGCAGAAAAGAAGCCCGAAAAGATTACAAGTATTATAAGTGTAATCAGCAGGGGGGCAGAGCCGTCTGGCATAAAATTCTCCTTTATTAAAACAAAAAAGTATAGTTTAGTATATGTTTTAACGAAATATAGTATATCATAAGCCAAAAAAAAGTCAAGCAAATGCAAAGGGAAAATATTTGACATTTGCGTATTGTATGGTATAATAAAAACGGCAAAAAAATAAAGGAAAGTTTAAAATGAAAAAAACCGTAGTTGTTGGTATGAGTGGTGGGGTAGATTCTTCTGTTGCCGCACTTTTACTAAAAGAACAAGGCTACAACGTAATAGGCTTATATATGAACAACTGGGAAGAAACAGATGAAAACGGTTGTTGTACTGCTGAAGAAGACTTTGCAGACGTTAGGCGTGTTGCAGGGCTTTTAGGTATACCATATTATTCGGTAAACTTTTCTAAAGAGTATATGGATAGGGTTTTTTCTTATTTCTTAAAAGAATATAACGCAGGCAGAACCCCTAATCCAGACGTGTTGTGTAATAGGGAAATTAAGTTTAAAGATTTTAAGGAAACGGCATTTAAACTAGGCGCAGATTATATTGCCACGGGGCATTATTGCGATATTTTGCACGATGGCGACGTTCATTATTTATTAAAGGCAAAAGACCAAAATAAAGACCAAACTTATTTTCTAAACCAACTTTCGCAAGAACAATTAAACAACGTTTTGTTTCCGCTTGGCAAACTAGATAAAACTGAAGTTAGGCGCATAGCAGAAGAAAATGGTTTGGCAACGGCAAGAAAAAAAGATTCTACGGGCATATGTTTTATTGGCGAAAGAAACTTTAGAAACTTTTTGCAAACCTATATACCTGCTAAAAAAGGTAAAATAATGACCTACGACGGCAAGGTTTTAGGCGAACATTTAGGGTTAATGTATTACACCATAGGCCAACGTAAAGGCTTAGGCATCGGTGGGCAAAAAGGCGACGATGGTAGTAGATGGTTTGTAATTGAAAAAGACTTAAAGAAAAATATTCTATACGTTTCTCATGGTAGCGAAGAAAAACTTTATAGCAAAGGGTTAATAATGAAAGAATGTAATTTTATTCCTTTTGCACCAAAGGAAAAGATTTTTACTTGCACGGGCAAGTTTAGGTATAGGCAACCAGAGCAAGAGTGTACGGTATATATTAAAGAAGAGTACATAGAAGTTTTGTTTAAGGAAAGACAAAGAGCTATAACCGAAGGGCAGTTCGCAGTGTTTTACGACGGCGAAAAATGTATTGGTGGTGGCGTTATAGAAAAGGCTATTTTTTAGGTTTATAAACATTATATATAATATATAAGAAAAAAATTTACTAATTAGCAAAAAAATTTTTAATAAACGTTTGTAAAAATTAGCAGGATATCTTATAATATATATGTTAAAAAGTTATAGAAGGTAAACGATATGGATTATCAAGGAACAATTTCAAGGGGTATTCGTGCCCCAATAATAAAGAAGGGCGACGACCTAGTTAAAATTACAGCAGATTGTATTGTAGGGGCTTCAAAAGAACACGGCTTCCCTTTACAAGATAAAGACGTGGTTGCCGTTACCGAAGCAGTTTTAGCAAGGGCGCAAGGCAACTATGCAACAACGGCACAAATCGCAAAAGACGTTAAAGAAAAATTTGGCAACGAAACAGTTGGTTTAATTTTACCAATTTTTTCAAGAAACCGTTTTTCTATGATACTTAAAGGTATTGCAGAAGGCGTTAAAGAATTAGTTATTCAACTTGCTTACCCTTCAGATGAAGTTGGCAATAGTTTTATTTCACCAGAACAACTTATTGAAAAGAACGTTAACCCTTATGCAGACGTATTTACTGCAGAAGAATTTAAGGCATTGTTTGGCGACGTAAGGCACACCTTTACCGGTGTAGATTACATAGAATACTACCAAAAAATGGGTGGCAACTGCAAAGTTATTTTAGCAAACAACCCTTGCGAAATATTAAAACATACTAAGTACGTTATTAATGCAGATATTCACTCTCGTTTTAGAACTAAAAACGCATTATTAAAGGCTGGTGCAGAAAAAGTTGTTAGTTTACACGAAATTTTAAATAAGAGTATAGACGGCAGTGGCTATAACGAACAATATGGCGTTTTAGGTAGTAACCTTGCAACGCAAGAAAGTGTTAAACTTTTCCCAAGAGATTGCCAAAAGTTCGTAGATGAATTAAGCGAAGAACTATTTAAGCGCACGGGCAAAAGAATTGAATGTATGGTTTATGGCGACGGCGCGTTCAAAGACCCTGTTGGTGGTATTTGGGAACTTGCAGACCCTGTTTGTTCTCCAGGCTATACTAAACTACTAGAAGGCAAACCAAACGAAATTAAGTTAAAATACGTTGCAGATAACGAACTTGCAAACCTTTCTGGCGAAGAAGCAATTAAGGCTATGAAAGAAGTTATTAAAAACAAAGAAAAAGATTTAACTAATAATATGAAGAGCCAAGGCACAACCCCAAGGCAAATTACCGACTTACTTGGTAGTTTAGCAGACTTAACTAGTGGCAGTGGAGATAAGGGTACACCAATTATTTTAATTCAAAACTACTTTAAAAACTTCTCTATGTAGTTAAATAAAAAAACAAAAAAGCACTTAAAATTTTAAGTGCTTTTTCTTTTTGTAACGGCTTTTAATTTTTGTAAAAATCCGTTAAAAGAAATTAAGTTAAAACATAAATAAAACAAAAGGTTAAATATAACGGTGGCAACTAGGCAAGTAAGTGTGGTTAATAGGCTACCTAAAAAAGAAAGTAAAATGTTTTTTAATAAGAACCCTAAAACACTGCTTGGTATTAAAAAGGCAACCGAATAAATAAAAAACTTTTTGTATCTTATGCGTTCTTTGCAAGTTTTAGAAAGTAAAATTAGGTTTAATAGGGTAGTTAACCCAAAAATAAATGCAAAGCCAACTAAAAGCGAATATATTCCGCACACAAAAGGTAAAAACCAAATACTAAGGAGCATAAACACTCCGCTTATTAAATAATAAATAAGGGTTTTATTTTCTAGCCCCATAGAATTTAACATACTAGTAGTTATACTAGAAACGCTAGTTAGCACCATTAATACGGCAGAGGCAGAAAGGTAAGTTCCGCTTTCGGCATTGTTAAAAACTAAAACGCCAATTTCTTTACCGCAAACCAAAAAGGGCGGAATAAACAAGCAAGAAACCAAAATAGTGAACTTTAGTGCTTTTTCTAAGTCTTTTCTTAAAGAAGTAAAGTTTCCCTTATAAAAGTTTTCAGAAAGTTCAGGCACTAACACAAGGGTAAACGAGCCTATTAGGGTTGTTGGTATGTATAAAATAGGCATTGCCTGTCCTAGAGCAGAGCCAAACATATTCATTGCTTCCGATTGTGTATACCCTGCAGAAATTAACCTTAACGGCAAAATTACAGAAACTAACGAGTTTGCTAGCGAACTTGCCGTTCTCATTGCGGTTATTGGGGTGGCAGAGGCAAGCAAAGGCTTTAATTCTTTTATAGGGTTAGTTAGTTTGTTTTTTCTTACAAAGAAAACTATAACAGCAAGGGTAAAAGAAAATATATAAGAAATTGTTACCGCTAGCCCCGCCCTAAACGCACCTTGGTAAATACTTGTTGCATTAGAAATTAATACAATACCGCAAACAATCATGCAAACTTCTTCTAAAAGTTCAATAATGCTATAAGATAAAAAATCTTTATTGCCCCAAAATACTCCACGAAGAACTGCGTAAAGTGAAGTAAAAATTAAACCAGGCACAACCACTAAAAATATATTTTGGCATCTTGCATCTGCAAAAATAAAAGAAAGTGGTTTGTTAAAAAGTATAAATATTAAAAAAATTGGCAGGGCAGTTACAAGAGTTATAAATAGCCCTGAAGAAATTACCCCAAAAACTCTTTTATTATTATTCTCTGCTTTGTGCTTGGTCATTAATCTAGAAACGGTTATAGGCGTGCCCGAACAACATATGGTAAATAACAGCGCAAAAACAGAAAGGGCAACCTGGTAAAGCCCCATCCCTTCCGAGCCTATCGTCCTTGAAAGATATATTCTATAAATAAACCCTAAAAATTTTTCGCTAACCGAAAAAATGGTCACTATTGCCACAGTCTTAAAAAAGTTTTTCAAAGTAAAACTAATATCCCCCCGTAATATTAACCTTTATAAATTCTATTCGCATAAAAGAATTAATATATCTAATTAGGGGGCTAATTATGGAAAAATTTTTTTATAGAGTAAACAATGAAGATACAATTAATTCATTATGTAACAAATTTAATCTTCCAATAGGGGTGTTTATAAAATTAAACAATTTAAAAAAAGAAATAGAAGATGGTGACGTTGTAGTTATAGAAAAACATAAAGAAAAACTTTATTCCGTTATGCCGTTAGATACCTTAAAAAGCGTAGCAAAAAAATATAACACTACCGAAGAAAAACTAAAAGAAACAAACAACGTAGAATATTTATTTTACGGCTTAAAAATTTTTGTGTAAGCAAAAATAGAAGGGTTGTTATTATATATATTATATAATGTTTATAAAAAACTAAAAAAGTCAATTTACATAAACTCTTAAAAAGGTGGTCGTAATAAATAGTTAAAAGACATTACGCCCTTAATAGGAGCAAAAAGGAAAAAGTTAAAAAAAAGTTTAAAAAACATTTAAAAAACGTTTGACAATATTAAAAAATTCATATATAATCACAATTACTCTCATAAAAAACGGGCCTACATTAAAAATCGTTAGGTAATTTCAAACGATTTATAATGTACCTAAATCAAAATATCGTGGGTAATATAGCCTAAAACCACAATAGGTTGTGGCTGAAAAAAAGTTTTGAAAAAAGTATAAAAAATCTTAAAAAAACTTTAAAAAACCTATGAAAATTGCTTGACTTAGGGAAATGCATATGTTATTATATGTAGGCTGTCGCGTTAAGCGAGGGCATCGTCAACCGTTGTTGACGGAGGTTGTTTAAAAATTGAATAGAAGGAAATAAGACGAAATAATAGTTATTTTGAAAGTTTCTGTCAAAATTCTTTGAAGTATGAAATATGTACTTTAAAACAGTCATTAAATGACAAAAAACATTAACGCTAAAACAAAAGCGAAAATCGTCAGAGCAGTTAGATAAGAAATTATCTGGCTTTGAAATATTAAACTCAAGAGTTTGATTCTGGCTCAGGACGAACGCTGGCGGTGTGCTTAATACATGCAAGTCGAGCGGAAGTTTGAGGAGCTTGCTCCAAGAACTTTAGCGGCGGACGGGTGAGTAACGCGCGAGCAACCTGCCTATATCTGGGGAATAACACAAAG
>JAZOOP010000059.1:0-3130 GCA_045655065.1 Christensenellaceae bacterium
CAAGCGGTCTTAGGAAGACAATACACCAGTTCAACTCCTTGGCTCACAGAACGACATGGCTACGATCCGACTTATTTCTTTTTGCCCTTTAAACCTTTCAAATGCGTAGCGCTTATCTTCAAACAAATCGGCAGCAATAAGGCTAGTTAATAAAATTTCTTTCTCTAGCGAAGATAAACCTGCCACTCTTACTTTGTTTTTAAAAAACTTATATTTGTAATTTATTGCTATAATTTCGGAAATTATATCTATTATTTCCGTTGAAATAATTTCTTCGTAGCAGTCTGGAAAACTTACAATTAATTGAGTTCTATCGCCTAATGTTTGTTGTCTAGAAGAACAATCTTCCCTGCAAAACAATTGCGCTAAAGAGTTTTGTAAATAAAATAGATTATTAAAATTTTGTTGGCTTTCGCTAACTGTTATTGTTGCCATATACCTTAGTTTATGCTCCCAAATTTTTTTTATTATAAAAAAGTTAAAAATCTTTATTTCTGTTTTTTGTTCTATAAACTAACTTAAAAAGTTCAGAAACAAGCACAATGCTAAACCCACAAAGTAATATTTTTATCCAACTTACAAAACAAAGCGGTTGCACGTTAAATACACCATACCCGAACTGAGTTATAATAACTTGCAGTAAAAAAGTAAACGCAAAAGTTATTAGCATTACTTTGTTTCTACCTATGCCCTTAAAAATACTAACTGCACCAAGTTCTCTGCTGTTAAAAGCATTAAAAAGTTGAAAAACTATAAAAAGAGTAAAAATTGTTGTGGTTTGCTCTTCGGTTTTTACACCTAAAATATTATAAAAATACTGCAAAATTAAGGTTATACTTATAAAAATTGCATTAAAAATTATTCTAAACAACATTTTTGCACTTACAATACTATTGTCTCGTTTTATAGGTTTATTTTTTAATAGCGAATTATTGCTTTTTTCTAGACCTAAAGTTAATGCAGGTGGGCCGTCCATAATTACGTTTATCCATAATAGTTGAAACGTATTAAACGGAGTTTCAAGCCCTAAAATCGTTATAACCATTATAAAAATCAAAGCAGAAAGATTAACGGAAAGTTGAAATAAAATAAACCTTTGCAAATTTTTATAAACGTTTCTTCCAAAGGCTATTGCCTTAACTATTGTAGAAAAACTATCGTCTAAAAGCACTATGTCAGATGCTTCTTTAGTAATTTCGCTACCCGTTATGCCCATAGAAATACCAACGTCGGCATGCTTAATTGCAGGGGCATCGTTAATGCCATCGCCGGTTACGGCAACAACTTCACCTAATTCTTTTAACAACTTTACAATTCTTAACTTTAATATAGGTGTACTTCGTGCAATTACTTTTATTTTTGGTAAAATTTTCTTTAATTCTATATCGCTTAAACTTTCTATTTCCTTTGCCTCAACAACTTCAAAAAAATTTTCGGCTATATTTAATTGTTTTGCTATAGCAAAAGCAGTAAGTTTATTATCTCCCGTTAAAACCTTAACCTTTATTCCTGCATTTTTACACTCTTCTATGGCAGTAAAAACTTCACTTCTAATTGCATCTGAAATTGCAACGAAACCATCAAAAACAAAACTATTTTCACCATCTTTATGGCAAAAAGCAAGCACCCTATTTGCATTATTTTGGAACTCTGCCATAGTGCTTAATATTCTTTCTTTTTTATGGTAAGAAAGGTTGCAAAATTCTAATATTTTTTCGGGAGCACCTTTTATTAACGTTCTTTTTATACCATTTGTTTCTATTATTGTTAGCATAAATTTATTATTACTGTTAAATGGTATTCTATCTATAATTTTATAGTCGTTTTTATATTTAAAATAGTTAATTTTCGGCTCGTTGTTAAGTAAATATTCTAACAATGCAGTTTCGGTGCTACTTCCGTTAAAAGTAATTTTATTGTTCCTTTTTAGTAAATTTGCAGTTGAATTTAGTATGAAATTTTGCACTAATTCTTCGCCTAAATTATTTTTAATTTTACTACAAAATTCTCCCTTGCAAACACGGTTTACCGTCATTTTATTTAAGGTTAACGTTCCTGTTTTATCTGAACAAATTATGCTAACTGCACCTGTAGTTTCAGTTGCAATCATTTTCTTTATTAGTGCGTTTTCCTTTGCAAGTTTTATCATATTAAGTGCTAGCGAAATTGCAACAATAGTAGGCAAACCTTCTGGGACTGCTGCTATAACTAGCACTATACAATTAATAAATAATTCTTGTACGAAATTAAAATGAAAATTATTTGTTAAAATTAGCCTAATTAAAGACATAATAAACACTAAAACTGCAGAAATTACACCAATTATTGTAATTGTTTTACCAAGTTTAGATAGTTTTTGTTGTAACGGAGAAGAAAGGTCTTTTTCTGCAGAAAGTTGTTTTGCTATTTTACCTATTTCGGTGTTATCTCCTATTGCAGTTACAACCATAACACCTTGTCCTTCAGTTACAAAAGTTCCCGAAAAAACCATATTAACTTTTTCTGCTAAAGGTACGTTTTTATTAAGCGAAACGTTATGTTGTTTTTTAACACTATTACTTTCGCCCGTTAATGCAGATTCATCTATTTGCAAGGAATTGCTTTCTATAATTCTACCATCTGCAATAATTTTGTCGCCTATATCTAAATAAATTAAATCGCCAACTACAACCTCTTGCATAGGAATTAAAGAAATTATGCCGTTTCTTAAAACTTTTACGCTTAATTTATCGTAAATATTATTTAATGCGTTAAAGGCTTTTTCTGAACTGCCTTCCATAATTAAGGTAATAGATACAGAAAGTATTACAGCCCCTAAAATTCCAAAGCATTCTAAAAAATCGGCACTACCCGTTTTTAAGTATTTACCAATATTAATTCCTAAAGTAATAAAAAAACCAAACAATAATATAATTAGCATTGGCTCTAGCAAAGCAGAAAGAACTTTTTGAAAAAAATTCTTGTTTTTTCTTTTACTTAGCACGTTTTTACCAAACTTTTCTTTACTTTCAAGTATTTGCCTTTCGTTTAATCCCTTTTCAGCATTTAGGTTAAAAATGTTAAGTGTTTCAGTTATGCTTTTTGTGTGATAGTCCATTACACCCTCCACTACAAAATAAATTATGCCTTA
>JAZOOP010000060.1:0-1706 GCA_045655065.1 Christensenellaceae bacterium
AATGAAAAATCTACATGCAAAAAGGCTCTTTATAAAAAAGAGCCTTTTAATGTTTTTTTATTAATCTTTACACAAATTACAGAAAAAGTCCGTGCTAGTTGCTTCGTCTTTTTTTCTGCCTACCGAAGTGTTGTCAACCGTTCTAGAACGTAGTTCTTTTATTGGGTTAGGGGCAACTTCAAAACGGTAATCTTTGCCTTGGTTTCTAATGTGAGTGTCTATAACAATGTGCGAAGGAACAATTTCCGTAGTAGGATTTATAATTTTTTGGTATTGGAAGAAATTGGCGTCTAAAGAAAGTTCGTTTACGTTTACGTAATCTTCTAATAATCCCGTAAATTGAACGGTAGTTTCTAAAATATTTCTTACGTAATCTATATTTTCGTGTAAGCAAATAGGCTCTGGGAAAGTTCCGTCTGGAATAACTTCTTGCCACTCTTTATTTTCATATTTTTTAAGAAGTTCCGCAGCCTTATGTAAATGCCCAATTTCAATATCAAGGTTTTCTTCCCAAAGCGCTTTAACGTAAGGGTTTGTTTCGGTAACGTAGCAAGACCAATATAAATAGCACTCGCAATACTCGTGCCAAAGTAGCATTTCAAGCCAACTTGCGCTGGAATCCATTAAAGATTCGTATTGAGTTACGTGTTCTTCTTCAACGAGCGCAATTTCTTGGTATAACTTTCTAGATAATTCGTTATTAGCAAGGTTAGTAATGTTCATATAATAGTTCATTGTTTGCTGTTCGGCTGCAGTTATTATCATGGTAGATAAAACCGTTTGCTTGCTTGCAGTTTTTGAATTTATGTTGCGTTTTACGTTGTCTTTACTAAATCTATGATGAGAAATAGTAGGTCTTCCAGGCATAATTTCAGTATATCTTCCAACCAAGTTTTCTGCAAGTATGCCTTGTTCCATGTTTAGAAGATTAGCGTATCGGTAAAGATGGTCAAAGTCTTCTAAAAGAGCAAAATCTAATGCTTTTTTAACGTAGCAATCGCACTCTCTTTTAGCAAGTTCAGCAGTTAAGTCAACGGCTAACTGCTCGTACGAAATAGTGTGTTCAAGCGCACTCTCGTTACAAGGTTTTAATAGCGAAATTTTAAGTTGCTGTTGTTTTTCTATTGACCTAGTAACGCTTAATTCACGCCTTAGGTCGTTATTAGTTATATGCCTTGCAAATTGATGAGAAAACCAGTTGGCTTCAAACTCCGTGCCGTTCATAAGTATAATTCGGGCTTTAGTATAAGGGTTTACTTCGTATTTATCATAGGGCTTTGGGTATAGTTGTTTCCAATTTTGAAAACTGCTTAAAATAGAAATAGGTTTTTCGTTAAATGGGTTCATAAAATTCTCCTAATAAAAAATTAACCGCTTAATATTTTATGAATTTTTTGAAAAAATTGTTAACTTTTCAATCTAACAACGTTTTAGGTTTTCAAGAATATACGCCACTTTGGGAAGATAGCGTTAAAAAAATATTTCTTAAACGAATACGAAATTTATACCAACAAGAACAAGCAAGCAAAATAGACTACTAAAAATTCCCCAAATTCTTCCCCAAAAATTTTCAAAAAAAACAAAAAGGCATAAAAAAACCGCCTAAATTGTGGTTATTGCCACATTTTAAGCGATTTTTGGCGGAAAAGGCGGGATTTGAACCCGCGCTACGTTATTCACGTACTACTCCCTTAGCAGGGGAGCCC
>JAZOOP010000061.1:0-25992 GCA_045655065.1 Christensenellaceae bacterium
ATTTTCTTTTTTTCTATAAATTAGCCCTATTTCGTTAATATTTCTAAAAGGTGGTGGGGGCATAATGCCAATAAAATCTCCTAAATACCCACTTAACATTTGCTTTTTTTCTAGCATACTTTCCGTTAGGTAAGGGGCTAAATTGTCGTTGCAAAGCAAGGCTTCTAAAAAAGCGTAGGGAATAATTTCTTCTTTTAAGTTTTCTACCATAAAATTAGGGCTAACTTCTATTTTAGTTTCTTTTTCAATTAATTCTTTGCCGTTAAAATCCCAACAACTAGTAATTTTATGTTTTGCAATGTCTTTTAATTTAGTAATAGTTGTTAACCCGTTAAGAAAACTGAAACTTTCTATTTCGCCACAAAAAACCTTTTCTATTTTTTCATTAATCTTAAACACTAAAAGAAAAGTTTTTTCGCCAATAAGTTGGCAGGTTAAAAAATTATATCCACCCAAAGTAAACCTATTAAAATTAGCCGTGTTAAAACTAAATTTTAGTTGCTCGGCATAAAAGTCGCAAGGGGTTTCTAAAGAAATTTTATAACCTTTGTCTATAAAAACCGTGGCAATTAAATCGGCATATTTTTCTTGTGCTAAAACGGAAAAATCTTCTTCTAAATAACTTTTAACTGCATGAAGTAAATAGCCACCATTAAGGTCGGTAACAATTAAATTAGGGGGGATACTAGAAAAAAAGTTTTCATTTAGAATAAAAGAAAGGGTTTTTTCTTTGCCGTCTGCCCCACAAAATTCCACGTAAACGTTTTCGTTAATATTTATATTGCAACCCTTGGTTGTGTTGCCTAAAACCCCCAAAAACACTCCGTTTAGTTTTACGGCGCAAGGGTATTCGCTAGAAAAATATATATACATACAATAATTTTTATGTATAAAATTTTTTTGTTATGTCAATAACACCAATAAATTTAATAATAAAGGAGACGTTTTATGAAAAAACTTTACGGATACAAAGAAAAAGATATTTTAGGTTTTATAAACTTTTTAAAAACACACAAGGGGAGTATGACTACGGCATTTTCCGTTTATGCAAAAAAGGTGGGAAAGAGCAAAGGAACTATTAGAAATATGTATTATGCACTTGCAAAAACCACTAAAGAAGACGAAAGTTTGCAAAACAAATATTTAAATGGTAACGCCCTTTCGGTAAGCAAAATAATTGCATTTTCTAAAGAAGAAGAAAAAGAGTTAGTAAAGCAAATTTTAATATTAAAAGGGCAAGGACTTTCGGTAAGACGTGCCGTTTACCAACTAGCAAATAATAACGTTAAACTTGCTCTTCGCTACCAAAACAAATATAGAAACTTACTATTAAATAAAGCATTAGTAGAAGAAGTTTTAAAAGAAATTAAACTTTCTAGCCCAAACACGCCAACTTTTGGCTTGCCTAAAAAGATTGTTAAAGACGGGGGGTTAGAAAAACTTAAGGCTGAAATAGATGGGCTTGTTGAAAGAATTTCTGTTAAACTACAAAAAGAAAATAAATATTTAAAAGAAAGAATTGCCGTTTTAGAACTAGAAAACAGCAAATTAAACGCATTTCTTTACGGCACGGAAAGTAGAAGCAAACTACCGCTTTTTATGCTTAATGAAACAAGCAAAAAGGTGTTAAGTTAACCGTGTTTTTTAGTAAAGCGAAAGGTGTATAAAAATCGTTTGCAAAACCGAAAAAATGTGGTATAATGTTATTATCTTTTTTAGTTAAAAAGGAGATAACGTTATGGATTTATTCAAAAAATGTGGAACTTTAGAAAACGTTAAAAACGCAAAAGAATTAGGTATTTACCCATATTTTCACCAACTTAACTCTAAACAAGCGCCAGAAGTAGTAATGGAAGGTAAAGATATTATAATGATAGGCTCTAATAACTATTTAGGGCTAACTTCTCACCCAGAAGTTATAGAAGCAGGTATTAAAGCGTTAGAACAATTTGGCTCTGGGTGTTCTGGCAGTAGGTTCTTAAACGGAACTTTAACTAGCCACGTTGAATTAGAACAAGAACTTGCAAAATTTTTATGTAAAGAAGACGTTGTAACTTTTTCAACAGGCTTTCAAAGTAACCTTGCAATAATAAGCGCTATTGCCGGCAGAACGGATTATATTTTATGCGATAAAGAAAACCACGCAAGTATATATGACGGGTGTAGGTTAAGTTTTGCAAAAATGCTACGCTATAACCACTCTGATATGGAAGACTTAGAAAGGCAACTAAAAACCATAGATACAACCAAAAGTGGTATTTTAATTGTTACCGACGGCGTGTTTAGTATGGGTGGCGATATTTGTAAGTTGCCAGAAATAGTTAAACTTGCTAAAAAATACGGCGCAAGAGTTATGGTAGACGATGCTCACTCTTTAGGTGTTTTAGGTGAACACGGCCGTGGCACGGCAGAATACTTTGGCTTAGAAAACGAAGTAGATATTTATATGGGTACTTTTTCTAAATCTTTAGCAAGTTTAGGTGGATACTTGGCATCTACTAAAGAAGTTTGCGAATATATTAGGCACGTTTCTCGCCCATTTATTTTTAGTGCAAGTATTACTCCTGCATCAGTTGCGTGCGCAAGAAAGGCTTTAGAAATTTTAATTAGAGAGCCAGAACGTGTTAAAAACCTTAGAAAAGTGCGTGATTATATGTGTAACGGCTTAATTAGGGAAGGTATAGATATTATTAACATAGACCCAACGCCAATTATTCCTATATATACTTACCAAAACAATAGAACGTTTATCGCTTGCCAAAAACTATTTGAACGTGGCGTTTACGTTAACCCTGTTGTTTCGCCTGCAGTTCCCGTTGGGCAAAGTCTACTAAGAACAAGTTATACTGCAACCCACACCGAAGAACAACTAGACAAAGCGTTAAAACACATTAAAGAAGTATTACAAGAAATTAAAGATATAGATAATTAGTTTTATTAGATGCAACGAAAATTTTCGTTGCATCTTTATTATTTTAAATAAACCCCGTTTAATTTAATTGACAAGGGTGTATAATATAGATATAATATAAATGCAACTAAATTGGTTGCAATTAAAAAATAAAAGGAAAGGCGAGTAAAATTGAAACTTTCTTCTAAAACACACTACGGGTTAATGGCGTGCCATATTTTAGGCTTAAACCACAAAGAAAACTTGGTTTCTGCCACCACGTTAGAAAGCAAAATAGGCGTTTCTAGTAAATACATAGAAAAAATTATGCGCACCTTAACTTCTAGAAACATAGTAGAGGCTAGCCGTGGGGCAAACGGTGGCTACTTTTTAAAAAGAGAGCCTAAAGACATAACCGTTGGCGAAATAGTTAGGGCACTTGAAGACGATATGGAAATTATAGAGTGTGTTAAAAGCAACAAAAAATGTAAATGTTGCCCATCTCAAGCAGTTTGGCAAAAACTTTACGACGGAATTAACGATTTATTAGATAGTATAACCTTACAACAGGTTATTGACGGAAACGTAATACAAAAATAAAAGGGAATTTATGGAAAAACAAATTTATTTTGACCACGCTGCTACAACTCCATTATGCAAAGAAGCATTAGAAAAAATGCTACCTTATTTTACGGAAGTTTACGGAAACGCAAACTCTCAACACGCCTATGGTAGAGAAGCAGTTAAGGCAGTAGACAACGCAAGAGATACTATTGCAAAAATAATAGGCGCAAAACCAAACGAAGTATATTTTACTTCTGGTGGAACGGAAGCAGATAACTGGGCTTTAAGGGGCATATTAAAAGCCAACGAAAAGAAAGGCAAACATTTTATAATTAGCCCAATAGAACACGCAGCAATGCTTTCTACTGCAAAAGATTTGCAAAAAGAAGGCTATGAATACGACTTTATGAAGGTTGATGCCGATGGTTTTATAGATTTAGAACACCTAAAAATCATTATTAGAAAAGATACGGTTTTAGTTTGCTGTATGTTAGCAAATAACGAAGTAGGAACTATTGAACCTATTAAAGAAATAGCAAAAATTGCCCACGAAAACGGCGCATATTGTTTTACAGACGCAGTTCAAGCGCTAGGGGTATTAGATATTGACGTTAAAGAACTTGGTGTAGACTTAATGAGCATGAGTTCGCATAAAATTTACGGCCCTAAAGGAATTGGCGCTTTATACGTTAAAAACGGGGTAAAAATTACCAATCTAGTTTTTGGTGGTCACCAAGAAAGAACTAAAAGGGGTGGCACTACTAACGTTCCTGCTACCGTAGGGTTTGCAGAAGCGCTAAGAATTGCTAACGAAGAGAGAGAACAAAACTTTAAATACGTTTCTTCTTTAAGAGATAGGTTTATAAACAGAGTTTTACAAGAAGTTCCTTTCGTAAAACTTAACGGGCCAAGCGACTTAACCAAAAGGCTACCTGCCAACGCAGACTTTTCGTTTAGGTTTATAGAAGGCGAATCAATTTTATTTAGTTTAGATTTAGCAGGCATAGCCGTTTCATCTGGCTCGGCTTGTTCATCTGGCTCGTTAGAACCTTCGCACGTGCTATTAAGTTTGGGGCTTCCAGAAGGTTTGGCACACGGCTCTATTAGGTTTACTTTTGGTAAACATAACACTATGGAAGAAGTTGATTACGCAGTAGAAGAAATTAAAAAAGCAGTGGAAAGATTAAGAAAAATGTCTCCACTATTCAAAGAAGTACAAGGAGAAATTAAAAATGTATAACGAAAAAATAATGAACGCTTTTAGTAACCCTAAAAACGTAGGCGAAATAGAAAATGCAGATGGTTGTGGCACGGTTGGTAACGAAAAGTGTGGCGACATTATGCAAATTACCCTAAAAATTGAAAACGATATTATAGTAGATGCAAAGTTTAAAACCTTTGGTTGTGCCGCTGCTATTGCAACTAGTTCTACTGCAACCGATATGATTAAGGGTATGACTATAGAAGAAGCCTTAAAGGTAACCAACAAGCAAGTTATAGAAGTTTTAGGTGGTTTGCCAGCACAAAAAATACACTGCTCTGTTTTAGCCGAAGAAGCAATTAAAAAGGCTATTGAAGATTATTTAGCAAAAAAGAACGCATAATTTTATTTGATAATCGTTCTAAATTAAAAACGCTTGAAAGTTTTTCAAGCGTTTTTTGTTTTAAATTTATTCATATTTTAATCCAAGTAAAAAATCTGACGAAACGTCAAAGAAAAGGGCAAGCTTATATATATTGGTTGCCGTTGGTTCAGCCTGACCAATTAACCATTTTGAAACAGCCCTTTGAGATACATCTATTTCTTTGGCAAGTTTTGCTTGTGATAAATTACTATTTATAAGTAGTTCTTTTAAATTTTCTTTAAAGGTTATTTTTGTTTCCATAATTAAAGTATAGAACTATTGTTCTAAAATTGCTTGACTTAGAACTTTAGTTCTTGTTATAATAAAATAAATTCATTTAAGGAGTGTACTATGAACAAAGTAAACGTGAAAAAAATAGTTTTATGGGTAATTTTAGGGTTGTCAGTTATAATGACGTTATTAACACTATGCTTTAAGTTGATTGGCATGAGTGTTTCGGGTGTAGATACATCTTTATCGTTCAATGGCTTTGATGTTTTAGGTTTTGAACTTCCTTTGGTTATTTATACGTTACTAGCAGGGTTTTTTATAGAAGAATACGTAACTACAATAGAAATAGTTTATGGAATATTAGCTTATATTATTCTTGCTTATTTTGTAATTTATTTAATTTTCTATATATTACATATAATTAAATCTATAAGAAAAAAAGAAAACTCAATGATGGGTTTATTTATAACCAACGTAATTTTAACTGCAGTTTTTGCTATTACCATAATTGTAATAAATTTAATTGCACCAAACTTTTATTTATATGAAGATATGAGTTATGTGGGTACAATTAATCTTAAAACAGCTGTTTTTGTTCCACTAATTCTACAAGCAGTATTTTTAACGGCATATATTCTTTGCAATAAATTAATAAAAACTGAAAATTCTTATACGGCGAAAGCAAGTGAAGAAGTTCAACCGGTAAAAAAAGAAAAAACGTATAATCTAGAAGAATTAAAAGAAAGTTTAAATAGTGTTTTAGAACTTTTAATTACCTATAAAGGTCTTTTAAAAGATGGAATAATTAGTTCTATGGATTATATGGACAAAAAAGCAAAAATATTAAAGTATTATAAAAATATTGTAGAAACAACATTTAGTTGTATAACAAAAAAGAGCATAGCAAAAGACGTTATTGAAGCAGAAAAAATTTCTATAGACGTAATTAAACAATTTAAGAAACTGTTGGAAGAAGAATATATTGGAGATGCAGAGTTCTTGGATATGAGAGTTGCTATGATGAGTGCTGTAATTTAGGAATAATAAAAACGCTTGAAAGTTTTTCAAGCGTTTTTTGTTTTATTAAAGTATATATTTTGTAAATGCGAGCATACTAACGAAAAGGGGGAATTATGAACGATAAATTTTTAGTAGGTATATTGCTTGGTATGGTTGGTGGTGCACTTTTAGCAACTAATTCGGTTAAGGCAAGGCAAATGGTTAAAGATGGTCAACAACAAGTTATTCAAAAGGCAAACGAATTAACCAAAGCAAACGAAAAGAAAAATTAATATTAACAAAATTAAAAAGGTAAGTTAAAAAACTTGCCTTTTTATATTGTAAAAAATTTATAGTTGTGTTATACTAAGTATTGCCAACCAAAATCAATTAAAATTTAAAAAATACTAAGTGGTAGAATATTTTTTCTATTATTTTTTCATAATTCCTAATATAGAGTTTTGTAAAAAACAGCAAACTCCAAATTGGGAATTATGCTTAGTCATTTTTTTTGATTTTGTTTGGCGACAACGGAGTTTGCGTTTTTAGCGCTAACTTCGGTTGGCGCTTTTTTTATTACAAAAGGAAACAAAAATTATGGAATTTACAAAAAAAGAATTGTTAACTTTTTCTATTTATGAACTTCGCCGTATAGGTAAAGATATTGGAGTTAAAGCCCCTACCGCTTTAGTTAAAGCAGAGCTAGTAGATGCAATTATTAACGTGCAAAGTGGGCTTGTAAAACCATACGTTGCCAAAAGGGGCAGACCAAGAATTAAAACGATTGTAGAAAGGAACTTAATAAACGAAGCGGAAATTAATGCAAAAAAAGAATATAAAGTTAAAGTTGCAAAAATTATAAATATTGTGTTAGAAAAAGTTAAAGAAGAATTAATGGCAGAACTATTTAATGAAGAAAATTAAAAGGCAGGTTAAAAAAACTTGCCTTTTTATATTGTAAAAAAAAGTTAAAAGTGGTATAATATAAAGGTGGATAGATTTTTGTGTTTAGATTTAGGGGAAAAGCGAATTGGCGTTGCCGTTTCCGACCCGTTTAATAAGTATGCTTTACCCGTTGAAACGTATTACAGAAAAAACTTAAAAACCGATTTAGCGAAAGTTAGCCAATACGTTAAAGAAAAAAGCATTACTGCTATCGTTTGTGGCTTGCCCGTTAATTTTGATGGAACGGAAAGTATTCAAACCAAAAGGGCAAAGTTTTTTATAGATAAGTTAATAGAACTTGGCTACACCGTTTTTTCGGTAGATGAAAGGTGCACTTCGGTAGAAGCCGAAGAAACCCTAAAACAACAAGGTAAAACCATTAAGGAAACTAAACTTTACGTAGATAGCCTTGCCGCTACATCTATTTTAGAAGGCTTTCTTAATGAATATAATAAAAGTCTCCGCTCCAAAAACTAACTGATTTTTGGCTGAAAAACATTGCAAATTACTTCGTGTTTTGTGCGGTTACAGACCACAAAGGGTATGCGCCCTTACAAGAACACTCGTTCTTTTTGTGTTTTCCTACCCAAAACGCAAGGTTGCTAATCAGTTACTTTTTGTCACGTAGACTAAAAAATAAAAATAAATAACTTAATTTAAGGAGTAATATTATGAGCGAAAAAGAAAAGAAATTATGTGATTGTGAAGAAGAATGCCACTGCCACGAAGAAGATTGCGATTGTGAAGATTGCTGTTGTGAAGACGAAATCGTTGAACTTACAACAGACGATGGAAAGAAATTAAAATTCTATTTTGTTGGCACAATAGAATATAAAGGCAAAAGTTATTCTGCTTTTGAACCAGCAGAAGAAATTGAAGGCATTGCTGAAGACGATTTAGTTATTTTTGAACTTTCTGGCGACGATGAAGAAACTGCAGAACTATTGCCTATTGAAGATGAAAAGTTATTAGACGAAGTATTTGAAGAATTCTGCCGTGTTTTAGATGAAGAAGAAATGGCTGAAGAAGCAATGAGTTTAGAACCAGACCAAAACTAATTAAAAACAAAAAAATAAAAAATTAAAAGAGCAAGTTTAAACTTGCTCTTTTTTTAGTGTTTATTATTTGTTTTTATATTTAATTTCTAATGGGTAAACGTGGCAAAGTTTTGGTTTTCCTATAAGGTTTTCTTTCTCGCCGTTACAGGTTATAACCAAAGCGTATTCATCGCTTTTAATTTGTTTTTTAATTTCGTAAAGATGTTCGGTTAAATAAATGGCTGCGCCGTAGCACCCAACAGACCTACAACCAGCAATTAAAATTAAACGTTTACCTTTTGCGTAAGGGCTTTTTACGTTTAAGATTAGGGCGTAATCGTTATCGTAAAAAGAGTTTTTGTCTTTATTATTATTTGGGTCGTATAAACTTGGGGTGTATTTATCGGTAACCCCGTTTTCGTACGTATAAACTAAACTTGCGTCTTCTTCAAAATGAAAAGGAAGATTTTCTATTTTACTAAACAAATCTCTTGTAACGGCGTTATGGAAAGGCCCGCCTATTACTAACAAGTTGTTTTTTAGTAGGGTAGGCGAAATTTTTTCAAACTGCAAGTTTGCCATACTAACGTTAATATTCGTGCCGTTTGGTAAAATTTCGTAAAACTCGCTTTTAATTTCACCTATAGCCATATATTCAAAAACGTAGCCTAATTCTACAAGTTCGCCCGTATCTCTTATACCGGGGTTTGCCGTAAAGCAGTTAATATCTGGCGTTTCATCTTTTTCGTTTTCAAAACGCAACAAGTCGTTTATAGATTTTTTCTTTAAATAGTTTCTTAAAACGTTAAATAAAAAACCAATGATTATAGGAACTATTAAAAGTAATAGGTCCCAAACAACTTCCCAAAGCATATTTTTTCTTCCTTAAAGTACGTTTTTAGTGGGTTTAGCGAATTTTGCTTTGACCGCAGTCTACAACTATATCTTCGCCAGTAATTGCATCAAACGTTTCGCAAAGTGCAAAAGTAACGTCTGCAACGTTTTTAATAGTTGCAAACTTGTTAAGTGCGCTATTAGATAACAATTCCTTAAAGTTTTTAGGCTCTTTTTGGGTTGCTTCAGTAAGCACCGTGCCAGGTGATACGGTGTTAATTCTAATGCCCATTTTGCCAAACTCTGTCATGGTGCCGTTCATAAAGCCGTAAAGCCCACTCTTTGAAGCGCTATATGCAGGCAAACCAAAGCCTTGTTGTGCATTAATAGAAGAAACCATTACAATAGCCTTATCTTCACTTGCTTTTTTAAGTAGTGGCAAACAACCCATAATAACGTTTATATGACCCAAAAGGTTAACTTTAATAGATTTTTCAACGTCTAAAAAGTTTTGTTGTTCAAATGGCAACCACTCTGTTTCAACAGCTCTTCCAGCCAAAGTTATTACGTAGTTAAATACTGTGCCTTGTGGGAGAGAAGTTATAAAGTAGTTAACACAATTAGCGTCGCTAACGTCTACTTTGTGGCAACTACATTTACCTTCGTATTTACTAGAAAGTTGGTTAAGTGCATTTTCATCTTTATCTAAAACGTAAACAAAATAACCTTCTTTAATAAACTTTTCTACAATGCCTTGCCCAATGCCACCGGCACCGCCCGTAATTAAAACGTTTTTCATAAAACCCCTTAATGCAACCCTTAAATTTTAAGCATTTTTGCTTAATAACTAAATTGCATACTATATTATATAACATTTACTTGGTTTTTGCAATAACAAATAATTATAAAAGTAAAAATAAAAGCCCACCGTTTTTAAACTGCAGTAGGCTTACTGTTTTTTTTAATATTAACCGTACGTTTACAATTTTTACGTCGGTTGTATATTTTTTGCTTTTAACTTTTTATCTATACGGGTTTTTGCAGTTGTAAACAAGAAACCAATTATTATAAAACTATAAAAACCTAATATACGCCAAGTCATCATAGCAGGGAATGCTAAGCCACCTGCAATAGCAGAAGAGAATAGTTCGTAGAAAGAAATATCTGCTGCGCCAGAGTTACCTGGTGTTGGTATAAACGATATAGTTGCATTCAAAATAATACAAATTTGAAGTATTTGCACCCATTCTAATGCAAAACTAGTATTTTCCATTTTTAAGCCAAAGAACTTTAACGTAAAGTAGGCTATAGAACATAATGCAACGTGCTCAAGTAAACTAATTAAAAATGAAAGCATTAATATAAAAGGTTTTTTACTTAATTTTTTAATTGACTTTGCGTTATATATAACGTTTTTAAGTATTTTATATTTAGTAACTTTTGGCTTTTTAATTAAACGTAGTTTATTACCTATTTTAATAACTAAAGAAACTAAGCCTGCAACCATTTTTGGGTGGATGCAGAATATTAAAATTAAAACCGGAACTATTAAACAAAGCGCTAAGCCGATAATAGCCATAACCGTAAAAATGCTACCCGTTATTGAGCCTACGTGCGTTATTAAAAAGTTATTGTCTTTCATAAATATTAAGGCAACAATAGTTAAAATAACAAATGCTAACTGGTTAAAGAAATAGGTAACAACTGGTAGGGTTGCTGCCGTGCCACCTGTAACACCATGTTTAGAAAGGTGAAAAATTTCAAAAGGTTGCCCGCCAACTGCTAAAGGTGTTACGGTGTTGTAGTAGTGCCCAATTATACCCGTTTCCATACAAGTTTTAAAGTGGAATTTACCCGTAGCACTTTTGCATAATATTGAAAGTTTTAGGCCCTTAGAAAAGAAACACATAAATAGTGCTAAAACGGCAAATATAAAGTGTTGCCAACTGCTAGTAAAAATTTCAACAATTTCTTCCCAGGTAACCATGTTTTTGTTGCCCGCAAAATCGTTATAAGCGGTGTAAATTAATACGCCAACAACAAAAACTATAAATAAAAGCGTTATTGAAACCTTAAAAATACGTTGCCTTTTTGAAATAGTTTTATCGGTTGCCATGTTAAAAACGGTTTTCATGCTTAATTGAACCGCATGGCGGGGTGGCTTAATATGGTGCTCTTTATTTTTTTTTGCGTTAGAACTTTCTATTTTGTTGTCGTTATTAATTTTTTCAGCATTTACTTCTACTAAAACAGGTTCGTTAGATTTTTCATCAATTTCTATTTTAGTGTATGTAGGTGCGTTATCATTAATTTCACTCATAGTGAAGAGATTATACCACTATTAATTTGCATTGTCAACCCTTTTTTTAACTGCTTATGGTTGCCAAAAGGCTTGACTTTTTATATACATTAATATAAAATTATATTATATTATTACAAAAAAGGCAGGCTGTAAATATGCAAATTTACGAAGAATTAGTAAGCCGTGGGCTTATTGCACAAGTTACCGACGAAGAAGAAATTAAAAATTTAATTAATAATGGTGGAGCAAAATTCTACATTGGTTTTGACCCTACTGCAGATTCACTTCACGTTGGGCACTTTATGGCGTTATGTTTAATGCGTAGGCTACAACTTGCAGGCAACAAACCCGTTGTTTTAATTGGTGGTGGTACGGCTCACGTTGGCGACCCTTCTGGCAGAACTGACATGCGTTCTATGATGACCAAAGAAATTATAGACCATAACTGTCAATGCTTTAAAAAGCAAATGGAAAAATTTATAGAATTTGGCGAAGATAAAGCCGTTATGGTTAATAATGCCGACTGGCTACTTAAACTAAACTACGTAGAACTACTTAGGGAAGTTGGCGCTTGTTTTTCAGTAAACAATATGCTACGTGCAGAATGTTATAAACAAAGAATGGAAAAAGGCCTATCTTTCTTAGAATTTAACTATATGATAATGCAATCTTACGACTTCTTGTATTTGCATGAAAATTATGGTTGCAATATGCAATTCGGTGGCGACGACCAATGGAGCAATATGCTTGGTGGCACCGAACTTATTAGAAAGAAAACGGGCGACGACGCATATGCTATGACGATAACCCTTTTACTTAACAGCGAAGGTAAGAAAATGGGTAAAACGGCACGTGGCGCTGTTTGGCTAGACCCTAATAAAACTACTCCGTTTGAATTCTACCAATATTGGAGAAACGTTGATGATGCCGACGTTATGAAGTGTATTAAAATGCTAACTTTCTTAACCCTAGAAGAAATTGCAGAAATGGAAAAGTGGGAAGATAGCAGAATTAACGAAAAGAAAGAAGTTCTTGCCTACGAACTAACGAGTTTAGTTCACGGCAAAGAAGAAGCCGAAAAGGCAAAGGCTTCGGCAAAAGCGTTATTTAGTGGCGAAGGCGACGATT
This sequence comes from Christensenellaceae bacterium, assembly GCA_045655065.1. Taxonomy (GTDB): domain Bacteria; phylum Bacillota; class Clostridia; order Christensenellales; family Borkfalkiaceae; genus UBA1259. The sequence continues at coordinate 12,556 of JAZOOP010000061.1, forward strand.
CCAATATGCCAACCACTACAATAGATAAAACAAGTTTAGTAGACGGCAAAATAGGAATTGTAGACTTAATGGTGCTTTGTGGTTTGGTTGCAAGTAAAGGCGAAGGCAAACGTTTAATTATGCAAGGTGGTGTTTCTGTTGACGGCGAAAAAGTAGCGTCTTTTGACCAAGTTATTACAGAAGATGCCCTAAAAAACGGTGTTAAAATTAAAAAAGGCAAAAAGGTGTTCCACAAAGCCATAATCTAATCTTAATGGAGAGTAAAATGGAAAAAATTATTAAGGCAGTAGAAAAATACAGAAAACTTATTTTAGATGCCGAAAGTTATATTTGGCAAAACCCGGAAACAGGTTATAAGGAATTTAAAACCACCAAGTATTTGGCAGAAAAATATAAAGAATTAGGTTATGAACTTAATTTTGCCGAAAACATTACTGGTTTTTACACCACTATAGACACTGGCAAAGAAGGCCCAACCATTTTAATTTTGGCAGAACTAGATAGTATTATTTGCCCAAATCACCCAAACGCAGACCCTAGTACGGGTGCGGTGCACTCTTGTGGCCACCACGTTCAAAGTGCGGTGTTGTTGGGTGTTGCCGCTGCGCTAAAAGAAGAAGGGGTGCTAGACGGGTTAAGTGGTAAAATTAAACTTTGTGCCGTTCCTGCAGAAGAACTTTTAGAAATTGAATATCGCCAAGGTTTAATAAAAAAAGGCGTAATAAAATATATGGGTGGTAAAAGCGAGTTTTTAAGTCGTGGTTATTTTGATGACGTTGACTTGGCGTTTCTGGTGCACGCCACCGTTGGTGAAAACTTTTTAACTGCTTACGGTAACGTTGGCTGTATTGCTAAAAAAATAACCTACAAAGGCGTTGCTGCACATGCAGGTGGTAGCCCTTGGAGTGGCAAAAACGCTTTATATGCCGCAACTAGTGGTATAAACAGCGCAAATGCTTTAAGAGAAACTTTTAAGGAAGAAGACTTAATTAGGTTTCACCCAATAATAACAAAAGGTGGCAACATGGTTAACGCTATTCCAGACGAAGTTGTTATAGAAAGTTACGTTAGGGGCGCAACCTTTAATGCAATAGAACAGGCAAACAAGCGCATTAACCAAGCGTTGTGCGGGGCAGCGCTATCTATTGGTTGCAACGTAGAAATTGAAGACATACCTGGTTATGCTCCAAACAACAACTGTAAAGAGTTAACGGAACTTTTTATTTCTGCGCATAATACATTGTTCCCTGAAAGAGAGTTTAAATATATTCAAAGTAGGAGTTCGGGAAGTACGGATATGGGCGACCTTTCTAGTATTATGCCTACTATTCACCCTTGCTCACCAGGGGCTATAGGAACTTCTCACGGAAGCGACTATTATATAGCAAACAAAGAAATGGCTTGTATAGATAATGCTAAACTTCAACTTTTACTATTGCGCTCGTTATTAGAAAACGGTGCGGAAAAGGCAAAACAAATTATTACAAACTTTACGCCAATGTTTAAAAATAAGGAAGAATACCTAAATTACGTTAACACTATTAATCGTAGTGGAGAAAGAATTACTTACAACGAAAATTCTGCCGTAATAGATTTATAAAATAAATCAAAACAACCTAAAACACACCAAATTTGGTGTGTTTTTTATTATAAAAATATGTATTCGCCACTTTTGTACAAAATACGACATAATTTTTACAAATATTTTATATTTTGTACAAAAATATTTGTCTTTATTTTGTTTTTGGTGTAGAATATATGTAGAAATAAATTTTTAGGAGTTTTTTATGCATAAAAGAACAGTATTTTTATTGCAAGATACAAAAGAACTCAACGAAGAATTGAAAAACTTATTTATTAAAGACGGGTTTTACAACGTTGTTGGTACAGAAACAAATGGCGAAAAAGGGCTTAACGCAATTTTAAGCACTAAGCCAGATTATTTAATTACAGAATTGGTTTTGCCGGGGTTTGACGGGCTTTACCTTATAGATAAAATTAAAGAAAATTGCTTAGATACAAAAGTTATAGTTTTAAGTGCACTTTGCCGTGAAGAGATTATTGCTAAGTGCATTTCTAAGGGCGCAAAGTATTTTATGGCAAAGCCTTATAATTTTAATATGCTTAAAAGCCGTATGGAAGACGTTAAAGATGAAAACGTGCAAAAAGAAAAGGCTAGTTCAATTAGCAAAAAAACGGGGCTTAGTTTAGATGAAGAAATTAGTAAAATTTTTATTAACGTAGGTATTCCACCACACATCAAAGGGTATTCTTTTTTGCGTGAAGGGGTTAAAATGGCAGTTGAAGAACCAGATATTATTAACAACATAACCAAAAAACTTTACCCTATGATTGGCGAAAAATATCAAACTACGGCAAGTAAAGTAGAGCGTGCTATTCGCCACGCAATAGAAGTTGCTTGGAATAGGGGCAGAATAGAAAATATTAACAACATTTTAGGGGTTAGGGCATACGTTGGTGCAGAAAAACCAACTAATGGTGAATTTATTGCGCTAGTTGCAGACAAAATGTTATTAGAAAGGGTATAAAAAAACGGAGCAGTTGCTCCGTTTTAGTTTTAATATTCCGTTTTATTTTTATTTATATATTGTTTTGGCGAAACGCCTATTTCTTTTTTAAATACGGCAGAAAAATATAGTGGGTCAGAAAACCCAGAAAGTAATGCTACGTTTTTAATTGAATTTAACCCTATATCAAATAAACTTATGGCGTTTTTAATTCTTAAAGAACGCAAATATTCTACAAATCCCGTTTTAGTGTATTGCTTAAACACGTGCGAAATATATTTTTCGTTATAGTTTAGTTTTTTTGCTAAAACCTTTAAGTTGAAATTAGGGCTAGAATAGTTTTCTGAAGTAAGTGCCATAATTTGCTCTATTATAGGAATTTCTTCTTTTTTTTCTACCTTTAGTTTAGAAAAGGTGTAAAGTAACATACTTTCTGCAGTAAGGTCTATATTCTTTTCAATAGCGTGAAAAAGGCTTTCTTTCCAAAAGGGAATTAAAAAGTCTAATTTTCTAAAAACCCTATTAGTTTTATTAACGTTAAATCTTTCAAAAAGTTCGTTAGAGCGTGCTCCTTCGTACCTTAGGTATGCGTATTCTAAATTCTCTAAACGTGTGCAATGAACTTTTTCGCCTCTAAAAGCAAAAATAAGGTCGCCAATTTGCAAAGAATATTCTTTATTATCTATTAAAAAAACACCGTTTCCATTTGTAATTAAATAAACGTAATGCTTTTCTAATGATTTTTTTTGTTCTATTATTTTTTTATCTTTTTCCCACACGAAAGCGTTAACTTTTAACGGCATTTCCGTTGTATATAGTGGAAATTTACATACGTTATATCTATCCATATTTTTTACCTTTATTAAATTATATCAAAAAAATTTGCAAAAGCAAACCATTTTACATATATACATAGAAATTTTCTATTGTTAAATAAAAAGAACAATGATAAACTTTTAATATAAAACTTTATAAGGAGAAAATTATGAAAAAAATTAAAATTGGTGTTTTCGGTATGGGCAGAGGCATGAACCATGCAGAAAGTTTTTTATGGATTAACGATTGCGAAGTAGTTGCTTTTTGCGAACAACGTGAAGTTATGATAAAAGAAGGGTTAGAAAAATTTGGCAAAAACGTGCCTGTTTATTCTGATTTTGATGAATTTTTAAATAGTGGACTAGACGCAGTTGTTATTGCAAACTACTTTCCAGAACACGCACCATATATTATAAAATGTTTTGAAAAGAATATTCACGTATTTACCGAATGTGTAAGTAATGCAACTATGGCAGAAGGCGTGGAACTTGTTAGAGCGCTTGAAAAAAGCAAAAGCATATTCTTTTTAGCCGAAAACTACCCACAAATGCTACACAATTTAGAAATGAAAAAGGTTATAGAAAGTGGTATTTTAGGTAAAATAGTTTATGCTGAGTGTGAATATAATCACCCAGGTCCTGGTTTAACCAAAGAAGGAAAAACAAAACTTAACCACTTTGAAAAACATTGGAGAAACTTTTTACCAAGAACTTATTATTTAACCCACTCTTTAGGGCCACTACTAAGAAACACGGGCGCAATACCACAAAAGGTTTGCTGTTTTTGCGCTAAAAACGAAATTAAAGGCGACCCAGCAACTGCAAGCCACATAGGTGATATTGCAGCCGTTATGATTACCCAAAATAACGATGGTTCTGTGTTTAGGTTCTTTGGTCACTCTTCTTTCGGTATGGAAGAAAATTCTAGCCGTTTCTGTGGCACGAAAGGTCAAATAGAAAATATGAAACGTAAAAACGAAATTAGAATGTTAATTAACCCTTGGCACACACCTGAAGGGCAAGATTATTGGAAGTTCTACGAACCAGAATTTGACGACCCACAAAAAGATTTAATTGAAAAGAGTGGGCACGGTGGTTCAGACTTTATTACGGCTAGAATGTTTATTGAATGTATTAAAGAAAATAAGCAACCAGAATATCCGTTTGATATTTACGGCTCTACCACAATGAGTTCAGTTGGTATTTTGGCGCATAGGTCTATGTTAGAAGGTGGTATGCCAAAAGATATTCCAGATTTTAGAAAAGAAGAAGATAGAATTAAATACGAAAACGATAGGTTAACACCATTCTATGGTGCAGATGGTTCTGAACCAACCCTACCTTGTTCTTCAGACGTAAACTATAAACCTAGCGAAGAAAGTTTAAGAAAATATAGAGAAATTTAATTTTTATTGCAAGTTTGGGCGAAAAAATTAAAAAAAATTTAAAAAATGCTATAAAAAATAGTTTACAAATGCATTATATATATATATAATATACGCGAGTTATACTGGTAGCAAAACCTACACGTTTTTAATATATATGTTATATATAATGGAGAAAAATTATTATGCCTAAATACATTAAATGCCCTAGGTGCGATTTGAATTATATGAAAGATACAGAAGAGTTTTGCGACGTTTGTAAGGCAGAACTTAAAAAAGGCCCTCAACTAGTTTTTGCTGTTGATGAAGAAGAAGAGGTAGAAACTCAAATTCTTTGCCCAATTTGCCGTACCGTTTACATTAACGAAGGCGAACAAATGTGCAAGAAGTGCGCTGCGGAAATAGAATTCAAAAAAGACCAAGTGGATTTAGACAAAGATGAAGAATGGAAAAACTTCCTAGACGACGAAGAGGAAGAAGAGGAAGAAGAAAGCGAAGAAATGATGTCTTTAAATAAACTTGCCGAAGAAGAACGTGATGAAATGTTTATTGACGATGAAGAGGAAGAAGAAATTATTGAAGAACATCATTCTGAACCAGACGACTTTGAAATTCCAGACGTAGATGAAAACGACTTCATTGACGAAGAGGAAGAAGAGGAAGAAGACGAAGAGGAAGAAGATTTTTAGGGTATAAAGTTTTTTTATTTGGCAATAATCTTTATATGATTAAAAGAAATATATCTGTTAGCCAAGTAAAAGATATTATTAAAAACCTAAATAGTAAAAAAGTGCAAGTTAAACTAAACCTAGGCAGAAACAAGTTCGTTAGTTTTTGTGGGGTTTTAACGGGTGTTTACCCAGCACTATTTACCGTTACCCCGTTAGATAAATCTTTTAAAGGTAAAACCTCCTATTCTTATTCAGAATATATGTGTGGAAAAGTTCAACTTAAAAGCATAGAAAATTAAATATTAAAAGCAGGCTAAGTGTTAGTCTGCTTTTTTTATAAAAACTTAAAATAAAAAGCATAAAACCAATAAAACCCTTATACAATATAATGATATATTTGCAAATTAAGGAGGGTTTTATGGAGCCTGTTTTTGAAAAAGTTAATTGTTTGGTAAATACCAACGTTTACACTAGTGAAATAAAGGCAGAATGTAGAACAGATATTTTTTCGGGGAGCGTAAGCAAAATTTTAAGCATAAAGGCGTGTGTTTACCCCGAAGAAGAAGTTAAAGAAGAACTTAAGGTTAGATATGGCGGTAAAATTATTTTTAGAATTTGCTATTTAGATGATGAATTTAACCTTAAAAAATGCGAATGTGGTAACGAGTTCTTTGGCTCTATACAACTGCCAAACCCAAATGGCAACGTAGTGAACGCCGAATATTTTGCCGAAATGGTTAATGCAGATTTAACGGGTTCTAAATTAGTGCTTACATCTTTAGTAGTTGCTAAAATTACCATAAAAGAATACAACGAAGTTCAGGTTCTTTGCGAGGGTAAAGATTTTATATGTGAAAAAACCAAAACGCCTATTATTAACGGTTTTAACGTTAAAAAAGGTATTTACCCTATTGAAGAAGAAATAGAACTAGGCTATATGGTTAAAGAAGTTTTAACTCATAACGCTACTGCTTGCGTTACTGCTTGTCAATGCGGGGTAGGTTGCGTTATAGTAGACGGCGAAGTATATTTAACTGCTTTGTTGTTGCAAAATAACGAAAATAGTGGTATAATTCGTGAAGATAGAGTTGCACCTTTCCGTATAGAAGTAGAATACGAAGAAGCAATGCCACAAATGTTGGCAACTGCAAAGGTTAACGTTAAAGGGTTTAAAACGGAAATTTCTGTAGATGAAGAAAAGGGGGTTAGCATTGTTAATGCCAACGTAACTCTAAATATTAGAAGCCAAGTGTTTGCAGAAGAACAAATTTCTTTGTGTTTAGATGCTTTTTCTATTAACGAAGAACTTTTATTAAACTATAATGAAAGCACGTTCGTTAAGCCGTTACCAGTTAATAGTGTAAAAGAAAGAATAAGCGAAAGAATTTCCGTTTCGGAAATTGCTACCGATAAAAAGGTGCCTTGCTCTTGTGATGAAAAAATAGAAATCGTTTCTTCTTCAATAGAAAACGAACAACTAAAAATTACCGGCGTTATAAGTGGCAAAGTTATTTTAACTAATACGGAAAACAAAATAGAAACTATTTCTATTGAAGCGCCTTTTGAAAGGGTTTTAGAATGCACTTTAACTAATGCAACTAACCATATAGTAACGGCATTACCAACTAATTTTATGGTTAAAGTTCTTTCAGCAGTAGAAGTTGAAGTTTGTTCTGACGTAATTTTTACTATTTACGCCGAAGAAACAAGCAAAATTAAATGTATTGGCGAAGTTAAATCTTTGGGCGAAAAGCAGGTAAACGAAAGCGCCATTAGTGTATATATTTCAACTGAAGGCGAATCTTTATGGTCGCTTGCTAAACGATTAAACGTGTGCCCAGATAGTTTATTAGAAACTAACGTAGATTTAGATTTTCCACTTTCAGGCAAAGAACGAATAGTGGTTTATAGGCAAAAATAATAAAAGGAAAAACAAATGAAAAAAGTTGTAAGTTATTCCCCTGCAAAAATAAATTTAACCTTAGATATAATTAACAAAGAAAAAAAATTTCATAATATTTCTTCGTTGGTTGCGTCTATAAATTTATACGATAAAATTATTTTAAAAAAGCGTAAAGATACTGTTATTACCTTAAAAGAAAAGGGTATTAAAAGTGGTGCTAGCATAACGGAAAACACAGCCTATAGAAGTGCAAAATTGTTTTTAGAAAAATATTCTACCTGCGGTGTAGATATTATAATAAATAAAAAAATACCCGTAGCAAACGGGCTAGGTGGTTCTTCTAGTAATATTGCAGGCGTGCTTAACGGCTTAAAAAACTTGTTTAATATAACTGAAGATATTACCCCGTTAGCAAGCCAACTTGGTAGCGATTCCGTTTATATGTTAAACGGCGGGTTTGCTGTAATGAGTGGCCGTGGCGAAAAGGTTGAAAACCTAAACTTAAACTTAAAACTACCACTTCTACTAATTTTTGGCAAAGAACAGGTTTTGGCAAAAGATAGTTATGCTAAATACGATACTTTGAGTTTAGAATATAAAGATAGCACCACTAATGCAGTAAAATTTTTACAAGAAGGCAATTTAGAAGAGTTTTATAAAGTTGTTAAAAACGACCTTTATGAAAGTAGTAAACTTTTATGCCCAAATATAGAATTGGCAATGAAAAAAATGCAACAAAGTGGCGCTAAATCCGTTTTAATGAGTGGCAGTGGCAGTTGCGTTTACGGTATTTTTAACGATTTTAAGGCAAGAGATTTAGCCTATAAAAAACTTAAAAAAGAATACCATAAGCAACTATACAAGGCAGAAACAATTTAATAAAAAAATAAACTAAAAGGGTTTTACGAATATTCGTAGAACCTTTTTTATTTTAAAAAGTTTAAGTATAAAAGTTAAACTATGTGTCAATAACTTTCGTGTAGTTTAATAATGGAGAATAAAAAATGAAGAAAATTTGCATAAGTATTTTAAGTTTAACCATAATAATTTTGTCGGTAGTTTGTATTTTTAGTAAAAACACCATAACCACCACGGAATACTTGCGTATTCATATTCGTGCTAACTCTAATTTAAATGTAGACCAAAACGTTAAATACCTAGTAAAAGAAGAAGTTGTAAAATTTTTAACGCCGGGTTTAAGTTCTTGCAACACGAAAAACAAGGCTAAAGCCTTTTTACAAAATAATTTAGCAAGTATTAAAAACGTTGCTGATAACACCTTAAAAGCAGGTGGATATAAATATTCTTCTAGGGCAGAACTAACAAACGAAAAGTTTCCAACTAGAGTATACGGCGAATTTGTTTTAGAAAGTGGGTTTTACGACGCTTTAATTATTTATTTAGGCGACGGCGAGGGAGATAATTGGTGGTGTGTGGTTTATCCACCGCTATGTTTTGTTAACGGAGGTAATAACGTAGAAATAAGAAGCAAAATTATTGACGTTATAAACGATTTTAAAAAAAGATTTAATTAGGAGGAATAATGAAAAAGGTTATAAAAATAGTAACTCTATGTTTAATGCTTTTAACTATGTGCGTGTGCGTAGTAAACGTTTCGCCAACTAAAATAAACAACAACACGGCTTACGCTGTGGTGTATAAACAAGGCAACACGGGTAGCATGGTAAGAACTATTCAGCAAAAACTAAAAAATTGGGGATATTACACGGGTAGTGTAGACGGTATTTACGGGCCACAAACGGTTAATGCCGTTAAATATTTCCAAAGAAAAAACAATCTAACGGTAGATGGTATTGTGGGCAATAAAACGTTAAAGGCGCTTGGTATTACGGCATCTTCAAATGGTAGTAGTTATAGTGATGCAGATATTATGCTTTTAGCAAGGCTAATTTATGGCGAGGCTAGAGGCGAAAGTTACGTAGGGCAAGTAGCAGTTGGCGCAGTTGTTATGAACAGAATTAAAAGTGCATCTTTTCCAAACACTATGTCTGGGGTAATTTACCAAAAATACGCTTTTACTGCCGTTAGCGACGGGCAAATTAACTTAACGCCAAATGCCACGGCTAAAAAAGCCGCTCAAGATGCAATTAACGGTTGGGACCCTTCTTACGGGGCAATATATTACTACAACCCAAAAGTAGCAACAAGTTCGTGGATTTTTACAAGAAAAACTACGGTTACTATTGGCAACCACGTGTTTGCCGTTTAATTTAAGGGGGTAGAAAATTTATGGAAAACAAGAAAAATAACGCTGTGGAAAAAGTAGAAAATATATCTTCTAAAAAGAAGAACTCTACTAAAGGTAAAAAAGAAAACGTTAAGAAAATTAATAAATCTAACAAAGGCGAAAAACAAAAAAGGCTAGAAGAAAAGCGTAAAGAAAAACAAGCGCTTAAAGCCGAAAAACAATTAGAAAAAGAAAGAATTAAAACGGAAAAAGAAAAAATTAGGGCAGAAAAAAGAATAGAACTTGCTAAAATTAAAGCAAAGAAAAAAAGCGAAAAAGAAAAAGCAAAGGCTACTAGAATTAGGGAAAGAAACAGAAAAAGAGCCTTGCTAAAAGAACAACGTGCCGAAAAAAGAGAAGAAAGGTTAGCAAAATTACAGGCTTTAAGAAACGAAACTAAAAAAGAAAAGCAACTTCGTATTGCCGAAGAAAGAAAGGCAAAAAGGCTTGCTTATGAAGAAAGAAAAAGGCAACGCCACCAATTAGCAATAATTAGAGAACAGGAAAAACAAGAAAGAAAAGAAAAAAGAGCAAAGGCAAGGCAAAAAAATAAAGAAGAAGGCAGAAACTTTGGTGGGTGGCTTGCTGCAGTTATTTCGCTAGGGGTTGTATCTTTAGTTTTAGCATCTGCACTAACTTTTACCTTTTTAATGCCAAGTGCATCTGACGGGCTTTTAGAAATGGGCTATAGAAGAAACTTTTACGACGTTGTAGAACAAGTAGATAATATAGACCTTAACCTTTCTAAAATAATCGCCACGAAAGATAGTGGTGCAATGCAAGTTTATTTAACCAACACTGCAATAAATAGTGAACTTGCTGAAAACGATTTAGGTAGTTTGCCACTTCAAGATGAAAGCAAATTTTATACCACTAAACTAGTAAACCAAATAGGCGACTTTTCTAAATATTTAAATAAAAAACTTGCAAATGGCAATTCTTTAAGTAAAGAAGACTATAAAAGTTTATTTCAATTATACGAAGCGAACAAAACCTTAAAAGAAAGTTTAGCAAGAATGATGAACGAAATGGGTAACGATTTTAATTTTGCGTCTTTAGAAAAAAACAATAAGAAAAACGTGGTTCTAGCAGGGTTTAACGAGTTACAAAACCTTTCAGTAGATTTTCCGGAACTTATTTACGACGGACCTTTTAGCGACGGGCAAGATAGAGTAGAAATTAAAGGGCTTAAAGGCAACCAAATAACTAGCGAAGAAGCAAAAGATATTTTTAATAGAATTTTTGCTAGTAAAAACTTTGAAAAAGTAGAAACAATGGGCGAAAGCAACGCTAAAATTAATTGTTATAACGTAGAAGGGTGCAATGGCGAAGAAACCATTTATGCCGAAATTTCTAAACAAGGTGGCAAATTAGTTATGTTTGAACTACCTGGCAGTTGTGAAGAAGTAAACTTTACTAACGAATATGCAATAGAAAAGGCAGAAAAATTCTTAAAAAGCCTTGGCATAGAAGGCATGAAACCCGTTTGGACTAATTTAGCAAACAACGTTTACACTATAAACTTTGCTTACTCAGAAGGTAACGTTATAATGTATGCCGACTTAATTAAGGTTAGGGTATGTGCCGAAACTTGCGATGTAATTGGTTTAGAAGCAACCGAATATTATACTAACCACACCGAAAGAAAGGTGGCAACCCCGCTATTAAGCAAGGGCGAAGCAAAAAGCAAACTTAACGTAGATTTAGAAGTTAAAACAAGTAGATTAGCAGTTGTACCTGTTGGCAATAGTAGCGAAGCGCTTTGCTATGAATTTATGGGCGAACTAGATGGTTCTACTTTCTATATCTATATAGATGCTTTAAACGGCAGACAAGTAGAAATGTTTAAGGTTGTAGAAGGCACCGAAGGCACACTTTTAATGTAATAAATTTAAAAAATAAAAAAAGAGTAGTTGTTACTACTCTTTTAATATTTAATCTTCAAAATCGTTAAAATAATCTTTATCAAAAAATTCTGCTAACGTTATGCCTGCACCTTGGCAAAAGGCTTTAATAGTTGAAACCTTAGAGCATTTTGTTCTGCCTTTAATAAGGTCGTAAATTGCAGATGGCGATTTACCACCCCCAAGAGCCGTTTCGCAAATGTTTATTTTCTTCTCTTCTAAAATTTCATTAATTCTTTTTATTATAGCAGTATTTATATCCATATAGCACCTTTCGTGGAAATCCTTAATGGTTTTCCACGAAATAATTATATAAATTATAAAAAACCTATTCTCGTGGAGTTCCACGATATTGACTTTAAATTACACGTTTAGTATAATAAATTTACGGAGTTCCACGAAGTTTGGAGAATATATGAAAGTTTGTTTTATAGGGCATAGAACCATTGAAAATAATGTTAATATTAAAACTTTAATAAAAAATACAATTATTTTGCTAATAAGTAAAGGCGCTAAAACTTTTTTATTTGGTGGTAAAGGCGAGTTTGATAATTTATGTTGGGAAGTAGTTTCTAGCCTAAAAAAAGAATATCCTTTTATTAAAAGAATATACATTAGGTCTTCTTATGAAATAATAAGCAAGCAGTATGAAGACTATTTGCTTAGTCTTTATGAAGAAACATATTTTCCCCCATGTCTAAAAAATTCAGGCAAATCTTCTTATGTTAAAAGAAATGCTTATATGATAGAAAATGCTACTTGTTGTGTTTTTTATTACAACGAAAAGTACAAATTGCAAATGAAGGCAACAAAAAACAATATGTGTTTTAAAAAACAAAATAGTGGAACTAGAATTGCTTATATTTACGCTAATAACAAGAATAAAAAAATTATAAATTTATATTACCAACAATAAATTTACTCATTAACCTTAACGCACTCGCCGGTGACGGCGTCTTGGAACATCATAAAATACCCGTCGCCTTTCATATTAAAAATAGAAAGTGGAATAAACGAGCAAAACCCGTCTAACTCTTTTGGTGGGGTAGGGCTATATTTACTTGGCACGCCGTAGCAAATATATTTTTCTTTTTCATTTTCTTTTATAACGCCTACAACGTAAAACTTGTTTTCTTTATAATAAATTTTTGCCCACCTGCTATTTGGAATGCATCTTTCTAAATCTTCTTCTTTAGGGAATTTAATAAAAATTTCTTCTAGTTCTTGTTTTGCCGTTTCGTAGTAAGGGTTTTGTTCCGTGTATTCTTGGCTACTGCAAGGGTTTTCTTCATTTGAAAATATTTCAAAATTAAATTGTTCTTGTTTCGTTGTTTCTTTGCTTTGGTTATTTCCAAAAGCAAATTCATTTCGTAAATATTCATTATCTAGTTCCTCAAATATTTTTAGTTTTTCATCAAAAGATTGCTCAAAATAGTTTTCTGTGGCAACTGCCTCGTCGTCGTAAGAAGTTGGGGCTGAGCAATTTTGGTTACTAGCCAAAGTAGTTTTTTCTAAAGGCTCTTTAGCAGGTTTTTCTATCAACTTTTCGTTTTTCTTTTTTTCTAAAATGCACCTTTCTACCACTAATTTCTTAAAGTCTTGCACACATTTTTGCTTTTTGCCGTCGGTAGAGTAAAGAACTAGGGTAGGAATATCGTCTTTTAAATACACAATTCCAACTGAAATACCGTCGTTAATAGGTGGCAAGTCTTCTAAAGTTAGATTAATTGAAGAAACGTTTATGCCTAAACTACGCATAATTAAATTTTCGTTACTATCTAAAATAAAAACAAGGTATTCGCCACTTTCAACAAGGCACAAGTTTATAACGGAAAGACATATAGAAGTTATAAAACTATCCGTTTCAATTCTGCAAATTCCACTTGCCGTTTTGCCGTTTAAAGTAAAGCCAGGGTTAACCTGTTTAAGTATTAAAACTTTTTTAAAATAATTCATACTTTCACCAAAAATATTTATACTATA
>JAZOOP010000062.1:0-2268 GCA_045655065.1 Christensenellaceae bacterium
GCCTCTAACAAGGCTAAATATATAGATAACGATAAGGCTTGGAATGAAACTGAAAGTCTAATGAAAAAGATTTTAGACGATATTGGTATAGATTACGAAGAAGCCGACGACGAAGCAGCTTTCTACGGCCCTAAACTAGACGTTCAAGCAAGAAACGTTTATGGCAAAGAAGATACTATTATTACAATACAATTAGACTTTGCCGCTGCACATTCATTTGATATGACTTATATAGATGAAAACGGCGAAAAACAATATCCTTTCGTTATTCATAGAAGTTCTATAGGTTGCTATGAAAGAACCCTAGCAATGTTAATAGAAAAATATGCGGGTGCTTTCCCACTATGGTTATGTCCTACACAAGTTAAAGTTTTAAGTTTAACAGATAGAACAGCAGAATATTCAAAACAAATTGTAGAAAAATTGCGTTTAGCAGGTTTAAGAGCAGAAGTAGACGTTAGAAATGAAAAATTAGGTTATAAAATTAGGGAAGCGCAACTAGAAAAAATTCCTTATATGTTTATAGTTGGCGATAAAGAACAAGAAGAAGGTAAAGTTTCTGTTCGTAGTAGAAAATATGGCGATTTAGGTGCTTTATCACTAGAAGAAATTATTGCAAAACTTGTAGAAGAAAACGTAACCAAAAAAGTTTAATAGGAGAGTATTATGGTAGACTATAAAAAACTACAAAATGGTAGCGATATTAGGGGTGTGGCATTAGAAGGCATAGAAGGTCAACACGTAAATTTAACCGAAAAAGTTTGTTACGATATTGGCCGTGGTTTTGCATTATGGTTAATAAAAAAATACGGCAAAGAAAAGCCTATAAGAGTTTCTGTTGGTAGAGATTCTAGGCTTTCTGGTGAAATGCTTTCAAATTGGCTATGCAATTCTATGGTAGAAAGTGGTATAGAAGTAACTAACTTTAATATGGCAAGTACACCTGCAATGTTTATGAGTACGGTAACCGAAGGTTATAATTTTGACGGCGCTGTTATGATTACTGCTAGCCACCTTCCATTTAATAGAAACGGCTTTAAGTTTTTTACTAATGCAGGCGGTTTAGAAAGTAGCGATATTAAAGAAATTATAGCCTTTGCTAGTAGCGAAGAACAAACAAATTTACCGAAAGGTAAAATTGTAGTAGGCGAATTTATGAACACCTATTCTAATATTTTAGTAGAAAAAATTAGAAAGGCAACCAACGAAGAAAAACCACTTTCAGGTTTTAAAATAGTAGTAGATGCAGGTAACGGAGCAGGTGGTTTTTTTGTAGAAAAAGTATTAAACCCACTTGGCGCAGATACAACGGGTAGTTGTTATTTAGACCCAGATGGCAGTTTTCCTAACCACATACCAAACCCAGAAAATAAAGAAGCAATGCAAAGCATAATTAATGCAGTTAAAAGTGTTAATGCGGATTTTGGTATTATTTTTGATACCGACGTAGATAGGGCGGGTGCTGTTTTAAGCGATGGTAGCGAATTAAATAGAAATAGAATTATTGCTATGCTTGCAAAAATTTTATTAAAAGAATACCCAGGTACTACTATTGTTACAGATAGTATTACTTCTACCGGCCTAAATAAATTTATTGCTAAAAACGGCGGTATACATCATAGATTTAAAAGAGGATATAGAAACGTTATTAACGAATCTATTAGGCTTAATAATCTTGGTCAAGATAGCCAACTTGCAATAGAAACTTCAGGTCATGGTGCGCTAAAAGAAAACTATTTTTTAGATGACGGCGCATATTTAATAACTAAACTTTTAATTGAGTTGGCAAAAGGTAAAAAAGAAGGCTATACTTTAGAATCTTTAATAAGCGATTTAGAAGAACCAAAAGAAAGTGTAGAATTCCGTTTGAATATTAAATTAGAAGATTTTAAGGAATACGGCCAAAACGTTATTGAAGAATTAAAGGCTTATGCCGAAAAAGAAGAAGGTTTTTCTTTAGCACCAAACAACTACGAGGGTGTTAGGGTTAATTTAGATAAAAATAACGGAAATGGTTGGTTACTATTAAGGCTTTCATTGCACGACCCACTTCTACCACTTAACGTTGAAAGCGACGAAATTGGTGGTGCAAAAATAATTGCCCAAAAAATTTATCAATTTATAAAGAAATTTGACAAGTTAGATTTAACTTCAATAGAGAATTTTATTAAATAATTGACATTTTTTGGAATTTGTGCTAATATAAATTTAACACATAGGGGAGTAGTCGGCTAACTTAAAGCAATTACGTCTACAACACTGGTTTAA
>JAZOOP010000063.1:0-2338 GCA_045655065.1 Christensenellaceae bacterium
ATTATATAATTATTAGGCAAGGAGAAGAATTATGAAATATATTCCAAGTTACGATAAGAATTTTTATCCATTAAGTGTTAAACTACAAGAATTTAGAAGTGAAGTAGCAAAAACTGAAAGTAAAACATTAAAAATTTGCGTTGAAAGAAACGATAAATATAACTATATTTATGAGCTACCTATTTTTACCTGTAAAGAAAAAATTCAAGAAAATTACGATATTGTTGAAAGAATAATAAAGTCTATTTTATGGGTTGTTGGTGGCTATAAAATTTATATTTGTGGCGACGAAGCGATTTATGAACTAATTAAAAACGACTATACTTTAACAGGCAAACGTGCATTTGACGTAGATTTTATGCAAACAGTTTACGAAACTAATTTTGAAGTTATTTATTGCGAAGAAGAAAACTTTCCAAAACTAAACCTATGCAACGTTAAAATTGGCGGGCATTTAGATGGTTGCCGTATTGGCTTTGACGCAGGTGGAAGCGACAGAAAAGTTAGTGCTGTTATAGATGGTAAGGTTGTTTATAGCGAAGAAGTTGTTTGGTTCCCTAAAACTAATTCAGATTATAACTACCACTACAACGGAATTTTAGAAGCAATGAAAACGGCTGCAAGCAAAATGCCAAGGGTTGATGCTATTGGTGTTTCTAGCGCAGGTGTATATATTAACAATAAAGTTATGGTTGCATCACTTTTCTTAAAAGTTCCAAAAGAACACTACAAAGAACACGTTCAACCAATGTATATTAACGTTGCAAAAGAAATTGGTGCACCAATTGAAGTTGCAAACGATGGCGACGTTACTGCACTAGCCGGTGCTATGGACTTAAATTCTAACTGCGTTTTAGGTATTGCAATGGGCACAAGTGAAGCAGTTGGCTACATAAATAAAAATGGTTTATTAAACGGCTGGCTTTCTGAAGTTGCTTTCGTTCCTGTAGATTTTAATAAAGACGCTATGGTAGACGAGTGGAGTGGCGACTATGGTTGTGGCGTAAAATACTTCTCTCAAGATGGTGTAATTAAACTTGCAGAAAACGCTGGTTATAAGTTTAAAGAAGGTTCTTCTCCAGCAGAAAAACTAAAAGAAATTCAAGAACTTATGAAACAAGGCAACGAAATGGCTAAAACCATTTATGAAGATATTGGTATTTATTTAGGTTACGCTATACCTTATTATGCAGAATTCTACGATATTAAATATTTATTACTTTTAGGTAGAGTAACTAGTGGCGAAGGTGGTAGTATTATTCTTAACAAAGCAAAAGAAGTTTTAGAAAAAGAATTCCCACAATTTGCAGACATAGTTATTACTATGCCAGATGAAAAGAATAAAAGGGTAGGCCAAAGTATAGCCGCTGCATCTTTACCTGAAATTAAATAATTTAAGTAAAATTAAAAGCCCCAAAATTTTGGGGCTTTTTTATATTTTAATTTTTTATTTAATAAAGTTCGTTTTAATTTTTTCTTCTAAGACAGGTGGGTTAATGCCGTTATCCTTTGCAATTTTAATGCTTTTTATTAACCAAGCCATGTTTTTACCCAAAGTGCGCATAGTTTGTAAGCCTTCTTCATCTTTAAGTGTGTCTTCTGCGTTACTTCCGTGTACCATATTCCAATAGCAAGAAGAAACTATTGGCATATTACTAATTAAAAAATATTTATTAATAATATCTAGGGTGGCAGTAGTGCCAGCACGCCTTGCACAAGCAACTGCACAAGCAGGCTTAAAGGCAAAAGATTTTTTGCTATAAAAAACCCTATCTAATAAACATTTAAGAGTTCCGTTAATAGAAGCATAATAAACGGGGCTACCCACAACTAAGCCGTCTGCTTGGTTAATTTTTTCGGTTATTTCGTTAACTATATCGTCGTTTTGAACGCATTTTCCCGTTTTTGTGCAACCTCTACAAGCCATACAACCACTAATTTTTTTGTTGCCAACCGTAACTATTTCCGTTTCTATATTTTCTTCGTTTAGCGCTTTTGAAAGTTCTAAAAGTGAAGCGTAAGTAGTTCCGTTTGTGTGTGGGCTACCATTAATTAATAATACTTTCATATTTTATTTTCCTTTTGCTATTTTTTGTATTTTTTTAATTGACAAAACTTTTTTTCTTTATTATAATAAACTAGCGTTGAAAATTAAATATTTGCTGCTATGGCTCAGCAGGTAGAGCACATCCTTGGTAAGGATGAGGTCGTCGGTTCGAATCCGATTAGCAGCTCCAAACACTAATTCGCACTTATTGGTGCGAATTTTTTATTTATCTTCCTTAAAAACTCCGTCAAACATTTCTAATTTAGATTTTTTTAAAACAAATCTAACCAT
>JAZOOP010000064.1:0-36638 GCA_045655065.1 Christensenellaceae bacterium
CGATTTAACCCCTTACTTAACGGAAAATATGCTAGAAAAAAAGCATTTATTAAAAGGTTATTTAGGCGATTTTATTGGCATTATGCCCCCGCCACCTTTTAGAAATATTAACGAAGTTGGGCTAATTTATAGAAAAAAAGAAAATTTTTATTTTGTTTCTTACTGCACCTTTACAATAATTAATAGAAAAATAGATAACGTAAAAAAAGAAGGCTAATTTTAGCCTTCTTTTATGTTTATTTTTATTTTTTACCACCCTTGCCACCTTTTACGCCTTTTAAGTTTAAAACGGAAGTGGTTATTTTTTTAGTTAAACTTTGTTCTATGGCAAAGTTTTTTTCTGCTAACAAAATGTTTTCTTTTAGAATTTTAGCAAAATCGGTAAAAGTTTCGCTAAAAAGATAATAACTTAACGAACCGGGCACGGAATTAATTTCGTTTAGGTAAACTGTTTTATCTTTAACCATAAAATCTATTCTAATAATACCCGTAAAATCTAGTTCTTCGTAAACCTTTTTGCTAATTTTTTTAATTTTTTGGGTTAAACCTTTTTCTAAATTGGCAGGGAACTCCCTTTCGCCACTAGTATATTTATCGTCAAAGGAAAGAATTTCTCCCTTAAAATAAGGTCGTTCTAGTGGAGAGCAAACAATTTCGCCTTTACTATTTTTATAAACGGCACAATTTATTTCTATAAAATTTTCTAAACACTTTTCTAAAATTATTTTGCTACCAAACTTTAGGGCATGGTTAACTGCTTCTAAAAGTTCTTCTTTGTTCTTTGCTTTTTTTATTCCTATAGAAGACCCTAATTTGCTAGGCTTAACTATAATTGGGTAAGAAAGGTTTTTTTCGGCAAATAAAATATCTTGTTGGTTTTTATATAACACGCAAGGCAAAAATTTTACCCCTATGCCTTTAAGTAAAAGTTTGGTGGCGTATTTATCCATACTAACGGATGCCCCTAATAGACTTGGCGAGGCAAGAGGAATTTTACTTAACTTTAATAGACCAAAAATACTTCCGTCTTCGCCATATTCGCCGTGAGTACAATTTATTGCTACCGAAATTGCCCCTAAACTTTTATGCTTTTTGCCTTTTATTTCGTAAAGGGTATTATCTCCACCAAAAAAAGTAACCCTTTTTAATTTTTTCTTGTTTAGGGCTTTATAACTTTCTATATCTTTTAATATTTCGCTTGTATAAAAAACTCCCTCGCCGTCTATGTAAATTGGTATTGCGTTATACCCAATATTCTTAAAACAATTTAGGGTTAAAACGCCGGTTATAACCGAAACGTCGTGCTCTACGGAAATTCCTCCAAAAATTACTGCTATATTTTTCATTAAAAAAACACCTCCACAAATTTATTGCTTTGGTGTTTCGTTAGTGTTTTTAATATGGTTAATTATAATTATCTGGCAGGTCGTTTTCAAATAAAACAACGTCGCCTTCACGAATAATTTTGTTTAATTCTTCGTTGCCTTTTTTAAGATTTTTAGCAAATATAATGTTTTCTTTTGCCATGCCACCTTCTAGCATGCCGTTAATAAGAACTTCTGCATTATGTTTACCAATTACTATAACTATATTAGCGTTTTCGGCTAGTAATTTACCAAAATTAAAGTTTGCAATATTTTCGCGCTTGCCAAGTTCAACTAGCCCCGGTGTTAAAACAATTTTTCTGCCACTAAATAGTTTTAAGGTTTCCATTGCGGCAACAACACCCGTTTCGCTTGCGTTATAACTATCGTCTATAATAACTATATTCTTGTTGTTAGGAATAAGTTCTAGCCTGTGCCCTACGCTTTGAATTCTATTTATGCCTTGTGCAATTTCTTCTTTGGTTAAGCCTAAATTATAGGCAACGGAAACAGCCAAACAAATATTAGATATGCTATGTTTGCCAAGTAACGAAGTTTGGCAAAGAATAGGCTCTTCGCCCTTAATACAAAGTATAAATTTAGTGCCTTTAGGCGTGGTTTCTATATCTTTCGCCGTAACGAAATTTTCGCCGTTTAGCCCTGCAGAATATTTATCTCCGTTAAATTTATTAAATAATTCTAAAGCATCTTCGCCGTCTACGTTAAAAAAGCCTTTTCCGTCTTTAGTTAAATTTTCAAATAATTCATATTTAGTATTTTTAACGTTTTCTAAACTACCAAAACTTTCTAAGTGTTGGCTTGTTACCCCCGTTAGCACGGCATAGGTAGGTTTAACCATTTTAGCAAGATTTGCTATATCCCCTTTTACCCTTGCACCCATTTCGGCAATGAAAATATCGTGAGTGCTATCTAGTTTTTTTACAGAAAGCGCAATGCCAAGCGGGGTATTAAAAGATTCAGGCGAAGCCAAAACCCTATATTTTTGCGAAAGTATAACCCTTAAAATTTCTTTTACGGTGGTTTTACCATAACTACCCGTAATACCTATTTTAATAACTTCCGTTCTATCTAATTTTAATAAGGCAATTTTTAAATGATGTTTTCTTATAATCCACTCTACAGGCTCGTTAATGCAAAACGCAACGAACAATAGGTAAGGAATAATTATTGGCATAACGCAAATTATAGAAAACCTTAAAATTGCAAACATTTCGTCGTTAATAATAAAAGCCAAATAGTTTAATAACGTAATAAACCCAAAACTTACTGCAATTAAAACTATTAAATAGGTTATTGCAAGCCTAACTAGGCGCTTAGTTTTCTTTAACGGAACTTTTGCATTTACACTACTTTCGGTATTTATATAAGAAATAGTAAACAACAAATAAGAACCAAACCCCAAGTAAGATGCAACCGTTTTAGAAGTGGTAGCATCTAAGAAAGTGGCTAAAACCGAACTAAAGCAAGTGTTCATTACACAAAAGAATAAAAACCCTAGTAAGCATAAAAGCATTAATCTAGAAAGATATGGCGTGTTTTTATTATCTAACCACTTAAAATATCTTTTGTGTTGGTAGCCACTTTGTTGCAAAACAAGCAAAAATTTCATTGAACAGAAAAATAAAAGTATGGCGTTACCAACAGATAAAGCCAAGTATAGTAGCACTTGTGTAGTTGTATAAAGTTCGCTAAAATTTTCTACTAATGGAAACACTTTATTCCCCTTTAGAGAGTAAAAACTCCCTTACTTCTAAATTAAACTTATTAGGGTTATCTATAAAGCAAAAATGCCCTGCACCCTTAATTATTATAAGTTTACTATTTTTTATTTTTTTGTTTAATTTTTTCGCCATATAAAGTGGCGTTTCAGTATCTTTCTCGCCAAAAATTATTAGGGTTTTATTTTTTATTTTAGGTAAAGCATAATTTAAATGCTCGTTTACTATTTTAATAAAACTCTGTTGCATAACGGGCGAAAGAGATAAATAATCTTTAGAATAAAACCCCTTTAACCTTTCCTTTTTGACAAACTTTTTTAATAGGTTAAAGCCAAGTTTTTTTATTCTATATTTAATACTTCTTTTAGGTTTTAACCCTGCCGAGCCCGTTAAAACCACCCTATCTATTAAATCGCCGTCGGTTAATAGCAATTTTATTGCTATTCTACCACCAAACGAGTGGGCAATTATGTTGGGTTTAGTAATATTATTTGTTTTAATGTAGTTTTTTAGTTCTTCCACATAATCGCTAAGTGAATATGGATACGGCATATTTTTGTTTTCGCCAAAGCCCTTTAAGTCTAGTGCGTGAACTTCAAAATACCTGCTAAAAAACTTGGTTTGATATATAAAACTTTTACTATCTGCTAAATAGCCGTGTAAAAAAATTAAAGCCTTTTTTTCTTTTGCTATAACTTTTTTAGTATTTATAACCCACCCCTTTAACAGTTAAACAAAATTTATCTTCCCTCTTCTGCTTGGCTCTTTCTTATATAAAGTGGAACAAGGCTATTAGAGTTTATTAATTGGCTTTTTTTATGTTCTATTGCATTTATTAAGCCGTCTACAACACTATAAACCTTGTTTTCTAACCCTGTTAACTGTTCAAAAGAAGTTATTTCACTTGCCAAGGAAACTTCTAAAAGTTCTTCTTTTGTTAAATAGGCAGGCTCAAAGAAAACTTCGCCCTTTTTATAGCCACAAACGTAATAAGAATTATGCTTTGCATCTATTACGGCAAATTGGCTTTTCTCTAAATTATTATATGCAATAGTGTCAAACGAGGTTATTGCTAGGCTTGGTTTATTATATGCTAAACATAATGCTTTAACGGTAGCAACGCCTATTCTTATACCCGTAAAAGAGCCCGGCCCTACTACGCAAGCAAAAAAATCTATATTATTTAAATCTGCATTTGCTTCTAACACAACGTCTTCTATTGCGGGCATAATTTCTACCGAGTGGTTTACCCCGCACTCGCTATTAAAACGCTTTATTAACTTGCCGTTATAATTTAATACTACGGTAAGATTTTTGTTAGAAGTATCTACTGCTAAATAGTTCATAAAATAATTTTTCTCTCTGTATTAGAAATTTTGGTTATATTAACTTTTTTAACTTGTTCGGGTAATACCTCTTCAATATTTTCAGCCCACTCTATTAGGCAAATGTTGTTGCCGTTAAAATAGTCGGTAAGACCTAGCATCAAGGCATCTTCTCCAGAAGAAAGCCTATAGCAGTCGTAATGGTAAATAAAGTTGCCGTAAACGTTAAGGTAAGCGTAGGTTGGGCTAGTTACTCCACTTAAAAAAAAGTAGTCTGCCACACCTTTAACGAAGGCAGTTTTGCCAGCACCTAAATCGCCAGAAAGCAAAACAACGTCTCCCCTATTTAACGTTTTAGCATATTCAAAGGCTATTTGCCTCGTTTCAAATTCGCTTTTAGAAATTATTTCCATAATTTTATTATACAACCTTTTAAGAGTTTTGCAAGTTAATTTTTTTAAAAATATAAGAAACTCTTTTATATAAAACTATTGTAACTACCGAAATTGCAATTGTTTTAATAACGTTAAAAAATAAAATGTAAGTCCATAACGAAACAAACAAGTTTTCGGAAGTTTGGGTAATTACAAAAGGTACGCTACCCGTAAAGAAAGGGAAATTTATATACCTATTTACTAATAGAGAAATACCCGTTTGAATTACACAAGCAATAAGTAACGTTAATAAAACACCTTTAATGCCTTTTTTGTAGTAATATACTATAGATGGCACTAAAACGTAAGAAATAGTCATTATAATATTGGCAAGTTCGCCTACGCCACCCGTAGTGCCTACGGTAATGTGTATAAGTTCTTTTGCAACCGTTATAAGAATTGCAGGAATAGGCCCGTACATAAACCCTGCTAACATTACGAACACGTTAGAAAAATCTAATTTCAAAAAAGATGCAGGAGTGCTTGCAAAAATAGGTATTTCTAGTAAGTAGGTAACGAAAGAAAGTGCCGTAAATACAGCCATACCTGCAATGTTTTTAGTAGAGAATATTTTTTTCATAAAAAAACCCCTTTTCTTAGGGGCGAACAAAGTTTTTTACACACTAAAATAGCATGCAAAAACAAATAAATTCTTTTTCCATCCGGACTATAACCGTCGGTTGCGGAATTTAACCGCATCTGCCAAAAAATAAGGCTCGCAGACTGTACTGCCGATAAGGATTTTCACCTTTCCCCAAAGAATAATTAAATTATATTTTTATTATAGTTCTTTTTTTTGCCTTTGTAAAGCAAATAATTACTTTATTGCAAAATTAACCATTAATCTACAAATACTTTCACCATATACTTTAATTCTTTTGTTAAACTATTTTTAGGTGAAAAATGTATAATTTATTAAATAGTGCCATATTTGGCCCGTTGTTTTTAATTTTGCTGTTTGCCCTTTGCGTAGTTTTAGTTGTTGGTGTTAAAGTGGTTTTTTACAACCTTAAAAACCATTTTGTTAAACCCGTTGTGGTAGAACAAGAAGTCGTTAAACGCAAAAAACCACGCACTAGAAACAAAAAACCTAAAACCCCAGAACGAAGTATAGAAATTAACCCTAACGAAATAGATAAAATTTACGTTAAAAAGGTTTCTTAAAAATTAAAACTTGGTAATATTTTTTTCGTCTGCCCAAAGTGCTTCTAGGTGGTAAAATAGCCTAGTTTCATCGTTAAAAATATGAACCATAACGTCGCCGTAATCTAAAACAGCCCAACGCCCTTCTTTTACACCTTCACGCCTAATTGGGCCAATGCCAATTTTGTCTATTTCTTCTTCTACGTGTTCTATTAGCGCCCTAGTATGCGTCATAGACCTACCACTTGCTACTATATAATAGTCGCAAACTTCCGTCTTTTCTTCTACGTTAATAGCAACAACTTCTTCTGCCTTGTGGTCTACAAGTATTTTACAAACTTTTTCAACAAATTCTTTTGATTTCATTATTCTTCTTCCCTTTTATTAATTATATAATAGTCGTAAGCATTTATGGTTTCTATATAAACGTTACTTTTTTTATTTATTAAATGTTGCATTTCTTCTTTTAGGCAAAGAAGAAAACAATTTTCAAAATTTTTTTCAAATTCTTCTCTTAAAATTTCTACGCCTTCATAGTCTCTGCCTTCTTCTATCATATCTGCAACGAAAACTAGTTTTGCTAACTTGCTCATATTGGCTTTGCCTGAAGTGTGGTATTTAATTGCATCTAAAACTTCTTCGTCTTCTATGCCTAAAACGTTTCTTGCAACGTATTCACCTAAAAATGCGTGAACAACGGGGCTAGGCACGTCTATTGGCAAGCTAAACCCTTTATAATCTTGTGGGTTTAAGTATTTAGCGCAGTCGTGCAAAATGCAGGCCGTAGTTATTTTATTTTCGTCTAACTGCAATTCCCTTGCTTTTGAAAGGGCTAAAATGGTTACGTTTGCCGTATGAATTAGCCTTTTAGTAGTTAAATTCTTTTTAACAAACTCTATAATATTATTTTGTGCATAAAGATTACTTTTTTGTATATAATTAGAAACTTCTTCTATCGTTTGCCCTTCTAAGTTTAACCCAAACGCAGAAAAAACCCTAATTTTTGTTGAAGATAGGTTTTTGCCCACGTAGTTTAATTTAATAAACGGCTTACTAAACCTTTTAATAAAATATTTCTTTTCTTCTTCATAATTGGTAAAATACCCTTCTCTATGAAAAACGGCAAGGTCTACTAATTGCATAATTCTTTCGGGGTTTTTCCAAGTTCTAAAGTCGTTTAACATGTCGCCCCCTACAATAAAGTAAAGGTTGGCGTTTTTATAAACCTCGCTAAAGTGTTCTACCGTTAAATAAGAATAACTTTTGCCATCATTATTAATTTCCCAATCGCTAATTTCTACTTTTTCTACGTTAGAAAAAGCAATTTTTAGCATTTTTAACCTTTCTTCCCCAGGTGCAGGTATTGTGTTTTTATGTGGTGGCACTTTAGATGGCACTATTAACAACTTATCTAACTGCAATTCTTTAATTGCTTGTTTTGCCATATTAACGTGCTCTAAATGAACGGGGTTAAACGTTCCACCAAATATTCCAATTCTTTTCATATGAATATTATTACATATTTAACTTATAAAATCAATTATTATTGAATAAATATTACCTATTAAGATAATAATTCCTTAAAAAAAGGAATTTTATAAATGAAAAAGTTTTATCTTTCTACCATAATAGACTGCACCTTTACTATAATTAGCCTTTTTTTAATATTCTTCGTAGTGTTTAACTGCTTTTTTTATAAAGGTCTTTCTATAGTTTTAGGGGCTTTATTTACCCTTGCCGTTTCGTTGCCACTATTATATTTTCTTGTTAAAAAAAGAAAGAATTTTCATCAAAACGCACTATTAATTAAAAACGCTGAACAAGTTATTTTTTCGTTAAGTTTTTATACTACTAAAAAACTTCTTGCACTTTTTGAAAAGGCGTTAACCTTATTAAACGAAAAGGTAGAAAACAAAGAAACGCATCTTTTTTTACCAGAAAAAAACGTTGTTTTATTTTTTAAGTTGGGGTTTGAAAAAGTAACAAAAGTAGATATAGTTAAAGCGTATAATTTGTTAGATTTTTCTTCTAGCCAAAAGGTTTACGTTTTTGCAGAAGATTTTGAAAACGACGTAAAAACCTTTGCTAATAGGTTTAACGGGTTAGTAAACTTGTTAAATAAAACCACCATTTATAAACTGCTACAGAAAAGCGAGTTGCTAAACGAAATAGAAGTTGCGCCCGTATATACTGCTTCTAAAAAATTAAACCTAAAAAGTTTTTTTACAAAAAAAAGAGCCAAAAGTTATTTAACTTCTGGCATAGTTTTTTTAACGTTTAGTTTTTTCGTTTTCTATAAGGTTTACTATATAATAGTAGGTTGCATTTTACTAGTTTTAGCACTAGTTTGCATTTTTATTAAAAACCCCGAACAAGAAAATAATTAAACTGAATATAAAAACTAAAACAAACCTTAACTAAAACTCTATATGTTTAACGTTAGGGTTTTTACTTCTTCTGTAAAACACCATTTTTCTACCAATAGCGCAAACGAACTCTGCGCCAAGTTTTTCGGCAATTTCAAAGCCTACTTCTTTGCTGTTTAGCCCTGAATTTTCTAAAACGGTAACCTTAATTAATTCCCTTTTTTCAATAGCCTTATCTAAACTTTCTAGTAGTGCATCGTTAATACCTTGTTTACCTATTTGTGTAATAGGTTCTATGGTAGATGCTATACCCCTTAAATTACTTCTTTCTTTAGAATTCATTTTGTTCTCCTTTAGTCTACAAGTTCAAACTCTTCGCCACCAATAATAATGGTAGATTTTTCGTTTGCACCCATTTTTCTTAATTCGTCTATAATGCCTCTATCTTTTAATACTTTGTGCATATAGGCTAAAGAGTGCATATCCGTCATAACAACGTTTCTCTTTAACACTTCTACTAGCGTACCAATAATAACAAAGGTTTCGCCTTCTTTTAATATTTCGTAAGTTAGTTTTTCTGGCTTTTCGTATTTAAATTCTTCAAACTCTAGTGGTTTAACAGGTGGTAATTTTTCTAACGTTTTTAAAATTTCCTTCTTAACGTCGTCTATTCCAAACCCTGTTATAGCGCTAATAGGAATAACTTTTTTGCCCCTACCCACTTTTTGCTTAAATTCTTTAAGCCTTGCTTCTGCACCAAACACGTCGCATTTATTTGCAACTATAATTTGCTTAATTTTAGAAAGTGCTTTGCTATACCCTTTTAATTCTGCGTTAATTTTTAAATAATCTTCATAAGGGTCTCTGCCTTCTAAACCAGAAATATCTACAACGTGAACTAAAATTCTAGTTCTTTCTATGTGCCTTAAAAATGCCAAGCCAAGCCCTGCTCCTTCGCTAGCACCCTCTATAATTCCCGGAATATCTGCAATAGTAAACTGCTTGTCGTAGTATTCGCAAACACCAAGGTTAGGAGAAAGGGTTGTAAAGTGGTAGTTAGCAATTTTTGGCCTTGCTTTAGTTATTTTTGAAAGCAAGGTAGATTTCCCTACGTTAGGAAACCCTAATAGCCCAACTTCAGCAATGGTTTTTAGTTCTAAAACAACTTGTTTTGCTTCTGTCTTTTCGCCCGTTTGAGAAAAGTGTGGTGCGTGCCTTCTTGCATTTTTAAACCTTGCGTTACCTTTACCGCCGTCGCCACCAACTAAAACACCTTTCCTTTGCCCTTCGGTAAACATATCGGCAATAATGCCACCCGTTTTTCTATCTTTTATAATAGTGCCAAGAGGAACTCTTAAAACAAGGTCTTTACCATATTTGCCAAAACATTCCTTAGGCTCGCCATTAGAGCCGTTTTCTGCTACGTATTTAGTTTTATAATAATAGTCTACTAAACTATTAAGCGACTTGTCCGCGACGAAAACTATATCGCCACCTTTACCGCCGTCGCCCCCGTCTGGTCCACCACCAACTTTGCCTTTGTAGTGAATAAACGAAGTTATGCCGTTCCCACCATCGCCAGATTTAATTGTTATAAACGCTCTATCTACAAACATATTTCACCTTTTAATTCTTTTTTCGCACAAGTTATTTATTGGGCAATTTTCGCAGTTAGGATTTTGCGCTTTGCAAAAACTTCTTCCTAAATAAATTAAATAATGATGCGCCCTGCTCCAATCTTCTTCATCTAAAATATTCATAAGTGCAAGTTCAGTTTTGTATACGTTATTTTCGCTTGCTAGCCCTATTCTATTGCTAACCCTAAAAACGTGGGTATCTACTGCAATGGCGTTTTTGTTAAACGCAACCGAATAAACTACGTTTGCCGTTTTTCTACCTACCCCCGCAAGAGTTTGCAATTCTTCTAAGGTAGCAGGAACTTTTCCGTTAAACCTTTCAATAATATCTTTACTAGCACTTAAAATATGCTTTGCTTTGTTATGATAAAACCCACAAGAAAAAACGTGTTTTTCTAACTCTTCTTGAGTTAAGGTTAGCATTTTTTCGGGGGTGTTATAATTTTTAAACAAAACAGCCGTAACTTTATTAACCCTTTCATCGGTACATTGGGCAGAAAGAATTACCGCAACTAACAACTCGTAAGGGGTGGTAAAGTTTAGGGCAGGCTTGTCTATAAATTGCCGAGACAACGCCCCGACAATTTCTTTTGCTTTCTTTTTGTTCATATATTTAATTTTAACACAAAAACTCACCCTTTTACAAGCATTTTTATTGAATATAATACTAAATACTTTTAACAATTCTTTTGCCCGCTATTTGTTTTACCAAAAAAAAGCCTGCAAAACTTTTTCTATTGGTTAAAAACACAAGCCTTTTTACTATATAAAAGTTGCCCATGTTTACTTTTACTGAAAGCCCACAGCCAACGCCTGCTTCTTTAGGGGTGTTAACTATTTCGCTATAAATCCCTTTTTCTTTTAAAAGCGATGAAAAATCTATGGTGTCGGACCTAGAACGAAAGGCAACTATAACGTATTCCATAAAAATATTTCTCCTTTGCATAATATTAAAAAGTTGAATATAAAATATAATACATAATATTAAAATTCAACACTAATTTGTGCTAGAAAAAAGGTAGGTAAAATGATATATTTAGACAATGGTGCAACGGGTGGTTTTAAGCCAAGAGCAGTAATAGATTCGGCGGAAAACGTTATTAAATATTTAAATGCAAACCCTGGCAGAAGTGGCCATAGGCTATCTGTTACAGGTGCAAAAATAGTAGAAGAGAGCAGGCATACTATTGCAAGTTTTGTAAACGCACCAAAAAATAGGGTTGTTTTTACAAAAAACTGCACCGAAGCCTTAAACACGGCTATTTTTGCTAGTTTAAAGGTAGGTGGGCATATTATAACAACTTGCTACGAACACAATTCCGTTCTTCGCCCACTAACCTATTTACAAACTAAGGGATTAATTAGTTTAGATATCGTTTACCCTACTAACGAAAAAAATATAATAGAAAGCATAGAAGAAAAAATAAATTCTAATACATACTTAATTGTTACTACGGGGGCTTCTAACGTAACGGGCGAAAGTTTACCCGTAAAAGAAATAGGTAAACTTGCACAAGAAAGAAATATTTTATATTTGTTAGACGGGGCTCAATACGTAGGTCACCACCACGTAGATATGGAAAAAGATAATATTTCTATGCTTGCTATGGCCACACATAAAGGGTTATATAGCATTATGGGTTTAGGTGCTTTAGGTATTAGAGAAGAAGTAGAACTTTCACCTTTTATATTGGGTGGAACGGGTAGCGAAAGTTTTAACCTAAACCAACCAAGTTGTTACCCAGAACGTTTAGAAAGTGGCACTCTTAATTTACCTGCAATAGCCTCTTTAACCGAAGGAGTAAAATACGTTAAAAGAAATTTTGCACATTTTAGTAATACTCTAGTAGGCTATACTTCAGCACTAATAGAACAACTAAAAAATATAAACGGGGTAACTTGCTATTCAAAGCCTAACCCAACGGGCATAGTATCTTTTTCTTGCCCGTTACCAAGTACGGAAGTTGCCGATATTTTAAATTCAGAATACGATATTGCCGTTCGTGGTGGACTTCATTGTGCCCCACTTATGCATAAACTATTAAAAACCGAAAACTTTGGGTTAGTACGGGCAAGTTTAAGTGTTCAAAACACCACTAGAGAAATTGCTTCATTAGTTAGAGCAATTTCTATAATATGTAAAAATAGTTAAATATTTTTTAATTCTTTGGTTAGTTTATATAACATAGAACGCTTTTGCTCATCTAAAAAAGGGCTTAACATATTGGCGAAATTATCTATATCTTGGTTGGTTAATGAGCCCCTTTGCTTACCCTTTTTGGCTTCATTATAAATTGCACGCAACAATTCGTTTTGGTTTTTGCCGTTATACTTAGAAGCAATAGAATTAACTAAATTAAACAAGTTAGTTTGGTTTATGTTTTCATTAGAGTTTTCGTTTTGTTTAGAATATTCGTTAAAGTCTTGCATAACGCCCCCTTAAAACTAGTTTTATTTTATTGTATGAAACATCTTTGCTAATTTGTACTAAAACATAAAAAAGAGACGCCTTATGGATTTTATTAAACAACTTATAAATTTTTTAATTAACGAGTTCGGTATGGAAAAACTTTCGGGGCTATTTAATATCTTAAGCGAAAATTCTTTTGATATTAAAAAAATTTTACAATCTTTTTCTCCCGAACAATTTGCGCCAATAATAATGGAAATGATGCAAAATGCAAATAAAAATACCACCAACGAAAATATCGTAGGTGGTTATGGTTTAACGCCTATTGCAAATATTGCCGATAAAGAAATTGTTTACGCTCTAAACAAATATTTTTATAATTAGTTTTAGTTGGCGTTTAATATTTCTAATGCCCTGTTAAATGCTAAAGTATCGTTTGTAAAAGAGTTGTTTGGATTTGCTTGCAGACCAACGCCATGAATACAAGTTATATTGTCTGGCTGGTAAATATATGCCGTGGTTAGTTTAAGCGCAGAACCCGTTGAAGTATTTAAATAATGCCCTTGCATTATACCTTTGCCATAAGTTGTGGCTTGCCCTTTAAAAGATTTATTTACTATTACAAGGTTGTTTTGGTTAAAGGCTTTTTGGTAATATAGCATTGCGCCCAATAAACTTTCTGAAGCCGAAGCCGTGTTTTCGTTTGCAATTACGGCTATTTTTTGCAAATTAGAATAAAAATTATTGCCCGTGGCAGTATAATAACCCTTTTGCCCGCTTTTTGTTTTATACATCATAATAAGTGGGTTAGAATTGTTTTCTTGGTAAGTTAAATAAGATGCAATTTCGCACATTATATCTACGTAGCCACCACCGTTATTTCTTAAATCTAACAAAAGTTTGGTTTTATTTCTTTCTTTCATAAAATCTAGGGCGTCTTTAAACTGCTCTGCAACGCCACCTTCAAAAGAAGAAAAAGTAATATAAGCAACGTCTTCGCCTAAACTTATATTAGGCTTATCTTCAACGTACCTTGTAGGTGTGTTAGAATCTTCCGCACGGAAAGATAACGCCTTTTCATTGTCGTAATACTCTACGTAAGAAGTAACGAAAACACTTCTTTTTACGGTAACTGTAATTTCAGCATCTACCCCTTCTCTTTCAATAAATAAAGTAAACTCTACGTCTTTTTCTTGCAAAGATATAAACGAAGAAAGTTGTTCTCTCGTGGTAAAATTTTGCCTTTCTTCCGTTGCTTTACCACCAACGATTTTATCGCCTGCAAGTATGCCTGCTTTTTTGGCAGGTGAATTGCCGTAAACCATTAAAACTATTGGTTCAACCTCGTTTATAGAAAAAGCAATGCCCACCCCGTAATTATTTCCCTTGCTAGTATTAATTACTTCAGAATACTCGGTTGGAGTATAAAATGCAGAATATTCGTCTAAAAGCCCGCTAACTATTGCATCAGCATAATCTTCAACGGTAAAATTAACGTATTCACCCGTGGTTTCATCGTAAATTTTGGTGTAATATTTATCTATATAGTCCACCACCCAAGCAACGTTTCTAGCGTTTTCGCTCATAGAAAAATAATGAGCGTAATATCCACTAAAAAACACTACTATTGCACTAATTATAGAAGTAGCAATTATTAAAACTTTTTTCGTTGCGTTAGATAAGCCCCTTTTTTCCATTGATACACCAAATTATTTAACTAATTTTATTAATGCAGTTATAAGCCTAAAGGTTACTGCATCTGAAAATTTTCTTAAATTTAAGCCCGTTAATTTTTCTATTTTATCTAGCCTATACATAAGCGTGTTTCTGTGCAAATATAATTTTCTAGAAGTTTCGCTTACGTTAAGGTTGTTTTCTAAAAATTCTTCGGCTGTGTTAATCATTTCCTCGTCGGAAAATATCTCCCCTGCATTTATTTCCATTAACGCATCTAAATATTCCGTTAATTTATATCTTGGCATATCTTCTAAAATTCTAACAAGTAAGTATTCCTTAAAAGAATGCACGTTACCCTTAGCGCTTATTGCGTTGCTTAAAGTAATTGCAGAGTTAGCTTGCGAGTAAGAAGAACTTAAATCGTAAACAGATTTTACCGTGCCACCAATATATACTTTTACGTTAGAACCCGTTTCTTCTTGAATAGAGCGCAATAAAAATTCTGCATATTCGGTAGAAGATTGGTATTCGCTACTTTCTTCATCTATAAACTTAATTAAAGCACATTGAGTTTCGGTTAATTTAACAACGAAATCTAAACTATTAGACGTATATTCTTCTAAAATGGTTTTTACGTCTATAAAGTCTTTAGCCGGTATAGATAAAATCATAACAAAACATTCCATATCTGGTACGGAATATTTTCCTGCATATTTTCTTAGTTGAGAATAACTTAATTCCCCTAATAAAACTTCTTTGTAGAATTCGTTTATAGAAAGTTCTGCCTCTTTAAAAAAGTAGTTTTCAGCAAGTTCTCTAATAAAGAAAGCAAAATTTCTTTCAGCAGTAGTAGCGCCGTTAATTCTACAAACGTATTCTTTATTTTTATTCTTAACTAAAAATAACGTTCTGTTCTTTTCTTTTTCTACTAATATGTCGTTTACGTTAGTAGGAACGGTTTCTCCGTTTGCCGTTTCTCCTGCAACGGGAAGTTGTTTATAAAAAACGGCTATTTTTATACCCGTTTTTGCAAAAACCTCGTTTACAAAAAATAATAACTCTTTATCCATATAATACATTCCTTTATTTTCAAATATATTATATTACAAAAAATTTTAATTTTCAAGCCCGTTTGTGCATATTAACTAAAAATTGCATCTAAAATATCATTTATTTTAACAAAAAAGCCAAGCAAACGCTTGGCTTTTAGTTTTTGAATATTTAATTATTCTTCTTCTTTAGTTTCTTCAACTTCTGCAGGAGCTTCTTCAACTTCAACAGCAACTTCTTCTGCTTTGTTTGCTTTTGCTTCTTTCTTTGCAAGTTTAGCAGCAAGTTTAGCTTCTTTCTTTTCTTGTTTAATTCTTAGTTTTTCAGCAGCTTCTGCAAGTTTAGCTTCTTCAGCTAGTCTTTCAGCTTCTTTCTTAGCAGCCTTTTCAGCTTCTTCTACTTCACGTTTTGCTTGAAGTTCTTCAATGAAAGATTTTTCGTTTTCATCTCTTGCTAATAAGGTAACTTCAGTTACTGCATCAAATAAGTGGGTGTGCATAACGTTAATACCCATATCAATGAAAGTGCCAATCTTAGAAGTTGTATGAGAATCTACCTTAGCAATTAAGTTAGAAATATCTTCGTCAATAGAACTATTTTCACTAACTTCTTTAGTATATTCAGAACTTGTTTTACAATATAATAAAGTTTCTGCACCAAGCGCTTCAACAACGTCTACTTTAACTTTAATTCTTTGGTTAGATTTATCTTTTAAGAAAGATTCTTCGTCGTGGAAGTCTTCTGGTCTTACACCAAACTTAATTTCTCTGTCTGTATTTAAATATTTATCTAAATTACAAATTAATGCAACTTTTTCTTTTGGAAGTTCAATTTTATCTAAACCAAATTCTACGAAAACCTTATCTTTAGTACCAACTAATTTACCATTAAAGAAGTTCATTTGTGGTGTACCGATAAAGCCTGCAACGAATAGGTTAATTGGGTGGTCGTATAAGTTCATTGGGGTGTCTACTTGTTGCATATACCCGTCTTTCATAACAACAATTCTCGTACCCATTGTCATAGCTTCAACTTGGTCGTGCGTAACGTAAATAAACGTTGTAGCAAGCCTATGGTGAAGTTTTGTAATTTCCGTTCTCATTGCAGAACGAAGTTTAGCATCTAGGTTAGAAAGTGGTTCGTCTAGTAAGAAAACCTTTGGTTCACGAACGATAGCACGGCCTAGCGCAACACGTTGACGTTGACCACCAGATAATGCCTTTGGTTTTCTTGATAGATATTGTTCAATACCTAAAATTCTTGCTGCTTCTTTAACTCTTACGTCTATTTGAGCCTTGTCCATTCTACGAAGTTTAAGACCGAAAGCCATATTATCGTAAACGGTCATGTGTGGATATAGAGCATAGTTTTGGAAAACCATTGCAATATCTCTATCTTTAGGCGCAATGTCGTTAACTAACTTTCCGTCAATGTACAATTCACCTTGTGTAATTTCTTCTAGACCTGCAATCATACGAAGAGTTGTAGATTTACCACAACCAGATGGGCCTACGAATACTATAAACTCTTTGTCTTCAATGTCTAAGTTAAAATCCGTAACGGCTGTAACGCCAGATGGATAAACTTTATAAATGTGACTCAAATTCAAACTTGACATAAATTTCCTCCGTGTTCATATCTTATGAACTTTTTATTACATTATATA
This sequence comes from Christensenellaceae bacterium, assembly GCA_045655065.1. GTDB lineage: Bacteria > Bacillota > Clostridia > Christensenellales > Borkfalkiaceae > UBA1259. The sequence continues at coordinate 16,812 of JAZOOP010000064.1, forward strand.
TTTTACTATTTATTTACCTAAAAGCCAACAACATTTTACTTAAATATTTTTTTCTAATTTGTACAAAGTGCACAAAAGCACTCAGTCAAGTTCGTCTAAAGATAGGTTAAATGCTGGCACAAACTCTTTCATATAGTATTGAACTGCACTATTTTGGCAGTTTTTTAACTCTTTTTCTATACTAGCCTTGGCTTTTTTAAACTCTGAATTACCTGCGTTAACTTCTTCTACACATTTTAGGTATGCCGAAAGTCTATCTGCAAACTTAACTAATTTATACTCTTCCGTGTTTTCGTTAGGCAAAATGTATTCGGTATACTCTTCCTTTAATTCTTCTGGTAGCATATTTAATATTCTTAAAGATGCGTTTTTTTCTAAATCTTTATAAGCAGATTTAATTTCAGGGTTAAAATATTTTATAGGTGTTGGTAGGTCGCCCGTAATAACTTCGCCAACTTCGTGGTATTGCGCTAAAAGAACCGTTTTTTCAACGTTTACCTTGCCACCGAAAAATTTATTGGTTATTAATGCCAATGCGTGCGCTATTACTGCAACGTTTTGGCTATGCTCCATAATGTTTTCTTCCCTAATAGAGCGCATTAAAGACCAACGCTTAATATATTTCATTCTATTTAAATATGAAAAAAACTTATACATAATTGCTCCTTGTAAATTTTGTTTTTTTATTCTAGCATATATTTTTACTTGACGCAAGAGTTTTAATATGATATTATTTAAGTATAAAATTAAATATTCGCTATGGGTGCTGAAAGGCTGAGATTATACCATTTGAATCCGCAAGGTAATTCTTGAAGGAAATGCAAAATAATAACGGTAATATTGCACCTAATAATTTAGGTGCTTTTTTTATTGCTTTATAGCGAATTAAGGAGGTATTTATGACAGAACTTATTAACTCACTTGGTAAAGACGGGCTTAAAAGTGCTTACACACTAATTCAAACCTTTGCCCTTTACCTAACCCTTGCTATAATTGCAATTTTACTTATTGCCTATATAGTGGTTAAATTTAAAGCCCCAACAAAGCTTGGCTTTTTTAAAACTTTAACCATAGGCGTAACTATTGGCTATGCGGTAACGTTAAGCGCAATAGTAGTATTTTTAATGGTTGCAAGAATGCACTTAAAAGCAGAATTAGACGCAAACTATTTTCTACTTTTAGGTTTCTTTGCCCTATTAATTTGCTACGCACTATCTGCCCTAGCAACTTCGGTTATTAACAAAAAAGCCTTTAAGATTGTAAACTACGTTGGCTTAGGGCTTTCGGTTGCATATTGCGTAGTGCTAGCAATCTGCTTGCCAACGGCTGGCGAAGAATATAACCCACTATCTATTAGTGGTATGTATATTTTCTCTGCTATTTTAGTTTTGGTAATTGCTTTACTTGCAATATTTATGGGTAAAGATAAAGGCGTTGCAACACAAAGCAAAACTTTAGCATACGCAGGGGTGTGCATTTCACTTTCGTTTGCTCTTTCTTTTATTAAGTTTTTTACGGTGGGCGCTAACGGTGGCTCTGTAACCTTTGCAAGTATGTTGCCGTTAATGATTTTTTCTTATATTTTCGGTGCGAAAAAAGGTTTGTTTGCAGGGGTTGTTTACGGGGTATTACAATTTTTACAAAGCCCACAACTATACCAAGGCATGCAAGTTTTATTAGATTACCCTATAGCCTTTGGCGCAATAGGTTTGGCTGGTATATTTAAAAACCTTAATATTAAATCTGACTTTGTTAAATTTGCTTTAGGCGCACTCGTTGCCGTTAGTTTAAGGTACGTTGCCCACGTTTTAAGTGGCTATTACGTGTTTAGTTCTTGGGCTTGGGAAGGCTACGGCCCACTTGCTTATAGTTTAGTTTATAACCTATTCTGTTTTGTAGATTTAGCAGTTTTATTAGTGCCTGCACTTGCAATGTTTTCTTCTAAATCTTTTACAAACCAACTAAAAACAATTAACCCACAACAATAAAATTTAAAATTATAAAAGCACGGCTAACTAGCCGTGCTTTTTTTAATTTTTTAACTATAATTTACTTAACCGTTGTTAAACAATCGCTTTGTCTGGTTGGTTCGGTAGTAACGTCTACACCAAGTTGCTTAAAGGTTTTTTTATCTACGTGCGAAAGAATAACCGAAGAGTGTAATTGCGCACCCTTTAGTTTGCTTAATTGGTTAATTGCTATTTTAGCAATAGGGTTAGTTACTGCGCAAACGGCTAAAGAAACCAAAATTTCGTCGGTATGTAGCCTTGGATTTACGCTACCCATATGTTCAACTTTTAATTTTTGTATTGGTTCTATAACGGTAGAAGAAATTAAATCTATAGAATCGTCTATATTCCCAAGTGTTTTAAGTGCGTTAAGTAATACTGCAGCGCTACAACCTATTAGTTTACCCGTTTTACCCGTTATAATAGTTCCATCTGTAAGTTGCATAGCGCAACAATTTACGCCCGTTCTTTCTGCCTTTTCTAACGCAACCTTAACCACTGCCCTATCGTTAATGGTAATTTGCATTTTTTGCATTAGTATTTCTATTTTAGAAACAACCTCTTTACTGCAATTACCCTTTCTTGCTTCGTTTATTGCAGTATAATATCTTCTAATAATTTCTTGTTTAGAACAATCTCTACAATACTCGTCGTCTACAATGCAGTTGCCAGCCATATTAACGCCCATATCCGTTGGCGATTTATATATGTTTTCTTGCATGATTTTGTTCATCATAGCCGAAAGAACAGGGAATATTTCTACGTCTCTATTGTAGTTAACAGACATTTTTCCATATGCTTCTAAATGGAAAGGGTCTATCATATTCATATCGTTTAAATCTGCCGTCGCTGCTTCGTACGCTACGTTAACCGGGTGAGTTAAAGGCAAATTCCAAACAGGGTTCGTTTCGTATTTAGCATAGCCTGCTTTAATGCCGTGTTTGGCATCGTGGTAAATTTGAGAAAGACAAGTTGCCATTTTACCACTACCTGGGCCTGGGGCTGTAACAACAACTAAAGGCCTTGTGGTTATAACGTATTCGTTTTTACCTAAACCTTCGTCGCTAACTATTTTTTCTACTTCAGAAGGATACCCTGCAATAGTGTAGTGTTTATAAACTTTAATGCCTTGAGCAGTAAGCCTTTTAATAAAGGCTTCCGTTCTAGGTTGTGGCGAAAACTTAGTTAAAACAACGCTACCAATATAAAAGCCCATACGCCTAAAAATATCTATAAGCCTAAGAGTTTCTAAATCGTAAGTGATGTTTAAATCGCTTCTAAATTTGCCGTTTTCTATATCTTCTGCGTTAATTGCAATTAGAATTTCCGCTTGGTCTTTTAACTGAGAAAGCATTTTAATTTTACTATCTGGTTCAAAGCCAGGTAAAACCCTAGAGGCATGGTAGTCGTCAAAAAGTTTGCCACCAAACTCTAAATAAAGTTTGTTGCCAAACATAGAAATTCTTTCTAGAATTTTTGCAGATTGCATTTCTAAATATTTTTTATTATCAAAACCAATTTTAGCCATTGTAAAAAGTATTTAGGCTTATACTAAAAGCCCTGCCCCCTTCATTTTGTTTATAAATGCATCTACGTCTTTATTAGCAAGTTCTTCAGCCACGTCGTATTCCTTAATTAACGCCTTAACTAGTTCTTCTTTAGTGCTACCTTTTTCTAAAATTTTCCATAAATATGCACCCGTTTCGTTTAAAGTTATCATTCCATTAAACTCTTTAACCCTAGCACCTACTGCTAAAACTATAAAAGTTTCGCTTACTTCACGAAGTATAAATCCATCTTTAATTTTTAACATCTTCTATTCTCCTTTAGTTAGCGTGTTAAACGATAACTCTGCCGCTTCTAACGAAATATTGCATTCTAGTTTATACAAAGAAACGCTTTGCAATAGCCCTTCTAAAAGGTTTAACATTTTATCTACACCCTCTAAATGGTTAGGGTACATAGTTTGGTTAATTACCACAGGTAGCATTTCTTTGCTAGAAATTTTATAAATTTTGTTTTCTTTTGCTTGTTCTATAACACAAATAGCCTTTACCGGCGCTTCTAAATTTTCGCCTAGTTTGTGCTTGCCGTTCCAAGGCGAGCCGTACGCTATAAATTTATTACCAATTTTTCTTATTAAAGGCTTATCGTCGTTAAGCATAACGGCATTTTCTTTTAAAAGTTCTCGCCAAAGCCTTGTGTGGGTAGATTTACCCGTTCCGCTAGGCGCAGTAAATAAATATGCCTCGCCGTTATATATTATTGCACTACTATGGAATATTAACCCGTTTTTGTTTGTTAGTAAATATTCGCAAATTTTTCTAAAAACTATTAAACTTTCTAAATAAGCACCGGGGAAAGTAGGTTCTTGTTGCATATATTCCCTAACTTCTTCTACCGTGGTTTTAATGGTTAGTTCAGCCGTGCAAGTTTCATCTACAAGGTAGTTTTTGCATAGATTTTGCGTATAGTTGCTAACAGTTAAAATTTCAAAAATAGTATCTGCAATTTTGTATTTGGCCACTATACCCCTCCAAAAACTCTACTTATGTATTACATACGTAAACATTTTAGCAAACGGCACAACTTTTGTCAATATTAATTTGATTTAATTAACCATTTTGTATTATAATGTTTATATGAAAAAGTTTTTTATATACTTATTAACTTTATGCCTGCTTTTAACCTGCTCAATAAGTTTTACCGGTTGTGGCGAAGTTAATATTACCTATTCTAAAATATTTTTTAATAGCAAAGTTAGAATTGTTGTTAAAGGCACTTCTAATAAACTTTCTTGCGAAGAAGAAATTACTTCTTCTCTTGCTTTTTTAGATAACACTTTTTCGTTAAGCAAAGCAAGTTCGTTAACTAATAGGTTTAATAACCTTAATATTGAAGATGCACCTATTTCTTTAACCGAAGAAGAAACTAGGGTTTTTAATAGCATTTACCAACTAAACACCTTGCACGAAAAGTTTAATATAACTATTTACCCGTTGGTAGAACTTTGGGGGCTTGGCGCAAATTCTAGCCCTATAACCGAACTACCTACCGAAAACGAAATTAATAACGCACTAAGTAAAGTTGGTAGCAATAAGATTATATATAACGAAGAAAATAAAACGCTTACTAAAACGGAAAACGGTGTTAAAATAGATTTTGGTGGCATATTAAAGGGCTATGCAGTAGACTTAATTTCTAATATTTTAGCAGAAAACGGCTACGAAGAAGGTTATATTAGCATTGGTGGTAGTAGTATTAGCATATTAAATTCTAACAGCAGTTTAAGTATAGTACACCCAGAAAACGTTAATAATAACATTTTAAAAATAGAAAGCCAACTAGTTAAAAACACTAAAATTTCTACTAGTGGCACCTATAGAAAATATTTTGAACTAAACGATATAGTTTATAGCCACGTTTTAGATATTAACACGGGTAAACCAATAGATACAGGCTTTACAAGTGTTACGTTAATTGGCAATAATGGGGCTAAAACCGACGTTTTGTCTACTGCGCTATTAACCTTAAATAAGCAAGAACTTATTTCTTACTTTAACCAAAATTTAAGTAATTACACCATTTTTGCAGTATATAACAAAAACGGCGAAAAGAAAGTTTTAACTAATTTAGAAGAAGGCTTTACTTTATTAGATACCACTTACCAAATAGAAAAAATATAATTTAACCTATTTAGAAAGGGCTATGTAGTTAACAATGAACTGCATAGCCCTTTTTCTTTCTTATATTAAACTTATCTCCACTCGCCTTTCTTTTCGGCAAGTTTGTTAAAACCAAACTCTATAAGCATACCTAATAAAACGGTTAATAAAACTATTGCTAATATTCCTGCTATTTCGCCGTTAAACTTTGCAGAGTTTAGTAAATTCCCCAAAGATTTAACCGTAGCGCTTAACACTTCTGCAGCAACCATTAACTTAAAGTTTAGGGCTATTCCACTACCAATGGTTGAATAAAGGGCTGGCTCTATTTGTGGGAACTGAACGTAAAGAAAAAGTTGTTTTTTGTTAGCCCCGTCTACCATACCTGCTTCTACTGAAGAATAATCTACCGACTCTAATGCATTCTTTAGTTGAGTATATGCAGTTGGCATAACTACTAATAGGGTTACTACAACGGGGGCAATTTGTTCGTTAGTCCAAAAAAGCAACAACAAAACTATTGCAATAGTTGGCAAACTTCTAGTTATGCTAACTAACGGCAAAATAAGGCGTTCTAACACCTTGCTTTTATGTGCCATAACGGCTAACCCACCTGCTATAACGAAAGATATTATAAAGGCAATTAAACTCCTTAATAAAGTTAGCAAAAAGGCAATATAAAACTTGCCTTCCTTAAGAAGTTCAAACAGTGCCTTTACGGTGGTTAAAACCGATGGCAAAATATATTCGCTACCTACTAAAACAGATGCTACTACCCAAAGTAAAATTAAGCATAACACCGTAATAAGTGGTAGGGCTAAGTTTAAAAATTTGTTGTATTTTTTCATTTTTTAATTTTTTATTCTACGGTAACACAAGTTAAGCCGTGCTTATTTAACGCCATTTTAAAAGACCAATCTGGAACGGCGTTAGGCATTGGTACGGCAATTTGCTTGCCCGCTAAGTCGTTAATGGTTATTTCTTCCGTGCTCATAATGTAAAAATTTCCGTGAGTAATAACTGCAACCATTAAATAAGGGTCGTTAGGGTTGTTAGTTTTGTAAAGTTTGCTTGCCATATTTACAGGCGCTAAAACAAAATCTGCACTACCAGAAGCCAAACCACTTTGAATAAGTTCTGCTAAAACCACGCTATAGTTTATAGTTTTTTCAGTTGCCAAAGTATCGTTATCGTTTAATAGTTTAGAAATTGCTATTGCAGGTGCTCCATCTGGGGCAATAAAGGTATAACTTTGTTTTTGGTTTTCGCCCGTTTGATTTGCGAAGAAAAAATCGTCGTTAACGGCTGTGGCTTTAGTGCTATCTATTTCAATTATTCCGTTAACGTAATCTTTAACTTGTTGTTTTGCTTCCGTAGCGCTTTGCCAATAAATTTTGCAACCATCTATTGCCGTTTGGGTTAATGCAGGCGCTTTTAAGGTGGTTGCACCGTGGTTACCAATAGCAGTTACGGCAGTAGCCGTGTTTTCTTTTGCCCAAGCAACGCTTTCGGTAATTTTGTTTTGCAAGGTTAAAGCAAGGTTAGGGTGAGCGCCAATAACACTTTGTTTAACCATTAAAACTGCTTGTGGGTAGGCTTTAGTTTGGCTATCGTAAAGTTCTTGAAGGTCTAGCCTATATAAAGTGCCGTTATAGTTTCTTTCTAGCGCAGATGCCGCAGGTTCTGGAACTAAGCCTATAGTTTCTTTTCCACCTAAAAGCATTGGTGGAATATCGCTTGCATTTGCGTAATATTTTACGTTAACCTTGTTTTCATCTGGCGTATAGCAAGCAAACGCTAATGAAGAAGTTAGGCATAAAATTAAGGTTAATAATAAAGTAAATAGTTTTTTCATTTTCTTCTCCTTAAGTAGTATTATTGCCAAAAGTAAAAAAGAAACTCCCTTTGCCTTTTGCAAAGGGAGGGAAAAGATTAATAAGGCTGGTTAGCCTTAAAAATTCACTCTTAACTCCTTTACCGTTAGGCGTACCTTTCAGTTTAGGTTAATATTATTATATATTATTTTTTCAAATTTGTCAAAGGATTTTTTATAAAACCAAAGCCCGTTGCTACAACGGGCTTTTTAAGTATTTTTTTCTTGTGGCTTCGCCACCACGAATATGCCTTTCTTTAAGGTTTTTCTTTAATACTTTATCTACCTTAAAAAACAATTCTTTATCTATTCGTTTTAGCCGTTCGGTAACGTCTTTATGAACGGTAGATTTGCTACAATTAAACTCATTTGCAGTTTTTCGTACGGTTGCGCCGGTAGAAGAAATATATTCTGCTTCTTTAATAATTCTACTAAAAATATCTTGTCGCAAAAGTTTTACCCCCTAAAAAATTAGATAATAAAACTTATGCGTTTTTTCTACAAAATATTACGCTAATTCAATTTATATAGCATTTTTTCGCCTTTTTCTAACAAAATAACCAATGCTATTGCGTTTATTATTATAGAACAAATTGCAACTATAATTAAATAAACTAGTGGGTTTAGTAATCCCCAAAAATATGCCGTTACACCAAGTATTGCCGAAAGCGCCATAGAGGCAAAAACACAAAACATTATGCCTTTTCCTGACTTGGCAACTTCTTGTTCAGTTTTCCATTTAAAGTTGGCAAATTTTAAATCTATTAAAAGCCCAAACGTACCACCAAAGGTTGGTAAGGAAATAGAAATTATTGCTATTAGTAAAATATATTCTATACCTAACTTAAATAAAATACTTAAGCCCACCAAACTAACAAAAGATGCTATGGTGTTTATTATAAAGTTTACCGTTAGTTTTGCCTTAAAATAGTCTGTTGTATTTATAGGCAACGTTTTAATTAGCCAAAAAGTTTTTCCTTCTATAGAAATACAACATGCAGTTGTAGGTGCTAAAGAAAAGGAAAAAACAACAAATATTGGTACGAAAGGTAAACACATTAAAACAATATCTGTTGTAATAATACTAAATAAACCCTCAATTGCCAAATATATTACGCCACCAATTAACAATAACGTAAACGCAAGTCCCATACAAGAATTTACTGCATAGGTTGGGCTAGCAAAAAGCCTTTTAAATTCTTTTTTAACTAAAGATTTATACTCTGAAGAAAGGTTGCTTTTTTCTAAAACGTAATTCTTTGCTGTTTTTTTAGAAAGCAAAAGTGTGTTAAGTTTTTTATAAAAAGTGCAAAGCAATAAAGTAATTAAAATTACGGGTGCAAAACAAATTAAACAATATAATAGTAAATATAAAAAGTCGGTTTGCCCGTTTAAGAATATTGGCGAAAAGAAAGCGACTTTATTCAAAATTTCAGCAGGGTTCGGCATTGTGAATGATATAACCAAAAACCCAAACGTTAACACAAAATAAAACGTTGTTTGGGCCGTACCTTTATTTCTAAAATTAGTAGACATTGCCGAAACAATTACGCCTATAACAATAGAAAAAGTTAAAGAAATTAAGGGCGTAAACAACGTCATAACCACGCTAGAAATAACGTAGCCTAAAGTTAAAACGGAGTTTACCCCAACAAAAACTATACTTGGTACAACTAAAAATATACCAAATGCAACGTTTATAAGATGTAATAAAGTTAGTTTAGCCAAAACAATAACGTGGGTTTTAATTGGCATAGAACTTAAAATATCGTAATCTTTAAAACCAAATAGAGTTTCGCCAATTATGTAGAAAGAAAAAATAAAACATACTATAAACGAAAGAGAGTTAAAAGTTGGTATTATTTCCGTTAAAGGCATTATTTCTGAAAACACCATAGAGTAAAGGTAAACGCAACCACTCATAAACAAGCCTGCGCCTAAAACAACAGCAATAAGCCCTAGTAAGCCTAATTTACCCTTTTTGCCACCGTTCAACATTTTGTTTATGCCAAAATAACCTAATGCTTGAGTTTTTAATATGGCAAAGAAATTACGCATTTTGAATCTCCAAGAAAAGATTTTCTAACGACTTATCTTTTAATAATTCATTAACCTTGCCTTCGGCAACCAAAGTTCCTTTTTTAATAATGCCAATCCTATCGCATAGTTTTTCGGCAACGTCTAAAACGTGGGTGGAAAAGAAAATTGCCCCACCTTCTAAACAAGTTTTTTTCATTTCTTCTTTAAGTTTGTGCGAAGCAACGGGGTCTAACCCCACGAAAGGCTCGTCTAAAATAAGTAGTTTTGGTTTGTGTATTAAAGCAGAAATTATTACTAGTTTTTGCTTCATACCGTGCGAATAAGAAGAAATTAAATCGCCCAAATTCTGTTCTAGTTCAAAAAGAGTAGCATATTCTTTAATTCTAGCATTTCTATCTTCCGTACTTAAAGCAAAAATGTCGCTAACAAAATTTAGGTATTGAAAACCTGTTAAATGGTCGTAAATATCTGGGTTGTCGGGAATATAGGCAATTTGTTTTTTGCTCTCTATTGGGCTAGTTTTAACGTTGTTACCCACAACTAGAATTTCGCCTTCTTCAAAATCTAGCGCACCAACAATACATCTAATAGTTGTGCTTTTGCCTGCGCCATTGTGCCCAATAAAACCATAAATTTCGCCAGCATTTACTTCTAAGTTAAGCGAATCTATTGTTTTAGTGCCCTTTTTGTAACTTTTGCAAAGGTTTTTTATTTGTAAAATTTTCGTTTCGTTTGCTTGTTGCATGCTCACCTCTCCTATATAACGTATATACGTTAACAATAGTTCCAAAAACCAAACTTAACATTAATATATACGCCCAAATTAAAAAAACTAATAACCCCGCCATACTTCCGTAAACGGCGTTATAAGAATTTATAAACCTTAAATAAAATATAAAACCTATAGTACCAACGACTATAAAGGTTAGCGAAATAAAACTGCCAAAAGCAACTTGCCTAAAAGTTAATTTTATTGGGCTTATAAAGTTATTTAGTAATATTATTATAGCATATATTATTAATATTGCAATAAAAAATCCCACGAAAAACAATAGGGCTCGGTAATCATTAAGTAGAAAAATAGTTGATATTACCCTATTTCCAAAAGAAAACAAAAAGGCAACGCCTAAAAATATTGCGTAAACTACACCTAACGCTAAAATTGCCCAAAGCCTTCTAAACAAACCCCTTTTGTATTCTGCTTTTATGCCATACATAAAGTCGCCGTCTTTAGACATTTGGTTAAGAAGCGCAGAACTAGAAAACAAGGTTGTAAAAACAAACAAAATGGTTGCCCCGTTATAAACGTTTTCCGAAGCCGTTATAACCATTTCCACAAACCCTCTAAACTCGTTAGGCACGCCAACTAGCACTTGTGTTTTTAGGTTTACCCCAAACACGCTAAACGCCGTAAATAACAAAAATACGGTTGGTATTATAGAAAGCATAAAAAAATATACCCAAGCGCCCGCAACGGTAGTTATTCTTTTTTCTAGAATAAAGTTAATAAAAGAAGTTTTTTCTTTTTTGTTCATAATAAAAACAGTATGCGTAATTTGCATACTGTTAATACTTTTTTTGTGTTTTATTTAAATAGGAACTCTAACCGGCATAATTTTAGAATAAATTTCATCGTACTTAGCCTTTTCAAATAGGTTAGTACCACTTGTGGTAATTGCAGCCGTGCCTGCGGCAACACAACTTTTTAACATTTCTTCCATGGAAGAACCTTTCATAAGTTCTACGCAAGCGGCGGCAACCATACAATCCCCAGCCCCTACGGTAGAGTTTACTGCAACGGATGCGCTTTTACAATAATAACTAAAAGTGCCGTCTGTTAAAACTGCGCCGTCTGCCCCTAAAGATACTAAAACGTATTTAACACCTTTACTTAAAAGTTTATAGCAAGCCTTAATAATATCGTTTTTGTCGTATAAAGTGCTACCAACAAAGGCTTCTAGTTCACGAAGGTTTGGTTTAACCATAAACAAGTCGGTTTTTAATGCTTGTTCTAGGTTAACGGCCTCGGTATCTACTATTTTCTTAACTGAACTAGGGAATATACTCATTACTTCGTTATAAAATTCTGGGCTAACCCCTTCTGGCAAACTGCCACTCATAACGGCAACGTTAACTTTTGGAGCAATGCTTTTAATATATTCTAACAACTCTAGTTGCTTTTCCCTACTAACAAAATCGCCCTTATCGTTAATTTCGGTTAGCATAGACTTTTTATCTATAATTTTATAGTTGGTTCTAGCACTTCCGTTGTTATAAATGAATTTATGGTTAACGCCATCTGCTTCTAAACTGTTTTCAAAAAGTTTGGCGTGAGTGGTAAACATAAACCCCGTAACGAAAGATTTTTCGCCAAGCCTTGCAACACCCTTTGCTACGTTGAGTGCTTTGCCCGAATACGTTTCTATTTTGCTATGCACTCTGTTTAGCATCCCTACGTTAAGGCTGTCTAGTTCTAGCGTGCAGTCTATACTAGGGTTAGGGCATATAGATAATATCATTTTTAGTTTCTCCTTAAACTTATACTACTTTTTAGCATCTGCAATAATTTTTTCTTGGGCAGAGAAAGGAACTTCTTCGTATTGTAAGAAAGCCATTTCAAACTTACCCCTACCTTGCGTCATACTACGCAAGTCGGTAGCGTATTTTAACATTTCTGAAAGTGGTGCTTCTGCAGATACAACTTGAACACCATCTACACTATCCATACCTAAAATTCTACCACGGCGTTTATTCATATCGCCTAAAATATCGCCCATATAACTTTCTGGAACGGAAATTTTGTAAGAATAAATAGGTTCTAAAATAACAGGTCTTGCGTTTTTGCACGCTTCTTCGTAAGCAATTTTAGCGGCAGAAACGAAAGCAACTTCTTTACTATCTACAGGGTGATACTTGCCATCAAAAAGAGTACATTTTAAGTTAACCATAGGGTAACCTGCTAATACGCCTTTTTGCATTGCTTCTTTTAAGCCTTTTTCTACTGCTGGAATAAATTGTTTTGGAACTGCACCACCAACCACTGCGTCTACAAATTCAAACACGCCGTCGCTAGCGCCTGGTTCAAAACGAATATTAACTACACCAAATTGACCAGCCCCACCAGATTGTTTTTTGTGCTTACCTTCGGCTTCTTGAACACTGGTAATAGTTTCTTTAAATGCAATTTTTGGTTCTCTTAATACAGCCTCACAACCAAATTTTGCTTTTAGTTTTTTACACAATACGTCTAATTGAGTTTCGCCAACCCCACGAATAACCATTTCACCGGTGGCTTTATCTTTTTCTACCTTAAAGGTTAAATCTTCTTCGGCAAGTTTATTTAAGCCTTGGAACACCTTATCTTCTTCGCCCGTTTTGCTAGCCGTAATAGCCATTGTTAAAACAGGTTTAGGTAGTGGAATTTCGTAGAATTTAATTTTTCTACTTTCGTCGCACAAAGTATCGTTAGTGTTGGTGCAATTAAGTTTATTAACAGCACCAATATCGCCTGCAACAAGTTCGGTAACTGCCTCTTGTTTTTTACCTTTTACTAAATAAATAGAGTTAATTCTTTCTTTTTCGCCCGTGGTTGCGTTATACACGGTCATACCCGTTTTTAATGCACCCGTGTAAACCCTAATCATATTAAGTTTACCAACGAACGGGTCAACAATAGTCTTAAATACTTGTGCAGCAAACGGTGCGTTTTCGTCGCAAGAAACAGGCACTATGTCGCCCGTATCTATTACGGTAGCGTTAACAGGTCTTCTTTCTACTGGGCTAGGTAAAATATCTACTATTTCGTGCATTAAGTTAATAACACCAAGGTTTTGCGTTGCAGAACCGCCCATAACAGGTATTGTATCGCCTTGAATTAAGCCAATTTTAATGCCTGCAATAATTTCGTCGTTGTTAAGGGTTTCTTCTTCAAAGAACTTGTTCATAAATTCTTCGCTAGTTTCTGCAGCGGCTTCTATTAGTGCAGATTTTAGTATAGCAACGTCTTCTACCATTTCGCTAGGAATTTCTATTTCTTCCCTACCACCTTCTTTAAATTCGTATGCCTTATTAGAAATTACGCTAACGTAACCTTTCATTTTGCCATCACGAATAATAGGTGCGTGCATAGTAGCAATTTTTTTGCCATATTTTTGCCTAAACGCTTCTGCCGTAGCAACGAAATTTGCGTTTTCTTTATCTATACCATTTATGAAAATCATAAGTGGAATATGCCTTTTAATACAATAATCAACGGCCTTTTCAGCACCAACTGAAACAGAGCCGGAAGCATCTGCTACTAAAACTGCAGAACCAACTGCACGCATTGCTTCTTCAAATTCACCTTCAAAATCAAAATAACCAGGCACGTCTACTATGTTAATTTTAACGTCTCTCCACATAGCGTGTGCAACAGATAAAGATATAGATATACCCCTTGCAGTTTCTTCGCCATCAAAATCCATTACGGTGTTTTTGTCGGTAGTTTTGCCAAGCCTATCTATGCTTTTTGCGTTAAAAAGAATTGCTTCTGCTAAAGAAGTTTTACCTTCGCCACTATGACCTATAATAGCAATGTTTCTAATGTCTTTCGCTGTTAAATTTCCCATAATATTTCTCCTTGAAACCTTTGTAAATTGCCGTACGTAATTGCTTGGCCAAAAAAGTTTCTATACGAATATTATACTATACTACAACACCCATTTCAAGGGGGTTTATAAAAAAACACTAAAATCACATATAGTCGTCTTCGTCTATTCTGTTGTCTACACCTTTAGCCGTGCCGAAAAGTTGTTCGCAAGTAGGTGGCTTTTGCGGGCAAGAATTTGGCACACAAGGGGTTGGTGGGCAACAATTATTTTTTTCTTGGCGCACCTTTACAGAGGCACTTTCGCTACATAATTCGCCACATTTTAGGTTAACCAAAATAACGTCGCTACCAATTTTTGAAATTTTACTTTCTTCAATAAAAAGTTCGCACTTGTCAAATATTTTAAATAGCCACCTACTTTTTTTGCCCGGAACGTAAATTCCTGCAAGTGTACCTGAGGGGAAATTTAAAGCCAAATTACAAATACTTCCTAAACTTTTGCCGTCTGCCACGTTAACGACTTCTCTTTTTTTCAAATCTTTATAGGTTAATATCATAATATATAGTTATGTTTTAACACTATAAACTATGTGCAAAGGGCATAAAAAAACTACCGTATTGCTACGGTAGTTAGTTTAGTTTTTATAATTTTATACGCAACCTTGAGCCTTCATTGCTTCTGCAACTTTAATAAAGCCTGCAATGTTAGCGCCTGCCATATAATTGCCAGGCATACCGTATTTTTTACTGTTTTCGTCGCAAGCCTTAAATATGCTCTTCATAATACCACAAAGTTTTTCATCTACTTCTTCAAAAGTCCAAGAAAGTCTTTGAGAGTTTTGGCTCATTTCTAAACCACTAGTAGCAACACCACCTGCGTTTGCTGCTTTTGCAGGGCCGTATAGCATATTGTTAGCAAAGTAAACTTCAATTGCTTCTGGTGTAGATGGCATGTTTGCACCTTCTGAAACAACTTTACAACCATTTTTAGCCAAAATTAAAGCACTTTCGCCGTTAATTTCGTTTTGAGTTGCGCAAGGAAGTGCAATATCGCAAGGAATTGTCCAAATGCCAGAACAACCTTCGTGATATTCTGCATTTTTACGATAGTTAATATATTCTTTAATTCTTTTTCTTTCAACTTCTTTAATTTGTTTAACAACTTCTAAATCAATGCCGTCTTTGTCGTATATGTAGCCGTTAGAATCGCTCATAGCAACAACTTTTGCGCCAAATTCAGTTGCCTTTTGGCAAGCATAAATAGCAACGTTACCAGAACCAGAAACTAAAACCGTTTTGCCTTCAAAAGAAGTGCCGTTAGCGGCAAGCATTTCTTTAGTAAAGTAGCATAAGCCAAAGCCCGTTGCTTCTTTTCTTGCTAAACTACCACCATAGGTTAAACCTTTACCCGTTAACACGCCAACCCATTCGTTTCTAATTCTTTTATATTGACCAAACATATAGCCAATTTCTCTTGCGCCAGTACCGATATCGCCAGCAGGAACGTCGCAATCTGCACCAATGTATTTAACAAGTTCAGTCATAAAACTTTGGCAAAATCTCATAATTTCGCCGTCTGATTTACCTTTAGGGTCAAAGTCTGAACCACCTTTACCACCACCCATAGGAAGTGTTGTTAGGCTGTTTTTGAAAACTTGTTCAAAGCCCAAAAATTTAATAATACCAAGGTTAACAGAAGGGTGTAATCTTATGCCACCTTTGTATGGGCCGATAGCAGAGTTATATTGTACTCTAAATCCCCTATTAACTTGAACCTTGCCGTTGTCGTCTACCCAAGGCACTCTAAACATAATTTGTCTTTCAGGTTCAATAATTCTTTCTAACACGCCAGCATCAACAAGGTCTTGCCTTTGTTCAATAACAGGTTCTAAAGTAGATAGAACTTCAGTTACTGCTTGAATAAATTCTGGTTCGTTAGCATTTCTTTTTTTAGTCCTTTCTAAAAGGTCTAATAAATAAGCATTTTTAATTGCCATAAAGCATTCCTCCAATATGTAAACTACTTTAATATTTTAATATCTATAATGCAAAAAGTCTATTATTTTCACACGGTTTTACAAACTTTTTTAAATTTTTTATTATAAAAAGCATTGTTGCAGGTCGGCAAATATTGCAAAGGCAAACAAAATTACTAAACCAACCAAATGAATAGTGCCTTCTACCTTTCGGCTTATAGGTTTTTTTCTAATCCACTCTATTAAAGTAAACACCACTCTAGAACCATCTAACGCAGGTATAGGCAACAAGTTAAACACGGCAAGGTTTACCCCAATAAACGAAGAAATATATAGTAAATACCAAAAGCCACCCGTTTTCATAGCCGTTGCCGTTAAAGAAATGGTGGTAACCGTACCACCCACGGCACTAACCCCAAGTTTACCCGTTAAAAGTTGACCTAAAACGGTAAATATAGTGCCTGCTAACTTAAACGAATATTCAAAAGTTCTACCTATCGTTTCAAAAAAGCCAAACCTAACTCTAGTAGAATATAGCCCTCCGTTTATTATATTTTGGTTTTCATCTAATTCGTAATAAATACCCAAAACGTCGTAAAGAGTTTTCATATCTTCTACCGAAGAAAAGTTTGCATCTGCTTTTAGGCTTATTTCTACAACCTTAAAAGAGCCTTGTCTTTTAATATAAAAGTTAGCGGTATCTCCTTCTTTTTTGCCTTGTAGTTCTTGCATAATATCGGTAGGCAAATAAATATTTCTACCATTTACACTTAAAATAACGTCTTTTTCTACAAAAGATTGCTCTATATTATATTCTGGGTTTTCTTTTAATTTATAGGTTAAAAACGCAGTTTGCCCATAACTAGCAAACATAATAGCAATTATTAAAAGGGCAAATAAATAATTCATAAACGCCCCTGCAATAAGCACTAAAATTCTTTGCCAAGGTGGTTTATTATTAAAATCTTTAGGGTTGGAACTTTCTTCATCTTCGCCACCAAACGCGCAAAAGCCACCCAAAGGCAATAATCTAATAGAAAAAATTTCGCCGTCTTTTTTCGTTTTAGAAAAAAGTTTAGGACCAAACCCTATGGCGAATTCTTCTATGTTAAACTTGAATATTTTACCAACTATATAGTGGCCTAATTCGTGAACGGTTATCATAATTAACAGCACTAGTATGGCTAATAAAACGTAGCCAACCATTGCCATAACTTCACCGAAAGATGCAAGTAATAAATGCAATTTTATTCTCCAAAACTATCTTTAATATATCTTCTTGCGTAATCGTCGGCAAACTTCAAGTTTTCTAAACTAACTTCTGTTTTGCCGTTAAAGTTTTCTAGGGCACTATTTAACCCTTTATAAATATCGGTAAACTTAATTTTATCTTGTAAGAAAAGTTTAACCAACTCTTCGTTTGCGCCATTAATAACGGCTGGGTAACAACCACCTTTTTTGCCTGCCTCTATAACAAGGTTTAAGCAAGGAAACCTTTTTTCATCTGGCAAACTAAAAGTTAGGCTTTTTAGGGTAGAAAAATCTAACCCCCTTATATTGCTTTCTAACCTTTGTGGATAACTAAGGGCAAGTGCAATAGGTAATTCCATTGAAGGGTAACTCATTTGCGCAATTACACCCTTATCTTCAAACTCTACCATAGAGTGTATAATACTTTCCCTATGAATAACAACGGAAATTTTGTTGAAATTTGTATTATAAAGCCATTTTGCTTCTATAACTTCAAAACCTTTGTTAACTAATGTTGCACAATCTATAGTAATTTTATTGCCCATTAACCAATTAGGGTGTTGTAATGCTTGTTTAGAAGTTGCTTTTTCTAACTCTTCAATAGTAAAATCTCTAAAAGCACCACCACTTGCAGTTAAAATAATTTTATTAAACGGTGTAGAATAATTAAAGTTTAATGCCTGCCAAATAGCAGAATGTTCGCTATCAATAGGCATAATGTTAACACCCTTTTCTTTGGCAAGTTTCATTACTAGTTCGCCACCCACAACCAAACTTTCTTTGTTTGCAAGCGCTATATCTTTGCCCTTGTTTATAGCATCTAAAACTGCAATTAAACCCTTAAAGCCAACCAATGCAACTACAACAATATCTGCCTCTTCTATAATAGCGTTGGTAAATGCATTTTCTCCAAAGAAAAATTGTGTGTTTTTGCAACTAGAAAAATCCCCTACCTTGCCACCAAATGTTGCAACGGAAGGGTTAAATTCTTTAACTTGTTCCATAAAGGCTTCTTCGTTTGTGCCGGCAGAAAGAGAAACTATTTTAAACTTATCGCTATGTCTTCTAACAACCTTTAGCGTTTGAGTTCCTATGCTCCCCGTACTGCCTATAAGTGCAATTTTCTTCATAATGCTAAAAATATAAAATACATAAATACCGTGGCAAAAAGCATGCCGTCAAACCTATCCATAACACCGCCGTGCCCAGGCATAATGGTTCCCATATCTTTTATGCCAACTTTTCTTTTAATATAACTTTCAAATAAGTCGCCGGCTTGGGTTAAAATGCTACCTACTAAACCTGCAACAATAAAAATTAGTAGTGGGTTTATAATTGTTAATTGGCTACCTGCAGATAAAACGAAGTAAACTAAAACTCCACCAAGTCCACCACCAATAACGCCACCTATCGCACCCGACCAAGTTTTTTTAGGGCTTAATTTTGGGCATAGTTTAGGGCCCTTAAAGAAAGAGCCTACAAAGAAAGCCATAGTATCTGAACAAGGGGCAACAACAAATGTTAAAACCATTGCAAAAAACCCTTCTTTATTAGGTAAATTGTTGCCTAATAGCATTGCCAAAATAAACATTGAAGGGTATATTAACGGCAACAAGGTTATAAGTAAACTTTTAATTTTGGCTTTTAATATTATTGAGTAAACAATATAGAACAAAACAAGTGCAACTAATAAGCCCAAAACTGCTAAATAGCCAAAGTTTTGCCACAACAAATATTCCACTAAGCAAAAAACAGGCACTACTAACACGCCGTATATGGTTGTAATAATTAAAGCGCCTTTTAGCGATTTACTTTTTACTGCCCTAGCAACTTCAAAAGTTCCCATACCACACACGAACCATATTAATAAATTAAAAAGCCTGTAGTCTACGAATTCTCTTAGTAGAAAAAAGCCTATAACTATTGCTACAAAAACACCACCCGAAATAATTCTTTTTAACATAACTACCTATTTTAATTAAATTTTAAACACCACCAAAACGGCGATTTCTATTTTTAAATTCTTCTATTGCCAAATCAAATTGTTCTTCGTTAAACTCTGGAAACAAAACGTTGGTAAAATATAACTCTGCGTAAGCGCTTTGAAAAAGCAAAAAGTTAGAAAGGCGTTTTTCTCCACCCGTTCTAATAATTAAGTCGGGGTCTGTTTGTCCGTTAGTATATAAACCTTTTGCAAAGTTTTCTTCAGTTATTTCTTCGCCCTTTTCTACCAAAGTTTTAACGGCTGAGATTATTTCTTTCCTACCACCGTAGTTAATGGCAATATTTAGGTTAAATTGAGTAAAGTTTTTGGTTTGATTTTCGCAATTTTCTATTGCCGTTAATAAAGTTTTAGGCAAATTATTTCTTTCGCCTAATACCCTTAACCTAATTTTTCCTTGAGAAACGTTGCTAGTAAAATTAT
>JAZOOP010000065.1:0-3396 GCA_045655065.1 Christensenellaceae bacterium
ATAGTATAAAATTTTTTGTTAGTATGCAGTAAAGTTTTTTTACACTTAAAAAGGGTAGACTAACCCGTCTACCCCTAAAACACTAAAATTTTTTTATTATACGTTTACAATTAGCGCCATTTTGGCCTTGTTTGCTTCAAGCCTGTCTTCTAACGTCATGCCACCTTCATATTGTGGTTTGTGTTTAGAAACCATTGCTTCGTACGTTACTATTAACTTGTTCCCCCTTCTTTTCCCTACTTTCCTTATAAAACCTTTCTCCGTTAACGTCGCTATAGATGCCCTTACGGTTGGTATAGACGTATTAACTTTTGCGCACAAGCCCTTCATTGAACCTGTGTATGCCCTTTCGGCACAACGTTCTGTAGCGTCTGCAATAATGCAAAAAACCATTAAGTCTAACGGTTTTAAGTCAAATCTAACGCACCAGTCTAGTGGCACGCTCACGTAAAAAAATTTGTTTAACGTTGCTTTGTACTGCCTTGTTTTTAAAAGTTCTTCCTTTTTCATTTTTTTATTTCTCCATGTGTTTTTTGTGTGTTTAAAAAATGTGCCGGCAAGCCACTGCGTGGAAGCCTTTGCGATTTAAGGTCTTAAATCGCTTTAAATTCGGTTTGTATTTTATATTAGCCTAATCTTACGATTAAAAACCGAATAGCCCTTATAGCCCGTCACTGCCAAGTGCCAGGCTAAAGCCTAACACTTTGGCATTAACGTTCTATTACGTTCTATTCTTCGTATTACGATTTTTAATCGTAATATTTCGCCTTTGGCGACTGATAAAAAGGAAACCTTCCCCCCTACCTACTCGCTTACGTCGTTTTCTACGTCAATTTCTTCCGTTTCCGTATCTTTTGGGCATTCTTCCGGTGTTTCTGGTTTAGACGTCTGCTCTGGGTTCTCCGACTTTTCTTCAGTTGTTTCTTCTGTAGGCTTCTCTACGTTCTCTGCTTCTTCCTGCGCCGGTTCTTCCGGGTTCTCTGACTCTTCTGCAGGTCCTTCTTCTTTGGCCGGCTTTTCTACGTTGTCTGGCGTTGTGGTCTTAGTTTCCACTTCTTTAACGTCTTCTTTAACTTCTTCTTTTGGTAGTTGTAACAACCCTGCTTCTAATAGCAAATCTTTTATTTTTTCTGTTACTTCATTATCAAATACTGTAGGCTTGAATAGTTTAAATTGCTTTTTTAGTCGCTTTTGATAATACTTGTCTTCTCGGTCTATTTCTTTTAACTTCTTCTTTAAAGCCTTATATATGTAACGGCTTAACTTATTTTTGCTCCTGGTGCTAACAGAGTTAACGTCTATTAGCATATCTGTAGTTTTAAAATACTCTTCAAAAGTTTCACGTATTAAATTAAATTTTCTATAACTTATCATTTCTTTTCCTTTTTGCCTTCAACTTTTTTATAAAAGTTTTCTGGCATGTCGTCTTCTAAATTATCTGCAGTCTTAAATTTATGGTTAACGTGGCCCTTGTAAAACTTGTCTTTGCAGTTGTGTGTGTCGTATATACTAAACACGTCATAATCAGCCACTATTCGCCTTGCTGTGTAATATTCTTTGTTGCGTCTTCCCCCTTCTAAATACATCTCTAAAAGGCCGTTATTATCAAATTCTCTAACTTGCCATACAACTTTGCTAACTTTACCGTAACAGTCTTTTTTAACGTTCATTTTAACTACTTCTATAAACCTTGAAAGTTCCCTAACGTTAACGTCTATTAACGAAGGCCTTTGTGTGTCCATATAAATGTCTAAACCATTGTGGCCATGTTGTTCGTACCAACGGCTTTGCCAGTCTGGGAAGTTTGCAGAACGTCTGCTATTTAAATACTTCTGCGCTTCCTGGATGCCAATAACTTCATAAGGCATGTTAACGTGCACGTCTACGTTGTCGTTTGCATAGCCTAGCCTAAATGGGTTTATGCGCCTATTCTTTTTAGGGCTATACATAAATTTATAGCCGTTAATATCATAATTAGCGCTAACGCAGTTGTCTGGCACGTCAAAATGGTAGCCTTGTGAATTTAACTCTAAAATGGCATCTTGCATCAGTTTTGTTCGTTCATAGTCGTACATATACGTATTAAGAATATGGCTCATTAGCGCAGTTTTGCCGTAACGTGGTGGCGCAAAAATTATTGTTATCATTATTTTTTGTTTTTTTAAATCAAAATGTTGACTTTTTTTATAAAATTAGTATATAATATTAATAGAATTCAACCGAGCCCAAAAGGCAATTTCTTGTGGTAACACAGCGCGGGGGTTGAGTTCTTTTTTTATTTAAATTTTTTATTATATTTTTTTATTTTTCTTTTACTTTCTTTGCTAAACCTAAAATTAGGGAGCGTCTCTGCACTAAATTGTTTGTCATTTTGCCAAAAAGGTGGTGAAAGCCTTGTTTTTCTCTTATCTTTACTTTTTTTGTTTGGATTTTCGCCAACGTCCAAGGTTTCTACCCCGTCAACACTTCTTGCGTGTGTAATTGTGTTGGCCCTATACTTATGGCCTTTCCTGGCAGTTATGTACGCAGGGTGTTGTTCTTTTTTATCTCCCTGGTGTGCAGGGTTTAAGTCTATTCTAAACTCGTTTTTTGTTAAAATCTTTTTCCCCACGTTATTACTTTTTGGCGTGGGGGTTTGTTTACTATTCTCTCTCACGTTGTTAGAAGCCGTTTTTTTCAACGGCTTATTTTCTCTTTTTAAGTTATTTCTAAAAAAACCCATAGTTACTTACCACGCAATTCGTTTATAACGTAAATGGTTGCTATTGTTGCAAATAAAAGAATACACGCTATTAAAATAATCCATGCAGGCGCAACCAAATTAGCAAAGAACGGTTCTACGCTTGCCAATAGGTTTACTACCACCAAAAACAATATACTTATTAAAAGCATACAAAACGTTGTTATCATTTTTTATCTTCTCCCTTTGCTTATAAATACAATTAAAACTAAAACGGCAAATGCTACAACAACAATAATAACCCAATTCCAGTTTACGTCTTTTGTAGAAAAAACCGGTGGCGTTGCCACGTGGAATACGTCAATAGGGTTAGAAACAATAGGAATAACCGTTTCATTGCCTTTTAAGTCAAACGTTAGTTGAATAATGTCAAAATCTAAATTAACCGTGCCTTTAAAAAAATATGCGTTTGTATCTACAACACCACCTACAAAGTCTTTATAATTCCCATAAACACTTGTATTAAGCAACGTTGCTTCTTGCGCAAAATATTCGCTTTGTTGGTAACGGAATAAATAAATAACGTTATCTTCTTTATTATCTTCATAGAATTCTATAAAGTCTTCGTAGTCGCTTGTAGAAATATATAATCTTTGACAAACTTCTTCAGGCGTACCTTCTAAGTCTTCTTCCTTAACGTCGTAAATGGCTTTAAT
>JAZOOP010000066.1:0-56184 GCA_045655065.1 Christensenellaceae bacterium
ATTAGTTAACTTACTTTAATTATAATTTGGAACAAAAAGGTAAAGACTATGAGTATAACTAAAATTTATTTTATAAAAAAATTTTATAAAACGACTTCTTGCTTCAACTCTATATTAAACACATACATAAATCGTTTTAATAGGAAGTGTTATATGAGCAAAAAAGAATTAGAATTTAAAGACGTGTTAAAAGAATTTTTAAAAGAATATTCTCTTACCCAAACTGCTTTTGCAAGTACTATTGGTGTTAAGCAAAGCCAAGTTAGCGAGTGGCTTAAAGGAAAATCTAAACCCGGTTACGATAGTTTGCGTTCAATGGTGCTTGCTTTTGGAATACCAGCAGAAGTGTTTCTTGGTTTAGAAAGTAATTAGTTATTATTATAAAACTTTAAAAGCCCGTACAAAACGTACGGGCTTTTGTTTAACTTAAAAACTATTAAAAAATTTAAAATACCAAAAGCCACCTATTATAAAGTGGCTTTATTTTTACAAAAAACTATTAGATTAAACTAAAAAATTAGTCTTGTTTTTCTTTCTTAGAAACGTCTATAATTTGTTTGCCATCGTAGAAACCACATTTTGGGCAAACTTTATGAGATGCCTTTAGTTCGTGGCATTGTGGACATTCTGAAAGATTTGGAGCTGTTAATTTCCAATTTGCAAACCTAGTATTCGTTCTTTGTTTAGATGTTTTGCTTTGTTGTACTGCCATTTTTGTTTACCTTCCTATTCGTTATTTGCATTTGCACTCTTCTTCGTTAAGGTTTACACCACAACTAGCACAAATGCCCTTACAATCTTCCTTACACAAAAAGTTAACGGGGTCGTTCATAATAATTCTGTCGTTAACAATTTTAGTTAGGTCTATAATATCGTTTTTAATTTCGTATCCTTCTAGATTATTCATTTCTAGTTCTTCATTAAATTCTACAACGAAATCTTTAGTAATGGTAGTTAAGCACCTAGTACAATCTGCTGTAATAGAATAGCTTATTTCCCCTTCTAAGTAAGCGCTATGCCTACCCGTTAGGAATACTTTTCCGTTTATTTTTATTAAAGATAAAGTTGCATCTGGCAAGCCAACCAAGCTTTCGGTTGGGATATATTCAAAAAAGAAATTTTCTTCTTCTTTTCCACTTGCCCTAATTTTTTTAAGGTCTATTAACATAATAATCTACAAAAATGCTTAACAAGTATATACTATTTAATTTTTCTTGTCAACCTTTTTAATACGTTTTTTATAATTAGCCAACTAAAGTTTTTGTTTCACGTGCAATAGATAATTCTTCGTTAGTTGGAACTACTAAAATTTTAACAGGTGAATTATCTGCAGAAATTTCACCAATGCCACCCTTATAGGTATTATTTTTGTCTTCGTCTAAAATAGCGCCACAGTATTGCATATCTTCCATAACCATTTTTCTAATGTGTTTAGCGTTTTCGCCAATACCACCGGTAAACACAATTGCATCTGCACCACCTAAAACCGCTAGGTAACTACCAACGTATTTTTTAACTCTGTATGCAACCATTTCTACTGCAAGTTTTGCTCTAAAATCGCCTTCTTCCATTTTAGCCGTGCAGTCACGCATATCTGAAGAAAAACCACTAATACCAAGCATACCACATTTTTTGTTTAAGTAGTTAACTACTTCTGCACTAGTTAAACCAACTTTTTCTCTTAAATATTCAACTGCTGCAGGGTCAATATCGCCACTTCTTGTGCCCATTACTAAACCTTCAAGTGGGGTAAAGCCCATAGAAGTATCTTGACATTTGCCGTCTTTAACAGCAGAAATAGAAGAGCCGTTACCTAAGTGGCAAATAATCATTTTAGCGTTTTTATCTTTTAGATATTTACCTGTTTCTTCACTAACGAACTTATGAGAAGTGCCGTGGAAACCATATTTTCTAATTTTGAATTCTTCGTAAACTTCGTAAGGAATAGCATACATAAACGCTTTGTCTGGCATTGTAGAGTGGAAAGTCGTATCAAATACGGCAACCATAGGAACGCCAGGCATAACTTGCATACAACTCTTTATGCAAGAGATGTTGCCAGGCATATGTAGTGGGCCGAAAACTGCGTTCTTTTCGCAAATTTTAATAACTTCTTCGTCAATTACTACTGAAGAATTAAAATCTTCTGCAGAGTGAAGAACCCTGTGCCCTACTGCACTAATTTCGCTAACAGATTTTAAAGCGCCTTTTTCTTCATCTAGCATAGCCTTTAAAACAAGTTCCATTGCTTCTTTATGAGAAGGCATATCTTGTTCAATAAAAAGTTCTCTCTTGTCAAAAGTTTTTTGTGTTAAACAACTACCTTTTGCAGTAATTCTTTCGCAAAGACCTTTAATTAAAACTTGTTCGTTTTCCATATCAATAAGTTGATATTTAAGTGAAGAACTACCTGCATTTATAACTAAAATTTTCATTTTTTATATACTTCCTTTTTTATTATTTTGCTTGAAGAGCAGTTATAGCAACTACTGCCTTAATATCTTCTACTGAACAACCACGAGAAAGGTCGTTAATAGGTTTTGCAAAGCCTTGACAAATTGGGCCAAGTGCTAAATATCCACCAAAACGTTGTGCAATTTTGTAACCTATGTTACCTGCATTTATGTTAGGGAATACAAATACGTTTGCATTACCTGCTACTTTAGAATCTGGTGCTTTTAGTTTGCCAACTTCTGGCGCAACCGCTGCGTCAAATTGGAATTCACCGTCAACAATAAGTTCTGGTGCTTTTTCTTTTGCAATTTTTGTTGCTTCTTGCATTTTTGGAACAGACTTAAAGAACTTATCGTCGTTACCACTACCCATTGTTGAGAAAGAAAGCATTGCAACTCTTGGTTCTATACCAGCAATAGATTTTGCAGTTTCTGCAGAAGAAATAGCAATATCTGCTAATTGGTTTGCATCTGGTTCAATGTTAATAGCACAGTCTGCAAATACGGCAACGCCATCTGGATTATATATATTTTCTCTTGGAGCAACCATTACGAAACTAGAAGAAATGGTTTGAACACCAGGTGCAGTTTTAATAACTTGTAGTCCTGGGCGAAGTGTGTTTGCCGTTGAGTGACAAGCACCAGAAACCAACCCGTCTACGTCGCCTGCCTTTAGCATCAATGCGCCGTACATAGTGTAATCTTTTAATATGCTTGCTTTAGCATCTTCTACCGTAGGGTATTCTGGAAGATTAGTCTTTTTGTTGATTTTACCTTCCCTTGCCTTAAACAAAATTTCTGCATACTTAATAGTTCTTTCATCTGTTTCAGGGTCTACAATAATAACGCCATCTAGGTTAACGCCAGGGTTGTTTTCTTTAATTTTTGCTGGATTACCAATTAGGGTTACCGTTGCTAATTTTTCTTTAGTAACTTCTTCAGCCGCTTTAACTACACGGCTATCTTCCCCTTCTGGAAGAACTATGTTTTTGTTAAGTTCGCTTGCTTTTTTTGTAATTTGCTCTAAAACTGTTGACATTTTCACACCTTCTTCAATATTTTTAATAAAACGCTTTATTTTTTTACAAAAATGTAATAAAATAAATATAGTATATTTACTATTTATTATTCTACAACAATTTTTCAAAAAAGTAAACTAACAAAGGCTTAAAAATTAAGTTTTTTAACATTTTTAACCATATTAATAGTTTTTAGGAGAACAAATGAAAGTTTGTGCGTTTATAACTGAATATAACCCACTACACCTTGGGCATATTAAGCACATTAAATATATGAAAGAAACTTTAAAAGCAGACAAGTTGGTTTGCATAATGAGTGGTAACTTTACCCAACGTGGCGAAGCAAGTGTTTTAAATAAATATACCCGTGCAAAACAAGCCATAAACGCAGGCGCAGATATAGTGCTAGAATTACCTACCGTTTTTGCAATATCTAATGCAGAAATTTTTGCTAAAGGCGCTATTAGTATTCTAAACAAACTTAGCATTGTAGATACTTTGTGTTTTGGTGTAGAGAGTGGCGAAAAAGAAGATTATTTAGCCCTTGCAAAAGAGTTAAATAACGAAAGTAAAGAGTTTAAGAAAACCCTAAAAACTTATTTAGATAGTGGCGTTTCCTTTGCAAAAGCAAAGTTTTTAACGGTTAAAAGTTTAACTAACGTTGCCTTTGATGAAAACTTAGTAAATTCGCCAAATAATATATTAGGAATAGAATATGCTAGAGCCTTATTACAATGTAATTCTAATATAGAAATTTGCCCTATGTTAAGGCTTGGAGACCACAACGATATTACCTATAAAAAAGGCATTACAAGTGCTTCTAGCATAAGAAATATGCTAAAATTAGGCAAAAAAAGAAAGGTTAAAAGTAGTTTGCCTAATTTCGTTTATAAAGAACTTAAACCATACCCTTTTGCCTTTGATAAGTTAATTATGGCATCTATATTAACTTCTTCGCAAGAAGAAATTGCAAGCATTTACGACTGCACCGAAGGGCTAGAAAACAGAATAAAAGCACTTGCTACCGACAACCTTTGTTTAGAAGATTTTATAGAAAAAGTTAGCACAAAAAGGTATACTCAAGCAAGAATTAGAAGAATACTTATTGCTAACCTTCTTAAAGTTAGCAAGGGGCTTATAGACAGCGCTCTTTCTAACGATTTATATGCAAAAGTTTTAGCAATTTCTAACGATAGTAAAGACCTAATTTCAATCATAAACGGCAAAAGCAGTATTCCACTTTTAACTAGAAAAAGCGACTGCGAAAAACTGAAAAAAACCGCAAAACTTTGCTTTGAAAAAGACGTTTTGGCAAACGACCTTTATTCCCTAGTAACAAACGAAAAAAGCAATGAATACCAAACGTTATTCGTTTAAAATTAAATTAAAACAATACCAAGTGAGATAAAAATTTTGAAAATAGCACTATTTACAGAAAGTTTTCTACCCGGCTGTGGCGGAACGGAAAACGCCGTATTAAAAACTGCATACGAGTTGGTTAACAAAGGGCACGAAGTTGCCGTTTTTGCCCCAGATTACCATAGGGCTAATAACGATAACGAATACCCTTTTAACGTTATTAGAAGTAAAAGTATTAAAATTACCGAAAGCGATATGTTTGCCATACCTAACCTAGATAAAAAGTTTAAGTTAGAAGTAAAAAAGTTTGCTCCAAACGTTATACACATTCACACAGTAGGTATGATGGCAGATTACGGCTTAAAATACGGCAAAAAATATAACGTACCAACTATTTGCACTGCACATATGCCATATAAAAGAAGTTGGCAACAAACCATAAACTTTCCACCCGTTATTTGGTGGGTTATGCGTAGAATTATTAAAAGGTTGCGCCTAACCACCCAAGTTTGCACGGTTTCTAATTTTATGGTTAAAGAACTGCAATCTTACGGGTATAAAAAGCCTATTATCGTAATTAAGAACGGCAATACCGATAACGTTTTTGAAGAAAAAGCCTATGCCTCTAACGAAAAATTTACTCTAACCTACGTAGGTAGAATTGTTAAATATAAGAATTTAGATTTTGTTTTTGAAGTAGTTAAAGAATTAAGTAAAAAAACTAATAACTTTGTACTTCGTATGGTTGGCGACGGCCCAGATTTTAAAAAATATACAAAAAAATGCAAGAAAATGGGCATAGAAAACTACGTTGAATTTGTTGGAAGAATTACCGATAGAGAAAAACTTGGCAAAGAGTATAAAAAAGCAGACGTTTTCTTTTTCCCAAGTGTTATAGATAGCGACGGATTGGGCTTATTAGAATCAGCAACCAAGGGAACTCCTTCACTAGTAGTAGAAAATACAGGACCTTCCGAAAGAGTTATAAACAACCAAACAGGCTTTATTGCTGAAAACAACGTTAAGGATTTTGTAGATAAAATTATATACCTTATGAGCAACCCAACAATAGTAGAAAACGTTGGTAAAAACAGCAAGAAACTTTGCACGACTTGGGAAGATAACGTAGCAAAATACATAGAAATTTATAGTCAACTTATTAATGCTAAAAAGAATAAATAACCCTAATATTAAAAGCCGTTAGTTTTTCTAACGGCTTTTTACTTTTTATTTAGCAATTTAAAAATAAAAAACTGCTGTTAATACAGCAGTTTTCTTTTTTTGTTTGTTGAAATTATTCAGCAACAGCAGTAGCGCCAACTTCTTTGAATTTAGCAATGATTTGGTCAGCTTCTTCTTTGCTAACGTTTTCTTTAATTGTTGCACCAGCAACAGCTAAAGCTTTAGATTCAATTAGACCTAAACCAGTGATGTCTTTAACGGTTTTAATAACCTTAACGCCACCATCGCCAACTTCTTTAAGAACTACTTTGAATTCTGTTTTTTCTTCAGCAGCTGGAGCTTCAGCAGCAGCTACAGGAGCAGCAGCAACAGCTACAGGTGCAGCAGCACTTACTCCAAATTCTTCTTCTAAAGCCTTAACTAATTCGTTTAGTTCTAATACTGTCATACTTTTAACTTCTTCTAACATTTTTTGAATGTCTGCCATTTTTCTATCCTCCAAATTATCTTTAATTTAAATTTTTTATTTTTTTATTTTTTGTTTTTTAAGCGATTACGCTTGTTTTTCAGCAATTGCGTTTAGGGCAATTACTAGGCTACGTGGCATAGCTGAAAGTACGCCAACGAAGTTTGCAATAGGTGCTTGTAATGAACCAAGCATTTTTGCAATAAGTTCTTCTTTGCTAGGCATTGCAGCTAGTGCTTTAACACCATTTTCGTCTACTCTAGCGCCTTCTACGAAAGCACTTTTAACGATAACTTTATCTTGATATTTTTTTGCTGCTTCAACGATAGCTTTTGCAGCACCGGTTTCATCCGTACCAAATGCAACAGCGGTTGGGCCGTTCAAATCGTCGTTAAAATCGGTAATTCCTAAAGATTCAAACGCTTTACTAATAAGGGTGTTTTTGTAAACCTTATATTCAACGTTGTTCTTTCTAAATTCTCTACGAAGTTCAGTATCTTCTGCAACGGTAAGACCGCTAAACTTTACGAATACAACTGACTTAGCTTCTTGAATTTTTTCTTTAATAACGCTTGATAATTCTATTCTTGCTTGTTTACTTGCCGACATTTTATTACCTCCTTTATTTAATGAAAAAGCCCTTGCACACCAAACGGAATACAAGGGCATAAAAATACTATTTTTACACTAAAGATTTCCGCCTCGGTGGGTTTGCTAAAAGCAATTACATAATACCTACTGTCTTGGGCTATTTAATTTACGTTGTGATTATAACACTCTTTTACAAGATTGTCAACTAAATTTTAGCATTAATTTTAACACCAGGGCCCATTGTACTAGCAATAGCAACACTCTTAACGTATTGGCCTTTTGCTGCAGCTGGTTTAGCCTTAACGATGGCATCTATTAATGCTTCATAGTTTTCTTTAATCTTTTCTTTGCCAAAACTCTTCTTACCAATTGGGCAGTGAATAATAGCAGTTTTATCTAATCTGTATTCAACTTTACCTGCTTTAGTATCTTTAATAGCTTTAGCAACGTCCATAGTAACCGTACCACTCTTTGGGTTTGGCATTAAACCTTTAGGACCTAAAAGTTTACCAATACGGCCAACTAAACCCATCATATCTGGGGTGGTGATAATTACGTCGTAATCAAACCAGTTTTCAGTTTGAATTTTTTGTATCATTTCTTCTGCACCAACAAAATCTGCACCAGCTTCTTTAGCAATATCTGCTTTTTCGCCTTTAGCAAGAACTAAAACCTTAACGTCTTTACCTGTTCCGTTAGGAAGAACTAAAACGCCCCTAACTTGTTGGTCTGCTTGTTTAGGGTCTACACCTAAACGAACGTGAAGTTCAATAGTTTCGTCAAACTTTGCTTTTGCCGTATCTAAAACTAAACCAATAGCTTCTTCAACTTCGTATAATTTTGTTGATTCTATGTTTTTTACACTATCTATATATTTTTTTCCGTGTTTCATTGAATTTACCTCCCGTGGTACTACCGGGTGTTACCCCTCCCACATAAAATTTAATCTACTACTTCTACACCCATACTTCTTGCTGTGCCACGAATCATACTGATTGCGCTTTCAAGAGTATTTGCGTTCAAGTCTGGCATTTTTAACTTTGCAATTTCTTCTACTTGAGCTGCTGTAATTTTAGCAACCTTGTTTTTGTTAGGTGTTGCACTTGCAGATTCAATACCACAAGCTTTCTTAATTAGAACCGGTGCTGGTGGTGTTTTTAGAATAAAAGTGAAAGAACGGTCTTGATAAATGGTCATAACAACCGGAATAATCAAACCTGCCTTGTCTTGTGTCTTAGCATTAAATTCCTTTGTGAACCCTGGGATATTAATTCCGTGAGGACCTAGGGTTGAACCAACAGGTGGACCTGGCGTTGCCTTACCTGCAGGCAATTGCAATTTAACGATAGCTGTAACTTTTTTTGCCATAATTAATTTCCTCCGTTCGTGGTAATATCGTTGTAATAAGAGATAGATTTTGTTACAACTCCCACTTTATATACAAGGTTAATAACCTTCGTACTCTAATAATTTATTGTTTTATTTATGCGTTTATTTTTTTAACTTGAGCAAAGGTAACTTCTACTTCGGTTGAACGGCCGAACATTTCTACGTTAACCATTGCCTTTTGCGTGTTTTCGTTCATTGAAATAATTTTACCACAGAAAGATTCTAATGGACCAGAAACTATTTGAACTTCGTCGCCAACAACAAAATCTGCATTTATAACTACTTTTACTAAGCCCATTCTAGCAACTTCTTCTTCGGTTAGTGGTAGTGGCCTACCTTGTGGACCAACGAACCCCGTTACACCCCTAGTGTTAGTAACTAAATACCATATGTCGTTAGAATATATCATTTTTAAGAAAACGTAGCAAGGAAATTTTTTTCTTTCAACAATTTTCTTTTTGCCGTTAGCCTTTTCTTCTAAGGTTTCTTCGGTAGGAATTTGTATTTCAAAAATATTTTCTTGCAAGTTGTTGTTTTCTATAAGTTTTTCTAGGCTATCTTTAACCATTGCTTCATAGCCAGAATACGTGTGTATAACGTACCACTTTGCTTCTTCTATTGCCATATTAACTCCTTAACCTTTAGGTGAAACCAATTTTAATAGTTCGTAAAGACCAAAGTCAAATGCAGTAATAATAACAAGGAACAACAAAACAACGGCAAGAACTACCCCCGTTTGTTTTACTACCTTAGAAAAGTTTGGCCAATTTACCTTTTTAAGTTCAGAGAACACGTCTTTTATTTTTGTACCAATTCTAGAAAAAAAGCCAGGCTTTCCACTTTTCTTAGCATATTGAGCCTTTTTATTATTCTTTTCTTTTAAGTTGTTGTTTCCTGTAGCAACGTTGCTGTTGTCTACTGAAAGTTTTTTATTCTTTACCATTCAAAAACCCCTTTTACTTAAACGAAAACTGCACAAAGAAAAATTATTTTGCTTCTTTGTGTGCAGTATGCTTTTTGCAGAATTTGCAGTATTTTTGCATTTCTAACCTTTCTGCATCGTTTTTCTTGTTTTTAAAAGTGTCGTAATTTCTTTGTTTACATTCTGTACAAGCTAATGTAATTTTAGCTCTTGCTCCTTTTGCAGCCATTTTATCACCTTCTGAACATCAAAAAATTAACACCCCGACTCCGAAGTGCTAACTTATTTTAACAAATAACTTCTATAATGTCAAGGTTTTTTACTTGTTTTTACACATTTTTAACAATTTTTTGCCACTTTTTTAAATAAACTTTTTACGCCATAGAAAAAGCACAATATATTGTATTTTTATTAACCTTTTTACACTATTTTATATGCACAAATTTGCCAATTTCGGCATAAAGATAGCCGTTTAATATAATTTTATTAATTTTTTCTTGCGAAAAAACAGCTATAGGGGTTAAGCCGTCGTAGACCACTATTTCGTTAATGCACTCGTCGTCTAAACACCTAATCATTTTATATATACTAACCGATTTATCTAATGCCGTGCGCTTAATTTTTACGCCTTTTTTTAATTTGTTTGTAGAAATGCTAGATAATGCTTTTACGTACACGTTTTCTTTATCTTTATTCATTACTCCGCCTAGAATAAAAATAGAAAATAGTAAAATAGAATAATTAATAGTATTAAACGCCGTGTAAATAAAGGCACCCAAAACTAAAATAAAAAACCCAAACCCTATGCCTTTATTTATTTTTAATGCCGTTTGGCTATTAAACTTTAACCTTAACAAAGAAAGCAATATTCTGCCCCCGTCTAAAGAGTGTATTGGTAATAGGTTAATAAAACCTATGGAAAAATTGGCTTCTACTATAATATCGGTAAAAGCATAAATTTCAGGGAACAGCCACCACAACGCAACGAAAAAAAGGCCTATTGCAATATTCATAATAGGCCCTGCCAATGCTATTTTAATTTGTTCTTTGCTTCTTAAGCCGTTTAAGTCGCCAGAAATTATTGCACCAAATGGCATTAGGGTTAATTTGTTTAACCTATACCCTAAGTTTGACGCTACGAAAGAATGCCCCAATTCGTGTATAATTGCCGTTAGGGTATATACTGCGAATACTAAAAGATTTTTAGTAAACGCATAATACACCCCAAGAACAATAAATAGCGGATGAACTTTAATTTTTATACTGCCCACACAACGTTTCCATCGCTACTAATAGTATAGTTTGTAATTACGCTACCATCAAAGTCGGTAAAACACATAGTTGCTTCGCCGTTTAATATGTAACCTATTGGAATATTAGAATAAACCGTATCGTTTAGCGAACAATAAGCGTAGTCTAAACCCTTAAAAATAGAACTGAAATTATTGCTAAAAGAAATGCAAAGCGTATATTTGCCGTTTTCATCTACTAGCATATTGGTAACCTTTCCATCGCAAGGCGAATAAATACTGCCGTTACCACTTAAACACATAACCCCTTCGTCTACAAAAAGGTTTTCTAAATTAGTAACGGGTAGGTTTGGGTTAAATTCCACGTATAGCCTATCGTCTACGCTTTCTGCTTGTTCAGCACCAAATACGTTGTTAAAGAAAACCAATAGCCCACTTTCTGGAACAAACATAGTGGTTAAACAAATTGTAGCAATTAAAACGCCTATTATTGCTAATTGAATAGCAATAATATTTGGTCTTTTTCTTTCCTTTTTTGTTTTTGCAACTATTACGGAAGATTGGTAGTCTTCGTTAGGTTTTTCACTATTGTTTTCGTTTAGTTCAGTTTCTTCGTTTAACACTGTATCGTTAACCTTTTCTATAAGTTGTTGTTTAACCTTGTCTAGTTCTTTGCTCTTTTTTTGTTTTTTGCGTTTAGCAGGCTTTACCGTAATATTACAGGAATTTACGGGTATTTCTAACATTTCTGCATACTGTAATTTATCATTCATAACCACTCTCTCCTTAATTATCTATAAATACTTATGAATTTTATAAATGATATATGCAGGGTAAATAAAAAAATTTCGCCAAAAAAATTGGCGAAATTTAAGTTTTTTATGGTTGATTTAGGTTTGTTTAGTTTTTTAAAAACTCTTTCATTAACGAAAAGCCGTTTTCAAAGAAAATACCCGTTTTTTGTGCTTCTTTCTCTGTGTAACACTTAGCCGTTCCGTTAACCTTAACGCTACTTTTATGCATTATATAAGGTACGGGGTCGCTAACGTGGGTTTTAAGATTTAACGGAGTTGGATGGTCTGGTAAAATTAGAATGGCAAACTCTTCATTGCTACTTTGTAAATAGTCTAATATAGGTTTAACCACTATTTCATCTATTTGCTCAATAGAATAAATTTTGTGTTCTGCATCTCCGTGGTGGCCACACTCATCTGGGGCTTCCATATGCAAATAAACATAGTCAACACCATTTTTAAGAGCATTTATGCAAGCGTTTGCCTTGCCACTAAAATTAGTATCGTAATTACCGGTTGCACCTTCAACTTCTATAACTTGCATACCAGAAAGTTTGCCTATGCCTTTAAGTAAATCTACCGCAGAAATTATTGCACCCTTAATACCATATCTTTCGGTAAAATTTTGTAGGCTTGGCTTAGTGCCTTCCCCCCAAAACCAAAGTGAGTTTGCAGGGTTTTTGCCTTGCTTTATTCTTTCTACGTTTATTGGGTGATTTTTTAATAACTCATAAGAAAGTTTTTGCATTTCTAAATATTGTAGCCCAATTTCATCAGTTGGCAAATATTCTTTAATTTTTTTATTAGTAATGTCGTGCGGTGGGGTTAAAGTGTTAGCAACCTTACCAAACGCAGTTACTAAACAATGCCTATAACTTATTCCGTTATATAATTTTCTTTTTTCGTTATTAACGTGATTTGCAAGGTATTCTATTAATTCTTTGGCTTCTTCAGAAGAAATTTCGCCAGCAGAATAGTCTACCATAGTTTTATCTTGGTAGTTTTCTTCGTTAGAAAGAGTTACTAGGTTAGCCCTTGCAGTAACGTCGGTATCTAATAAATTAATGCCAATAGACGCCGCTTCTAGTGGCGACCTACCCGTGTAGCATTTTTCTACTTCGTAACCTAAAACGGAAAGGTTAGCCACGTCGCTACCAGGTTTTAAGCCGTTAGGAATAGTTTTAACTAGCCCAACTTGGCTTTTAGCGCACAAAGAATCTATACTAGGTTTAAACGCTAGTTCTAATGGTGTTTTATTGTTTAAATTTGCTTGTGGATAGTCTGCCATACCATCCCCTAAAATAACTACGTATTTCATAAATTGCCCCAATCTATTGGAAGTATTCCGTGAGTAATTAAATATTTATTTGCCGTTAAAAAATGCCCGCACCCAAAAAACCCGTTATATGCAGAAAGTGGGCTTGGGTGAGCACTTTCTAAAACTAAATGTTTAGAAGTATCTATTAATTTTTTTTTGCTTTTTGCATTGTTGCCCCAAAGCAAGAAAACAACGTTTTTTCTTAATGAAGATATTTTTTCAATAATGCTATCTGTAAACTGTTCCCAACCCTTATTTTGATGAGAGTTTGGCATATGCGCCCTAACAGTTAACGCCGTGTTTAATAAAAGCACTCCTTGTTTAGCCCAATTAGTAAGGTCGCCACTAGCGGGAATATCTATATCTAACTCTGCTTTAAGTTCCTTAAAGATATTAACAAGTGATGGCGGTTTTTCTATGCCGTTTGGCACGGAAAAAGAAAGCCCCATTGCTTGACCTTCGTTATGATAAGGGTCTTGCCCCAATAAAACTACCTTAATAGAATTAAAAGGGGTTAACTTCATACTATTAAAAATGTTGTACATAGAAGGATACACGGTATAGTTAGAATATTCGCTTTTTAAAAACTCTCTTAAGGTTTGGTAGTTTTCGCTAGCAAATTCTTCGTTTAATATCTCATCCCACTCTTTTGTAATTTTAACCATAATTAATACACTATATATTATATAATATCATTTTCTTTTGACAAAATCAATATAATTATATATACTAAAAGAATAAAAAAATTAGGAAAACGAAAATGAGTGTTTTAGACGTTATTTTAATAGGCGCAGTTTTGGCAATAGACGCTTTTGCATTAACCATAGCCAACTGCACCACTTATAAAAATTGTTTAGTTGGCAAAAAAGGGTTAAAACTACCTATTACATTTGGGTTGTTTCAAGGAATAATGCCGTTGCTTGGTTATTTTGTTGGACTACTAATAAATTTAGCATCTAACGGGTTTATTGAAAAAATTTCCGGTTACTTAACCTTTGCAATCTTTTTAATTTTAGCAACTAAAATAGTAATAGATAACGTAAAAGAAATTATTGAGTGCAATAAAGAGCAAGAAATAACAAACTGTCCTTGCCAAGAAAAAGAAACAAACCTAACTCTTCCTATTTTGCTTTTACAAGGACTTGCCACTAGTATAGATGCTTTTGCAGTAGGTTTAACCTTTATTTCGGTACAATTTTCCGTTTACGTTGCCGTTCTAATTATTGCTCTAATAACTTTTGTGTTAGTTTTGTTAGCCTTGTTTGCAGGTAAAGCACTAGGCAAAATATTTGGTAAATATGCAGAGTGGGCGGGTGCAGTAATTTTACTAGCCCTTGCAATAAAGGCACTTGTTGGTGCGTTATAAATTGCTATATAATATATATAATGTTTATAAAAAACGAACCTAGAATTTTCTAGGTTCGTTTTTTTATTATTTAATCAAAAATATCTTGTGCGTAAAATTCTAAGTCGCTTTCTATATAACCCCAAACTACTGGGCGATTTGAATAGTTCCAATCATAATCCCAACCACTTGGCTTACTTTCTGCTTCGCAATAAATTGTTAATGAACTGCAACCAGAGAACGCCCCAGCACCTATACTTGTTACACTTTTTGGTATTTCTATTGCTTCTAATGAACTGCAATTACAGAACGCAACATAACCTATACTTGTTACACTGTTTGGTATTACTATACTTGTTAAATTACTGCACCCATAGAACGCAGAAGAACCTATACTTGTTACACTGTTGCCTATAGTTACGCTTGTTAATGAACTGCAATTACAGAACGCATCTTCACCTATACTTGTTACACTGTTGCCTATAGTTACACTTGTTAATAAATCGCAATAACAGAACGCTTTATAACCTATACTTGTTACACTGTTTCCTATGGTTACACTTGTTAATGAATCGCACATATAGAACGCATAATCATTTATTTTTGTTGCTGTAGTTATATTTGCTTCTGTTACTAATTCATTGTTTATGTATAAGTTTTTAGCATGTAATAATGGGTTTGAATCTAAATCAGCAAATTCTATTTGCA
The DNA here is from genome assembly GCA_045655065.1 of Christensenellaceae bacterium. GTDB lineage: Bacteria > Bacillota > Clostridia > Christensenellales > Borkfalkiaceae > UBA1259. The sequence continues at coordinate 14,797 of JAZOOP010000066.1, forward strand.
CCCACTTATCTATTGTGCCTAAATAGTTTACTTTTGTTAATGAATCGCAATAATAGAACGCATTGTCACCTATACTTGTTACACTGTTTCCTATGGTTACACTTGTTAATGACTCGCAATATGAGAACGCAGCATAACCTATAATTGTTACACTGTCTCCTATGGTTACACTTGTTAATGATAAGCACATATAGAACGCCTCATAACCTATACTTGTTACACTGTTTGGTATTTCTATTGCTTTTAAATCGCAATATTTGAACGCAGAATCACCTATACTTGTTACACTGTTTGGTATTTCTATTGCTTTTAAATCGCAATTAAAAAACGTAGCCTCACCTATACTTGTTACGCTGTTTGGTATTTCTATGCTTGTTAATGACTCGCACTCACAGAACGCCACATCACCAATACTTGTTACACTGTTTGGTATTACTATACTTGTTAAATTACTGCACCCATAGAACGCAGCATAACCTATAAATTTACAATTTTCGTTTATATTGGCTGTGAAAATATACTTTGAAGTTACACTTGCTAAATATAAATATGGGTTTTCTTCATTGCCTAAATATTTTAGGTTTTCTTCTATATTATAAGTTAAATTACTGCAACCAGAGAACGCCTCATCACCTATACTTGTTACACTGTTTGGTATTTCTATTGCTTCTAATGAACTGCAACCAAAGAACGCATCAGAACCTACAAACCTACAATTATTGTTTATTGTTGCTGTTGTAAGATTTTTATCTGCAACACTTAAAAGATATAAATATTTATTATTTTCGTTGCCTAAATAGTTTAAACTGCTTTCTGTATTATAATTTAATGAACTGCAACCTTCAAATGCATAATCACCTATACTTGTTACACTGTTTGGTATTACTATACTTGTTAATTTACTACAGCCAGAGAACGCAGAAGAACCTATACTTTTAACGGGCTTGCCTTCATATTCTTCTGCTATAATAATTTTTTTTGCAGTACCTTCATAGCCGATTACTTTTGCATAAGTGCCATCGGAAGAAATGTCATATATAACGCCCTCTGTTGCTCCTATTATTGCGTTACAAGTAGTGCAATAGCCAGAACCATCTGAAATATGTTCTGCAATGTCTTTTGTTGCATCACAGTCGTTACACTTTATCCAATGGAAAGTATTATCTGTTGTATACGTTACTTGCCACTTATGGTCTGAAATAGGCGTATAATTTACTAGTTCTTCTATTCCACATATTGTACAAATTTTGTGGTCGTAACCTTGCGATTGGCAAGTTGGCTCTATTGTTTCAACTTCAAAGTCGTGGTCTTCATAAGTACCGTGCAAAAACTGTATTTCGTTACAAGTTTCGCATACGTGGTAAAATATTTTATTTTCGCAAGTATTGCCTTCATTGCCAAAAACTATTAATTTCCCAAAAGTATGTACGTGCTCATTTTGTATTATGTTTTCTAATTCTGCAACCCTATCTAAAAGGGCATTTATAACTTCTCCTTGGGTTGCATTTGTGGTTTTAATTTCTGCAATAAGGCTATTGATTTCTGCTAGTTTTGAATTGTAACCAGTGTTTATTTCTTCTATTTTGTTTTCTAGTTCATTTTTGTTTGTTTGTAATTGTGTGGTTAAATCACTTATACTGTTTTCTAACGTTTCTACTTCTTCTAAATATTTAGCGTCAAGGTTAGCCAAGGCCTGTTCAGTCGCTAAGTCCTTTTCTTGTAAGTCTGCTAAAGCTTCTTCATATTCATTTCTTAATGTTGTTATCGCTTCTTCTGTTGCTAAGTCCTTTTCTTGTAAGTCCGCTAAAGCTTCTTCGTATTCATTTCTTAAAGTTGCTAGTGCTTGTTCAGTCGCTAAGTCTTTTTCTTGTAAGTCTGCTAAAGCTTCTTCATATTCACTTCTTAAGGTTGTTAGCGCCTGTTCGTTTTCGGCTATTGTTGCCGAAAGTTCATTATCTTTTGCTTTATACTCTTCTGTCAATGCGTTTATTTTTGCTTCTAACTCTGTTTTGTTAGTATTAATTGTTGACTGAAGTTGTGCTATTAGTTCGTCTGTTTCAGTTGCCGTGTATGTTTTTTCGCAACCTGTTAACGTAAATGCCGTTAAACATAAAGTAACAATAGCCATTAGTACAATTAATAATTTTTTCATATAAGCCTCCTAAAATAAAAAAGTGCGACAACCGAAGTTATCGCACTAAAAACGCAAACTCCGTTAGTCGCCAAACCAATATTATGTGAAAAATGTTACTACACCTACATAAATGGAATTTGCATTTTTTACAAATTCAATATAATTAGTGTAGTAAAATAAGTGTTTTTTATTCATAAAAAAATAACACTTTTCCACAAATATTCAATTGGTTTGGCAAACTTAGTATAACACACATTTAAAATTATATCAAGTAATTTTTGGCAACAAAAAACGGCTTAAAAATTAAGCCGTTTCTTTTTATTTGGTTTTATTTTAATATTTTACGCTATATAAAATATCTTCATAAGTTGGGTATGGCAAGAAAGATTTGCCTGTTAAAAGTTCTGCTTCATCTGCAAACTTTCTAACTTCTTTCATATCTTTAAGAATTACATCACGGCAATATTCTGCACGTTTATTGACGCTATATAATATATTGTTTATAAAGTATTTAAAAATTGAAACGAACCTAGAATTTTCTAGGTTCGTTTTAGTTTGTTTGTTTTTTATTTATCTATTACTACTATACCATTTTTAAGCAATGGTTTATTATTAGAAATATACCAAACTTCCGTGCCCATATCATTAATTAGGTTGTTTGTTACAAACCTATTTTCAGTACCAACTGCAAAGAAACCTTTTTCAATTTTATAAGAGCCGTATACTGAAGACGCATATTCATCTGGAACAACGTATACGTTAGTCATAAGCAACGTGCCAGAGCCGTGTGTTACCCTTAAATCGTTTGAAGTTACGTCTCTATTAATATCAATATAAATATTTTTAGCAGTAGCATTATTAGACACCTTCATTAAATAACCACTTTGAGCGCCACTCCAAGTTGAATAGTTAGTGCCGTTATAGGTTGTAGCAACCCTACCCTCAATAAACCCGTCTAAAATAACGTTTTCTACGTTACCAGAACAAGATGATATTAAACTTGAAGCACCACACATTACATCCCAGAATTTTTTTACCGTTAGGTTATGAACTTCTAAGTTTCTAATTTCACCCGTAACTTTGCCAAACACTTGTTTACCTGTAACACTTTCCCAATCGTTAGGCACAAGTTTAATGTTGTTTAGCGCATAGCCGTTACCATTAAACAACCCACCAATATTAATACCACCTGAAACAGAAATGCCAGAGAAATTTAAATCTTTGGTCAATAACGCATAGTCGGTTGATTGAAGACTTAAAAAAGCACTTGTAGTTGAAATATATTTGTTATAAATTAATAAGTCTACAAACTTGTAGGTGTAATCGTTATAACTTATTATAATTTTTGTTCTACCACCCTTTTTAGGTGTAAGAACACCATTAATATCTATTTCGGCTACGCTTTCATCTTCAACAGTGTAAATAAAGTTGCTTGCGCTATATTTATGGTTAGAAGAAGTTTCTAAGAAATTAACGCTAGGTGTCATTTCAAACTCACCATTACCGGTATATAGCGTTAAAGATTCTTTATAAGAAATAGTAACTTTTAATATTACGTCTACTTCGCAATAGAAAGTATATTCCTCCCCGCCATAGGTATGAACAGCGGTTATAATAACAGGTGTGCCTTTTTGGTTAACATCTAAAGCCCTAACTACACCGTCGTTAGAAACGCTAACTAAACTTGGGTTACTAGAAGTCCATACGGTTTTTCCACCTTCTACTACGTTTCCACCTAACGTTTTAGTAATTTTAAGTTTATATTCGTTGGTGCGATATAACGTTATATCGGTAGAGTTTATGGTTACTAGTTCTACAGGTACGTTATTATCTTTAACGTTAACGTTGCACTTTAAGAAACCATCTTCATAATAACAAATAACGTAAGCAGTTCCAACGTTTTCTGCCGTTACTAAGCCGTTTTCAGAAATTGTGCAAACACTTTCATCTAAAGAAGCCCAAACAAATTCTCCACTATAGTTTTCAATGGTAAGTTGATAAGTTTCGTTAAGAGCAATTTCTAACTCTTCATTTGAAAGTTTAACTTTTTCCTTTATAGTTTTAGAACTTACTACACCATTTGGTAATACGATGGTTGGTAAAGATATGCAACTTTCAAATATACCTTTACCTGCACTACTTAATAGGCTGTTTTCTTCAAACACTACGCTATTTAATTTAACGCAGTAAGCAAAAGCATAATTGCCTATTGTTCTTACACTTGCAGGAATTTCTATGGTTTTTATAGATTTACAGCCGTAGAAAGAATAATCTGAAATGCTAGTTATGTCTGTTAATTGAACGTCGGTAACTAGTGTGCCGTTTAAATATAGGTTATAACCTAAGTATAGGCTAATGCCGTTTTTTGCTATAAAGTTAATAGCAATTTCTTTTTCAGCCCACTCTTCCATAGTGCCTATAAAGTTAATTTTTGCAATATTACTATAAACGTTAAACTCGCCCGTTAATTTTGCTACTGCACTTGCAGGTAATTCTAGTTCTTCTATGTTATTACACATATAGAAGGCTTCTGCCCCTAAACTAACTAACTCTGCACCTTCTCTAATTATTACCTTTTCTAACTTACTACAAGAAATAAATGCTCTGTTTGCAATAGTAGTTATTGTTGAAGGAATTATAACCGAAGTTACGTTACATTTGTTAAACGCATAATATTCTATAGTTTTTACAGGCAAGCCGTTATAGTTAGTTGCAATAATAACGTTTGTTTCCGTGCCGTTATAACCTGTAACCATAGCGTACGTGCCGTCGTTAGAAATAGAATAAGATAGCCCTTCGGTTGGCAGTTCTAAACTACAAATATCGCAAATATCGTTTGCATTGTGGTCAGTATGCGCTTGTTTATCTTTTATAGTTTCGCAATTTACACATTCTACCCAATGGAAATAACTATCCGTTGTATAAGTGCTTTCCCAACTATGTGGTAAAACAGCAGTATAATTTACCTTTTCTTCTTTGCCACATATTGTACAAATTTTATGTTCGTAACCTTGAGCAGTGCAAGTTGCATTTATTGTTTCAACATCAAATTGGTGGTCGTTATAAGAGCCGAACCTATATTCAACGTCTTCGCAATGCGTACATTCACGGTAGAATAGTTTGTTTTCGCAAGTGGTTTGGCCGTTACCAAATATTTGCCATTCTCCATAGTTATGTATATTAGGAACTTCTATAGGTGCTAAAACCGTGCCGTCTGTTAAAGTTATAACAAGCCTGCCTTGGTTATCGTATTCCATTTTTTCTATAGTTGCGCAAGCATCACCGATTTCGCCATATGCGTTATACTCTGTTTTAACGCCGTCTATTACCCAATACCCGTCGTTGCTTATTTCTATATTTGGAATAACGCCGTCGTTGCCGTCTGCACCATTTGAGCCATTTGCTCCGTCTTGCCCGTTAGAGCCAACTGCTTTATATTCGGTTTTAACTCCGTTAATTACCCAATACCCATCTTGGCTTATTTCTATGGTTGGAACAACTCCGTCTTTGCCGTCTTCGCCATTTGCTCCGTTAGAGCCGTTTTGCCCGTTAGCACCAATTGCCTTGTGTTCGGTTTTAACTCCATCAATAACCCAATACCCGTCTTGGCTAATTTCTATAGTTGGAACTTTTCCGTCGTTGCCGTTAGAGCCGTTTGTTCCGTCTGAGCCTATTGCTTTATATTGGGTTTTTTCTCCGTTAATTACCCAATAACCGTCTTGGCTAATTTCTATAGTTGGAACTTTTCCGTCGTTGCCGTCTGCACCATTTGAGCCATTTGCTCCGTCTTGCCCGTTAGAGCCAACTGCCTTATATTCGGTTTTAACTCCGTTAATTACCCAATATCCGTCTTCGCTGATATCTATGGTTGGAACAACTCCGTCTTTACCATCTTCGCCATTAGCGCCGTTAGAGCCGTTTTGCCCGTTAGAGCCAACTGCCTTATGCTCGGTTTTTTCGCCGTTGATTATCCAATATCCGTCTTGGCTAATTTGTATAGTTGGAACTTCACCGTCAGCACCATTTGCGCCGTTTGCTCCGTCTTCGCCAACTGCTTTATATTGGGTTTTTTCGCCGTTGATTACCCAATATCCGTCTTGACTAATTTCTATAGTTGGAACAACTCCGTCTTTACCATCTTCGCCATTAGCGCCGTTAGAGCCGTTTTGCCCGTTAGCACCAATTGCCTTGTGTTCGGTTTTAACTCCATCAATAACCCAATACCCGTCTTGACTAATTTCTATAGTTGGCATTAAACTATTTCCGTCGTCGGTAGCAATTGCCTTATGTTCAGTTTTAACGCCGTTAATTACCCAATAACCATCTTGGCTTACTTGTATGGTTGGAACAACTCCATCTACGCCGTCTTTTCCGTTTGTGCCGTCTTGCCCGTCTTGACCATCTTCACCAATAGCCTTGTATTCGGTTTTAACTCCGTTTATAACCCAATATCCGTCTTCACTAATTTCTATTGAAGGGGTTACTCCGTCAACGCCGTTTGTACCATTTGTACCGTTTTGCCCGTCTTGACCATCTTCACCAATAGCCTTGTATTCGGTTTCAACCCCATTAATAACCCAATAGCCATCTTCACTAATTTCTATTGAAGGGGTTACTCCATCAACGCCGTTTGAACCATTTGTACCGTTTGCGCCGTTTTGACCATTAGAGCCAATGGCCTTATATTCGGTTTCAACTCCGTTAATTACCCAATATCCGTCTTCACTAATTTCTATTGAAGGTATTACTCCGTCTTCGCCGTTTGAACCATTTGTACCGTTTGCGCCATTTTGACCATTAGAGCCAATGGCTTTATACTCGGTTTTAACTCCGTTAATTACCCAATAGCCGTCTTGGCTAATTTCTATTGAAGGGGTAACGCCGTCTTCGCCGTTAGAGCCGTTTGCTCCGTCGTTTCCAATAGCCTTATGCTCGGTTTTAACTCCGTTAATAACCCAATAGCCGTCTTCACTAATTTCTATAGTTGGTATTTCGCCGTCAGTGCCATTATCACCATTTGCTCCGTTAGAGCCATTAGCACCATTATAGCCAACTGCTTTATATTGGGTTTTTTCGCCGTTTATTACCCAATAGCCGTCTCCACTAACTTCTATAGTTGGTATTAAACCATCTGCACCATTAGCACCATTTGTGCCGTTTGCACCATTAGAACCATTAGAGCCAACTGCCTTATATTCAGTTTTTACACCATTAATTACCCAATATCCGTCTTCGCTGATATCTATTGAAGGGGTTACTCCGTTTTCGCCGTCTTCGCCGTCTTCACCCTTATCGCCTTTATCACCTTTGTCGCCCTTATCGCCTTTTTCACCCTTAATGGTTTCTAACCATTCTTCATAACTTAGTGGTGTTTGGCCATCTGTTTGCATTTGGGCTACGTATAAATTGTATTTTTCATAACTTTCGCCACTCTGTTTATTACCACAACCAATTACTGCAAACGCAGAAACACTCGCGATTAACAACGTAAGTAAAAATATTAGTATTTTCTTTTTCATCTACAGCTCCTTTTATGATAATGCATTAACTGAGTAACAATTCTTTTTTACTTTTTATTTTAATATTTTACGCTATATAAAATATCTTCGTAGGTTGGGTAAGGTAAGAAAGATTTGCCTGTTAAAAGTTCTGCTTCATCTGCAAACTTTCTAACTTCTTTCATATCTTTAATAATAACGTCTCGGCAATATTCAGCACGTTTAAGAGTGCCTTTTTCGTTATCTAGTTTAATAACGTCTGCCTCTAACTTGTCTAGTGCTATAGCAAACTTATCGGTTAACTCGCTTAGTTTTTCTATTAAAGAAGTTTCTAACCTAGAGCCAAGTTTTTTACTTAGCGCTTTTTTACCTTTTAATTCTTTAAGCAAGAAACTTTCGTAAGAAATTATTGCAGGGGTAATTTCTTTTCTTGCCATATCTATAGCAGTTAAAGCCTCTATGTGAATAATATTAGCATAGTTTTCTAATAGAATTTCCATTCTAGAAGCAATTTCGTTTTTACTTAATACCTTGTGTTTTTCAAAGGTAGCAACGTTTTTATCTTGCATAAATAGTGGAAGAGCATCTACGGTAGTTCTTAAATTTAATAGGCCACGAGCTTTTGCTTCTTCTTCCCACTCTTTAGAATAACTATTGCCAGAAAATAAAATTCTTTTGTGCTTAATAACGGTATTTTTAATAAGTTTGTTAAGTTCTGCCTTAAAGTCTTTTGCTTTTTCTAAAACGTCGGCAAACTTGCTTAGTTCTTCGGCCACTATAGTATTTAATATGTAGTTAGGGCAAGCAATATTTTCAGAAGAGCCTACCATTCTAAATTCAAACTTATTACCTGTAAACGCAAAAGGAGAAGTTCTGTTTCTATCGGTAGAGTCTTTTGGTATAGGTGGCAAGGTAGAAATACCAATTTTTAGGTTAGAATTCTTTTTAGCCTTATATACCCCACCCGTTTCTATTGCACTTAAAATAGCATCTAGTTCTTCGCCTAAATAAATAGAGATTATTGCTGGTGGTGCTTCTTTTTCGCCTAAACGCAAGTCATTACTAGCAGATGCAACGGAAATTCTTAACAAGTCTTGATATTCATCTACAGCCTTAATAACTGCAACTAAGAATAGTAAGAATTGTGCGTTGTCCATAGGGGTTTCACCTGGTTCTAGTAGGTTTTCACCCGTGTCGGTTACAATAGACCAGTTGTCGTGTTTACCACTGCCGTTAACGGTTGCAAAAGGTTTTTCGTGCAATAAACATACTAAGCCGTGCCTATTTGCAACGCTTTTTAATATTTCCATTGTTAATTGGTTTTGGTCGCTAGCAATGTTACAAGAAACGTAAATTGGCGCAAGTTCGTGTTGGCTTGGCGCAACTTCGTTATGTTTAGTTTTTGCTAAAACCCCTAACTTCCAAAGTTCTTCATCTACTTCTTTCATAAAAGCAGAAACCCTGCTTTTAATAGCGCCATAGTAGTGGTCTTCTAATTCTTGACCTTTACTTGGCCTTGCACCAAATAAAGTTCTGCCACAATGTATTAAGTCTATACGTTTTTCGTAAACACTTTTATCAATTAAAAAATATTCTTGTTCAGCACCAACGGTAGGGGTAACCCTTTTAACCTTTTCGTTACCAAAAAGTTTTATTATTCTTAATGCTTGCTTGTTAAAAGCATCCATAGAACGTAGTAGTGGGGTTTTCTTATCTAACGCTTCGCCACCATAAGAACAGAATGCCGTTGGAATATATAAACTGCCGTCTTTAACGAAAGCATAAGAAGTAGGGTCCCAAGCGGTGTAGCCCCTTGCTTCAAAAGTAGCACGTAAGCCACCAGAAGGGAAAGAAGACGCATCTGATTCACCTTTAACTAAAGATTTTTCGCTAAAGTTCATAATAACGTCGCTATCGCCTACAGGCTTAATAAAACTATCGTGTTTTTCGGCAGTAATCCCCGTCATAGGTTGGAACCAATGTGTATAATGAGTTGCACCTTTTTCTATTGCCCAATCTTTCATAGCATTTGCTACTTCTTTTGCGCATTCAATAGTTAAAGGCGTACCTGTATTTATAGCGTTTCTAACTTCGCTATAAATTTCTTTAGACAATTTTTCTTTCATAACCTTGTCGTTAAACACCATTGTTCCAAAAATTTCGGGAACACACATACTTTTCATAAAATACTCCTAAAAAAATGTATACTAATTCATTATATATAAGAAATTTTAACATTTATATACATAAATGTCAACTTAGTTATAATAAATTACCTATTAATCGCCTCTTTTTTTATATATTTTGCAGTTAGAAAAAAAATATTTTAAAAGTAATAACGAATTTTACAAAATAATTGACTAATGTAAAAAAAAATATTATACTATTTTATATAAAAATTATGTAAAAATATCGTCGGTTTTGGAGGGATTTATGGATTGTAACGTTCGTCCTGCAAGTATGGAAAGAATAGTTAATTTAGAACTTGCTAACGCATTTATAGAACAAGAAGTAAATAAAGTTAGAGAACAAGTTAAAGATAAAAAGGTTTTATTAGCATTATCTGGTGGTGTAGATAGTTCTGTAGTTGCAGCACTTTTAATTAAGGCTATTGGCAAACAACTAGTTTGCGTGCACGTTAACCACGGCTTAATGCGTAAAGGTGAAAGCGAACAAGTTATAGAAGTTTTTGGCAAAGAATTAGATGCTAACCTAATTTACGTAGACGCTACAGACCGTTTCTTAAATTTATTAGCAGGTGTTTCTGCTCCAGAACAAAAAAGAAAAATTATTGGTGGCGAATTCATTAAAGTTTTTGATGAAGAAGCAAAAAAATTAACCGATATCAACTTCTTAGCGCAAGGCACCATTTACCCAGACATTTTAGAAAGTAAAGGTGTAAAAGCGCACCACAACGTTGGTGGACTTCCTGAAGATATGAAGTTTGAACTTGTAGAACCAATTAAACTTTTATATAAAGACGAAGTTAGAATTGTAGGTAAAGCACTAGGCTTGCCAGATAATATGGTGTTTAGGCAACCTTTCCCAGGCCCAGGGCTTGGCGTTAGATGTTTAGGCGCTATTACGAGAGATAGATTAGAAGCGTTAAGAGAAGCCGACGCTATTTTAAGAGAAGAATTTGAAATTTGTGGCTTAGCCGAAAAAGTATGGCAATATTTTATAGCCGTTCCAGATATGAAGAGCGTTGGCGTTAGAAACGATATGCGCTACGAAGGTTGGCCTGCTATTATTAGAGCCGTTAACACGGTAGACGCAATGACTGCAACCATTGAAGAAATACCTTACGAAGTATTACATAAAATAACCGCTAGAATTACCAACGAAGTAGAAGGTATTAACAGGGTTTTATTAGACCTAACACCAAAGCCAATTGGCACTATAGAGTGGGAATAAACACCTAAACTTTCTAGGGGGTAAAAATGGATAGAAAATTTAATAAATTCTTTTACGTATTGGTACACGTTTTAGAATATATAATAGCAGTATTAACCATTATTGTTTTGCTTGGTTTACTTGGGCTTGAAGTATATAAAATGTTTACCGTTGCAGATTATTTTGCTTCGGCAGATACTTTTCTTAAAAACGTGTTAACAATAGTTGTAGGGCTAGAATTTGTTAGAATGTTAATTAACCTAACACCTGCTAACACTTTAGAAGTTTTAATAGTGGCAATAGCAAGGCAAGTTATTATTAACCACGATAATGCTATTAGCAACCTAGTTTGCGTCGCTTGTATTGCAGGGCTATTTGCAATTCGTAAATTCTTAATTTCTAAAAACGATTATAAGAAAGGTCTTTCTGAAGAATTAGAAGATTCTTCTAATAAATAAATTAAATAAAAAATAAAAAAATTAAAAACGCATGCAAACGCTTGCGTTTTTTTCTAGTTAACAATTATTTTTTATTGCTCTTACCTTGACTAGCAACTTTTTCACTGTTATAATATACATATATTAATACTTATACAATGTTCAAAGGAGAAAAAATGTACTGTAGAATTTGTGGAAAAGAGATAAACGACCAAGCAGTTATTTGCCCACATTGCGGATGCGCAACTAAGGAAACACCAATTCAACCTACCAGAAGTAAACAATTAAACGTATTATCTTTACTAGGCTTTATTTTTTCATTAGTTAGTTTATTAATAGCGCTTTTTGGTTCGGTTGCCCTAGCAGGTTTAATATGCTCTATACTAGGTCTTGTTCAAACAAAAAATAATACTCAACAATTTGGAAAAGGGTTTGCAATTGCAGGTATTTGCGTTTCTGTAGGCTCTCTTGCATATACCGTTTACGTAGTAATGATTTATTACATTTTATTAATGGGCGTATAAAAACTAATTACCTATAGTTATATAAAAACTAAAACGCAAGCAAACGCTTGCGTTTTTTCTAGTCAATTATATGCTCTACTAAAGGCTCTTTAATTATATTTTTTATTTATTTATTTTTGGGTTTTCCGTTCGTTCCAATAAATAATCTATAGACACGTTAAAATAATCGGCAAAAGCAATTAAAGTTTTGTAATCTGCTTCTCTTTGCCCATTTTCGTACCTGCTAATACTATTTTGATTCATATTCAAATCCATCGCCATTTTTAACTGCGATATTTTTCTGCTTTTTCTTAAAACTTTTAATCTCATATCCTTGACATAATTATACCAACTTGGTATAATAAATATATCCCGTTTTGGTATATTACATTAAGGAGAAATATAAAAATGTTTTGTAAAGTTTGTGGAAAAGAAATTAACGACCAAGCAGTTGTTTGCCCAAATTGTGGGTGTGCCATAAGCGACACCCCAATTCAACAACCAACCGAAGAAAAAAAGCAAAAAGTTAACGTATTAGCCATTGTAGGTTTTGTTCTTTCTCTTGCAAGTTTGCTTTTAGCACTTTGGGGCACAGTTGCTATTGCTGGTTTAGTTTGTTCTATAATAGGTTTAGTTCAAATAAAAAATAGCGACCAAGGTGGACGTGGACTTGCAATTGCAGGTATTTGCGTTTCTGTAGGCTCTCTTGCATACACGTGTTATAGTTTAATAACCTTACTAACTATTTTAGGTTCATTATAATATTTAATTATAATTTTATTACACAAAAAACTCGGCTAAAATTAGCCGAGTTTCTTTTTTTAGTTTATTTAATTATTTTGCGTATTCGGTTGCACGCCACTCTCTTATAACGTTAACCTTAATTTGACCAGGATATTCCATTTCTTGTTCAATTTTCTTTGCAATATCTTTTGCTAAGAATAAGGTTTGAGCATCGTCTATTTGTTCTGGTTTAACCATTACACGAACTTCTCTGCCCGCTTGAATAGCATAGCACTTTTCAACACCCTTAAAGCTTGAAGAAATTTCTTCTAACTTTTGTAATCTCTTAACGTAGTTAGTAGTAGTTTCCCTTCTAGCGCCAGGTCTTGCGCCTGAAATAGAGTCTGCCGCTTGAACTAAAATTGCTTCAATGGTTTTAGGCTCTACGTCGCCGTGGTGAGCAAGTATTGCGTTTACTACAAGGTGATTTTCTTTATATTTTTTAGCAATATCGCCACCAATTTGCATATGCGTACCTTCTATTTCAAAGTCTACTGCTTTGCCAAGGTCGTGTAATAAGCCAGCGCGTTTAGCAAGGTTTACGTCTACACCAAGTTCGGTTGCCATAAGGCCTGCCAAACGAGAAACTTCTATAGAGTGTTTTAATACGTTTTGGCCATAACTTGTACGGAATTTTAACCTACCCAAAGTTTTAATAATTTCTGGGTGTAAGCCGAAAATTCCACATTCAAACATAGCAGATTCGCCTGCTTCTTTAATTTGTTGTTCTAATTCTTTTTTAACTTTTTCAACTGTTTCTTCAATTCTAGCAGGGTGAATTCTGCCGTCTTGAATAAGTTTTTCTAACGCAATTTTTGCAACTTCCCTTCTAACAGGGTCAAAGCCAGAAACAATAACTACTTGTGGCGTATCGTCTATAATTAACTCTATACCGGTAGCGTTTTCTAACGTTCTAATGTTTCTACCTTCTCTACCAATAATTCTTGCCTTCATATCGTCGGAAGGAAGTGGTACAACCGAAACTGTAATTTCAGTTGCTTGTTCTGAACTACATTTTTGAATTGCTAAACTAACTATTTCTTTAGCCTTTCTTTCGCCTTCTTCTTTGGCTTCGGCTTCTATGTTTTTAACCATACCAGCAGCATCACGCCTAGCATCTTCTAAAATGTTTTCTATTAGTTGTGCCTTGGCTTCTTCTTTGCTTAGTTGAGCAATTTTTTCAAACTCGGCAATCATTTTGTCGTGTTGTTCGCCAATTTCAGTTAACTTTTTGTCTAGTTCAGTTTCTTTTTGTTTAAGAACGTTTTGTTGCCTTGTTGTTTCTTCGTTTCGTTTAAGAAGAATTTCTTCCTTCTTGTCTAAACTTTCTTCTTTTTGGTTAAGTCTGTTTTCAATTCGTTGAAACTCTGCACGTTTTTCTTTACTTTCACGCTCAAAGTCGTTACGAAGTTTTAACTCCTGTTCTTTTGCCTCTAAAATTGCCTCTTTCTTAATTTTTCTGCTTTCTTCTCTAGCATCATCAAGCATTTTATCGGTAACTTCTTTAATGTCGCCTTGCTTTTTCTTGAAAGAATTGTTTTTTAAAAACCATCCAATTAAAACGCCAACAGTGGCAAACACTATTGCCACTATAACCGCAATTAAAATAACGGTTGCGTCTACTGCCAAGAACAGGGAGCCGTAGTTAAAATTTTGCATATTTAATGCCCTCCTGTTTTTATTTGTTAAAGCCGTGCTTAACGGCTTTTATTTACTAACTATATTTTATACCTTTATATAAAAAATGTCAATCTTTTCTTATTGTTTGCCACTCTTAAAGGCTTCTAAAATTCTATTTTTAACGTTTTTGGCAATTTCTGGGTTGTTTTCTAAATAGTTAACTGCGTTTTCTCGGCCTTGAGCAATTTTTTCGCCGTCAATAGAGAACCAAGAGCCACTCTTTGTAACTATTTCGTATTGTAAACCTAAGTCTATTAAACAACTGCCGTTAGAGATACCCTTGCCATAAATAATATCAAACTCTGCCGTTTTAAATGGTGGAGCAACCTTGTTTTTAACAACCTTTGCTTTTGTGTGGTTGCCGTATGCATTAGCGCCGTCTTTTAAGGCATCTGCCTTTCTAACGTCTATACGAACACTTGCATAGAATTTAAGCGCTTTACCACCTGCTGTAACTTCTGGGTTACCAAACATAACGCCAACCTTTTCACGAAGTTGGTTAATAAAAATAATACAGGTTTTAGATTTAGATGCTATTGCAGTTAGTTTTCTTAACGCTTGGCTCATTAATCTTGCTTGTAACCCAACGTGAGAATCGCCCATATCCCCTTCAATTTCCGCACGTGGGGTTAAGGCTGCAACAGAGTCTACAACGATAATATCTACTGCCTTACTATTTACCAATGAAGCAGTAATATCTAAGGCTTGTTCGCCGTTATCTGGTTGAGAAACGTACAAAGTATCTAAATCAACACCTAAGTTTTTAGCATAAACAGGGTCTAGGGCGTGTTCAGCATCTATAAACGCTGCAATACCACCCGCCTTTTGCGTTTCGGCAATAGCGTGTAATGCTACCGTTGTTTTACCAGAAGATTCTGGTCCGTAAATTTCAATAATTCTACCCCTAGGGAAACCACCTACGCCAACTGCTAAGTCTAAAGATAAACAACCTGATGGCAACACTTCTATGTTAGTATCGCCTGCAGTTTGACCTAAACGCATAATTGCGCCTTTACCAAATTGTTTTTCAATTTGAGCAAGCACTCCGTCTAGTGCTTTTATTTTTGCATCATCCATAATAAATTCCTCTTATAAATTTTTTAGTTTTTTTATTACCAAAAACAACGCGTTATTTTTTGCTGTTTCTGTTATTTCTTCTCTCGTACCCGTTAAATTTAACTTATACGAGTGTATTCCATCTTTAAGTCCTATACCAATATAGGCAAGCCCCACGGGTTTAGTTTCCGTTTCCCCCGTTGGCCCTGCAATCCCCGTAGTTGAAACTGCAATATCGCAGTTACCTTCCATTAAAAGCCCCAATGCCATTTCGTAGGCTACTCTAGAACTAACTGCACCTTCATTTTCTAGGCTTTCTTTTTTTACACCTAATCTTTTTTGTTTGCTTTCGTTAGAATAACAAACAATACCTTCTACTAAAAATTCCGATGCCCCGTTATTTTTAATAATTTCGCTAGCCACTCTACCGCCCGTAAAAGATTCGGCAGTAGAAATTCTTACTCTTCTTAACTTTAATAAATCAAAAACTCTTTCACCTAAACTAACGTCGTATTCAGCGTAAAGAATATCTTTAAATTTTTCTACTATAGCCCTAACTACTTCGTTAATTTCTTTTCTTGGTAAATTACCTTCAAACAACAAGTCTATTTTGCAATCTCCAAAAGAAGAAGAAACGAAAAACTTAAAAACGTTGTTTTGTTTTTGAATTTCTGCTAACCCCTTTTCTATTAGTGTTTTGCTACCAAAACACTTAAGCGTTAGCCTTTCTACAACCCTGCCGTGTTTTGTTTCTAAATAAGGTAGAACGTATTCAACACACATAGAAAGTAGTTGTTCTTTTTCGCTAGGTAAAAAAGCAATAGAAAACTCGTTTTCTTCACATAAAAAGCCTTGTAAAACACCTTTTTTATTAGGCACTATAGTTGCCTCGTTAGGCATAAGAGCATATTCGTTAGAATATTCTACTCCGTTTTTAACACCTAAATCTTTAACTAATTCTAGCGCCGTTTCGTTTTCTACTAACACAGTATCTAATTCTTCGGCAATAAGTTCTTTAATCTTATTAGAATTTTTAGAACACAATACTATAAGGTTAGTAAACCTTTCTCTAAAATAACCAAGCCTTTTTTTAAATTCAAGTTCATCTTCTAACTTTAGCGTTTCAATAATATCTACGCCTATTCCAGAAAGCCTAAACTCGTTAATTAAATCTTCAATATAGTCGTTTACTTTGTCAAACGATTGGCGAAAGGTTATAATAGCCGTTTTCATTTTAGTTTATTTTTCTTCCTTTAATACGTCTATATTTTTAGCCATGCATTCAACGCCCGAAATAATAGTTAATAGTACAGAAATTCCAAATGCAATTAGCCCAATTATGTTTATAATTGAAAAACTTTGTGGCATAACGGAAGCGCCAACTAATAAAACTACTATTGCAATATCTTGAACGAAAGTTTTAATTTTACCAGCCATATCGGCAGAAATTACTTTGTTTTTGTTAGATGCTATTAGCCTAAAGCCACTAATAACTAAATCTCTGCAAATAATAATTGCAACACCTATGCTACAATACCAAGGTAAAATAACAACCCCACTATTAGGTAAAAGCATTATAATTAGTGCAGAAGAAACTAAAGCCTTATCTGCAATAGGGTCTAAAAACTTACCGAAGTTAGTAACAAGGTTATATTTTCTTGCAATATAGCCGTCTAAAAAGTCTGTAATAGCGGCAAGCGCAAACACTACTGCAGAAATTAAATAGTTATATGGTATAGCAGTTATATAAAATACTGCAATAAACACTGGTATTAATATTAAACGTAAAACTGTTAGTTTGTTTGGTAAATTCATAATATTTCTCCGTAAAAATCGTAATCTGTAAAACCTGTAATTTTAACTTTATAATACTTGCCGAACACAATTTCTTTCTTAGAAAAGAAATAAATTTTGCCATCTATATCTGGAGCATTAAAATATGCCCTTCCGTAGTATATAAAATTATTTTCATCAAACCCTTCGGCTAAAACTTCAATGCTAAAGCCAATTAAACTCTTTGCTCTTTCTTTAACAACCTTTTTCTGTGTTGAATAAAGTTTTTTAAGCCTTTTTTGTTTAACTTTATTTTCTATATGACCTTCTAATTTATCGGCAGGGGTATCTTTTTCTCGGCTATAGGCAAAAAAGCCAACGTTAGAAAGTTTAGTTTCTTTAATAAAGTTTACTAAATTGTTAAAAGCCGTTTCATCTTCGTTAGGGAAACCCGTAATAAAGGTAGAACGAATTGCAATATTAGGTATTTCTTCCCTTAATTTATTAATTAAGTCTAAGTAACTTTGGTATGTTCCACGCCTATTCATAAGTTTAAGCACCTTATCGTCGGCATGTTGCAAAGGAATATCTAAATACTTAATAACCTTTTCGTTAGTTTTAATTTCTTCAATTAGTTCGCTAGTTATGTTTTCTGGGTAGCAATATAACAGCCTAATTTTTTTAACGTTTTTTAAATTTGAAAGGCTTTTAATTAACCCAACTAAATTAGTGCCGTTATTTAAATCTTCGCCGTAACGAGTTACGTCTTGGGCAACTAAAATAAGTTCGCTAACCCTACCTAAACACTTTGCCTCAGCAATTAGTTTTTCTTGTGGGGTAGACCTAAATTTACCACGAATTTTAGGAATTAAACAATATGTACAATGGTTAGAACACCCGTCTGCAATTTTTAAATATGCATAATTTTTAGTAGTTAATACCCTTTTCGTGCCACGTTCCTTTCTAGGCTCGCCAACGGCATTTACTCTTTCACCTAAATAAATTTTATCTATAACCCCGTTAATTTTAGAATAATCGGAAACACCTAAAAAAGCATCTACCTCCACTAGTTCGTTAAATATTTCATTTATAAACTTTTGTGGCAAACACCCTGTAACTATAATTTTTTCTAAACCCTGTTTTTTTAGTTGTGCCACCCTTAATATTTCTAAAATGGCTTCTTTTCTGCTACTTTCTAAAAAAGCACAAGTGTTTATAACTATTATTTGGGCATTTTCTTCTTCTGCAACTAGGGTATGTTTTTTGCTCAAAATTGCAAGCATTTTTTCGGTATCTACCCTATTTTTATCGCACCCAAGCGAAATTACGCCTATTTTTTTACCTTTACACATAATTTTCTGGCATACTGCCAAACCTTTCTATAAATTCTTCTCTAGTAATTAAAATTCTTCTTACGCCTCTACCACCTTCGTTAGGTGAAACAAACCTCATTTGTTCCATTCTATCTACTATACCACCAGCCCTATTAAAGCCTATTTGATATCTTCTTTGTAGCGCAGAAATAGATATCCCACCAGAAGTTATTGCAAACGCCAATGCTTTTAAGAAGAAATCGTCTATTTCAGGGTTGTCTTCACTAGTGCTAGAAACGGCTGTTTCTTCTACTTTAGGTGCAGTTGCTCTTTCTAAATAACTTGCAAGGTCATCGTCAAAATAAGCCTTGTTGTTTTCTATAATATACTTAATTATGCTATAAACTTCGCTACTAGAAATAAACGCACCTTGGTATCTTTCACTATCAGACATAGTAGAGTTTTTATACAACATATCGCCGTTACCAAGTAGTTTTTCTGCGCCCTTGCTATCTAGAATAATAAGTGAATCGGTATAGTTGCCTACCTTAAACGCAATTCTAGAAGGTAGGTTGGTTTTAATAACACCCGTAACAACGTTTGCAGAAGGTCTTTGTGTAGCCAAAACTACGTGAATACCAGCAGCACGTGCCTTTTGCGTTAATATTTGAATTTTAACTTCTAAATCTTTCTTAATATTAGCCATTAAATCGCCAAATTCATCTATAACGATTACTATTTTTGGCATTTTTGGAACTGTGTCGCTTGCTATATGTTGGTTATATGCAGCAATACCATCTATAAACCCACCTGCTTTTTCAAACATTTCGTAACGCCTTTCCATTTCTTCAATAGCCCATTGTAGAACGGCAAGCGTCTTTTTAGGGTCGGTTATAATTTCATCTACCATAAGGTGTGGTATATGTTCGTATTTACGCATTTCAATACGTTTAGGGTCTATTAAAATAAACCTAAGTTCTTCTGGGCTATAACGCATTAGTAAACTTACTATCATAACGTTTAGGCAAACGCTTTTACCTGAACCCGAAGAACCTGCTATTAGGTAGTGTGGGCCTTTAGTTAAATCGTCGTATTTAGATTCGCCAACAATATCTTTACCAAGAGCAAAAATAAGAGAATCTTGCTTAAAGTTTTGCCCTGCCATACCCATAAGAACTTCTTTTAGCCCTACGGTAACCTTAACTTTGTTTGCAACTTCTATGCCCACTAGGTTTTTACCTGGGATAGGCGCTTCTATTCTTATGCCGTTTTTAACTGAAAGAGCCATTTGCAAGTCGTCATCATAACCCAAAACCCTTTTTACCGAAACACCCGCAGGCATTTTTATTTCGTACCTTGTTATAGAAGGACCTTGAATATGGTCTTGTGGCTCTACGTTAATACCAAACTCTTCTAATTTAGCCTTAATGGCTTCTTTTCTGCCATCGTGGTCTTCTTGAGGTAGGTCGGTTGGTGGAGTGTGGCTTTCTAATAAGTCTAGTGGTGGAGCATAATATTTTCGGTTAATAGGTGGAATTTCCTTTTTAGGTTGTTCTTCCACAACAGGTTTAGTGCTTTCAAAAGCCCTACTTTCCGTTTTAGGTTGGTAGGTTGGTTCATCAAAAATAGGCTCTTCCACGTCTTGAATAACAGGCTCTGTTGGTAAAACCCTACTTCTTTCTCTTCTAAACCCAATAGGGTTTTCTTCTGCTTTAGAAGTTTCTTGTTCTTCTTCCACGTCGTTTGCTAAAGATTGGAACATTCTTTTTGCCCTAGATTCAGTTTCAATAGGTTTTTCTTCTTTCTTTTCGTTTTCAAAAGGAGCATAACTTTCTTCAACGTGTTTTATTTCTTCCGTTTTAGGTAGTTCTACGTTTTCTTCTACAGCATATTCGCTTTCTTCAGTTTCGTCTACATCGTAAGGCGTATAACTTTCTTCCACCATATACTTATCGCTAAAACTTTCTGCGTGGGATTTAGCGCTATCGTCGGTAATCTGTTCTTCTTCGTGTGTGTATAACGGAATATTTTCTTCTATGCCTTTTTCTTCCGGTTCAACTTTAGAAGGCCTACTTATAGGCGAAGAAATAGTTGTGCTCGTTACGGTTGAGTTTTTGTATTTTTCGTTGTTAAGCGTTTCTTTAACGTTTATTTCGGCAGGGGTTTTAATATAATCTATTTTCTTTTCTATATCTGAAACGTAGGTGTCTTTATACTTTTGTGGAATAGATGCAATATTTAGCCCCTTTTCATCTTTATTAAGTTTAATTTTATCTTTATCGCTTTCGTTCTTTAATTCTTTTTTGCTTTTATAATAAAATTTATCTGGGTCGGTGATAAATAGTTTTTGTGCTGGTTTTTCTTCTTTGTCGTAAGCCTTTAGGTCAACGTCTTCTACAGGGTAATCTACAAGTGGTAAATTACTAATAGGGTCGTCGCTAGCAGTTTTATCTACGTAACTGCTTTTAAACTTTTCGCTCTTCTTAACAGGCTTTCTTACAGGTTGAATTTTAACTATTCCACCAACGAAAGCATATACGTCTAGGCATATTAATAACCCTAAAGCAACGTAACTACCAACGTTAGTTAAAAGTGCCGTTAACGGGTATGCCACTAAACCCACAAATAGCCCACCTGCAGAGCAAGTTGCAATACCGCCTTCTGCCATGGTGTAAGATAGCGTTAAATATTCGCCAAAGTCTTTAACCTCAGCACCTGCCATTGATATGGTGTGCATTAATAACGCAAGTAAAATTACAAAAGAAGAAACGTAAAATTTATTTTTAACGCTTATTCCCGTTTTTTTGCCAGATACCAAAAGTACGCCTATAAAAATTAAAAATAGGCAAACCACGTAAGCAAAATACCCAAAACAACCAAATAAGAATGCGTTAATATATTGCCCTGGTAAAGAAAAAAGAGTTTCCCTCGTAATAAGGCAAATTGTTGCTAACGTTGAAAATAAAATTAAAACTACACCCATAGTTTCTTTAGTGAAAACGGGTTGTTTTTCGTTGTTTTGTTCGGAATTTCTGCCTAGACTGTTCAATTTAGTACCCCACAAATAATTATTCTATTTTATTATACCAAACGAATTGCTTTTTTACAAGACTTTTATAAATATTATTTATAAAAACTGCAAAATAAAACAAAAAAACCAACGGCGTTTTTTATTTAACTTTCCGTTGGTTATTATGCTTTTATTTAATTTTGTTAAACGTTATTTCTTAAACATTAGCCTATGGCAATGGTCGCACTCTACAATTTCGCCCTTGTTTAGTTTAGAAACGGCACTAAGGTCTAACATATTATAGCACTTGGCACACATAAAATCTTTACCATTAGCCTTTACTTCGCAAACTATTGGGAATAATTTTTCTGCACGCTTTTTTAAATAAAGTTCCATTGCGTCTTTATCTATTCCCTTTGCAAGTTTTTCTAGTTCCTTTTCTATCTTTTCCTTTTCAGGTTGAATTTCATTTCTTAATTGTTCGTATTTAGGTCTAAATTCAGCAAATTGCGCTTGAGCGGCAGCAGTAGAATTTTTTATTTGACTATATTCTTTAGCCATTTCGTTAATAGCATTAGAAAGTTTATTTAATTCGGCATCAATGCTTTTTAATTCTTGCATAAGTTCGTTAGCCTTTTTTAGCAAAAATTCTGCTTCTGCGCCATCTTGTAAAGATGCAAGAGCCTTAGCAATATCTTTTTCCTTTTCTAAAACTTTTTCTTGTTTAACTTTTAGCGCTTCGTAGGTGGCGTTAAGTTCACCTGCTTGAGAATTAAGTTTATTTAAATTTTCTTCAACGCCTTCTAAATATTTTTTTGCAGATGCAACTTTTTTTCTTTCTTCACTACCTAAAACCTTTGCTTCTAAATTTTTTAGGTTACCATCTATTTCTTGGTACGCTAACAACTTTTCTATCATAACTATCTCCTTTACTTAAATCTTTCATCTAAGAAATAAATTGTTTCTATTTTTTTATCAATGACTTCATTAACGCTAGAAAAATACTTGTTAAATCCATATTCTTCTGCAACGTAATGAGGTATTAAAATTACACTTTTTTGCCTTTCTATAAGTTCTTTTAAAACGTGGTGAGGCATATCGGAACTAACTACTAAATCTGCCGTTAAACTGCCGTTATCTAGCCCTTTAACTATAGAAGAAGAACCACTTCCACAAAAACTTGCAACCTTTTTTATTGGGGCATTTTCGTTGCCATAATATAAAATTTTATTGCAATTAAAATTGTTTTTAACCCTTTCGTAAAAGTTTAAAAGGGTTGTTTCTTCTATTAAAAATTGCCTGCCGTAGCCACAATTACAATCTAATTTTTCTAGAATTTCCACTTCTTTTGCACCAAGTTTTTTTGCTAAACTTTGGTCTATGCCACAAGCTGCAACGTCTAAATTAAGGTGCATAGAAATTACGTTTATGTTGGCTTTTATAGCCTTTAATAAAGCCTTTGAACAAGGGTTTTCGTTGCTTAAATTTTTTAGTGGTGCGTATATTGCTGGGTGATGAGTAACCACCGTATCGCAACCATTTTCTATTGCGTAATCTACAGATAACTCGCTTAAATCTAGTGTGAATAACGCCTTTTTTACTACCCCGTTATTTTCTATTAAAATACCGCTATTATCGTAGTCGCCAAGTTCAATTAGTTTATGGCTTAAACTTATTGGGGCTAACTCGTTTAGTACGGAATAAAACTCTTTTAAACTATACATATTTTTTTAACCTTTCAATTTCTAATAGCATTTTTTCTTTGGTGTCGTTAGAAATTTGCTCGTTTGCTATTACTTTCGTTAATTGGTTTATTTTTAACTTTACCTTGTTTATAAAAGGTAAGCCTTTTTTTATTAAATTAGTTCTACCAAACTCTATTTCTTCTTCTGTTAAACTATCTTTTCCTAAGGAACAAACTATTAAATCGTAAAACCTTTTGCCTTCGTTAAAAGTGTAGTCTTTTTCTATTTTATACCCTAATTCTATTAAGGTTTTTCTAACCTTTTCGGTATTCTTCATTGGTTGAAGAACTAGGTTGTTTGGCTTAAAACTTGCATTTTTTAAAACTTCTATAATTTCTTCGCCACCCATACCAGCAATTAAGGCACAATTGCAAAATTCTATTTTGCTAAACCCGTTAGAAACAACACCCGTTGCCCTATTTTCTTCTACGTAAGTTTTAAGCAAAACGTTTGCTTTTTCTAAACATTTTGCACTAATATCGCTAAAAATTGCCTTATTACATTTGCCACTTTCTAGCATCTTTTGGGTAATATACCCGTGGTCGCAACCAATATCGGCAAACATTTCACAAGTGGGTATGGAGTTAAAAATTTCAGTAAGTCTATAACTTATATCTGCCATATTAATCTAAATAATCTTTTAGTCGTTTAGAACGGCTAGGGTGCCTTAGTTTTCTTAGCGCTTTTGCTTCTATTTGCCTAATTCTTTCCCTAGTAACGTTAAATTCCTTACCTACTTCTTCTAAAGTTCTTGGTCTGCCGTCGTCTAAACCATAACGAAGCCTAATAACCTTTTCTTCTCTAGGTGTAAGAGTATCTAAAACGCCAATAAGTTGTTCTTTTAACATTGCAGAAGAAACTGCGTCGGTTGGGGCTGTACTACCTTCATCTTCAATAAAATCTGAAAGGTGGCTATCTTCTTCTTCACCGATAGGTGTTTCTAAAGAAACAGGGTCTTGTGCGATTTTTTGAATTTCACGCACTTTTTCTACCGAAACGTTCATTTCTTGAGCAATTTCTTCAGGGGTTGGTTCACGGCCAAACTCTTGTAAAAGTTTTCTTGCAACCCTAATTTGTTTGTTTATTGTTTCTACCATATGAACAGGAATTCTAATGGTTCTTGCTTGGTCTGCAATAGCCCTAGTTATTGCTTGCCTAATCCACCAAGTAGCATAGGTAGAGAATTTAAAACCTTTTTGGTAGTCAAATTTTTCTACGGCTTTCATAAGCCCAAGGTTACCTTCTTGAATTAAATCTAGAAATTGCATACCCCTGCCCATATATCTTTTAGCAATAGAAACTACTAAACGAAGGTTAGCTTCAGAAAGCAACCTTTTAGCACCTTCATCTCCTTCCATCATACGTTTAGCAAGTTCCGTTTCTTCATCTGCCATAAGTAGTGGAACTTTACCAATATCTTTAAGGTACATTTTAACAGGGTCGTCCATACTAACTTCTTTTAGAATTTGGTCGTACAACTCCTTATCCTTTTCATATTCGTTTATAACTTGAATACCTGCTTCTTCCAAAAGTTTATAAATTTCATCTAGTTCGCTAGGTGTTGCTTGGCATTTTTCTAACTTATCAAAAAGTATTTCCGTAGTTATTTTGCCCCTATTTTTGTATTCTATAATAATATCTTCAACAATAGTAAGCACAGGGTTAGGTTGTTCTTCAGTTGACATTACTTGGTTAATTTCCGGTGTAATTATAATTTCCTTTTCTTCCATTTAGAGTATCTCCTTAAAATACTTTTCTAGTTTATAGTTTGTTTTTTAATGCTATGGCTTCTGCCATTTTCTTTGCTAGTTCTTTTCTTTTAACAGTATCTGTTTCTTCTTTAAATTGTTTTGTTAACGTAGCAATTTCGGTGTTAATTTTTTCTACAGCAACGGTTTTTAGGCAACCATTAAAGTAGTGTTCTTCGTTAAACTTTCCATCTTCTTCGGTGTTCATACCTGCTATTCTAGAAAGTTCATCTCTAAATTCTTCGTTTAAGAGTTCGTAAAGGTCGTTAAACTTCAAGTTAGAGTCTTGTGCCTTTCTATCTAAAATAAGTTTTTTAATTTCTATAAACGCAGGGTTAGTAAAATTAATTTTTTCTATATTTTCTTCTTCTGCATATGCTTTATTAAAAAGGTAAGCATATATAATAAACCTTTCAGCCATTAAAAGTTTATCGCCAACGTTATCGTTAAAAATTGGCACCACTTCTTTTTCTTTGCTTTGTGGTTTTTCTTCGGTATTCATTAAATCACGCTTTAACGATTCGTACGTTATACCCGTAATATCTCTAACCTGTTTTAGTAAATCTTCTTGTTCGCTGGCAGAAGGGCTTTCTTTAATAACTTTTAGCGCTTCTAATACGTATTTCCTTTTGCCACTAACCGAGTTTATATCAAACGTATTTTTAATAATATCTAACTTAAAATCTATTAGTGGTTTTGCCTTTTGTAGAAGTTCAGCGTAGCCTTCTTTTCCATACTTTTTAATAACGTCGTCTGGGTCTAGCCCGTCTGGCAAGGCAACAACCTTAACGTCTAACCCTTCTTCTTTTAGTATTTCTAGCCCACGAATAGATGCTTTTTGCCCAGCAAAGTCGCCGTCGTAACTAATAAACACCTTGTCCGTGTAGCGTTTTAATATTCTTGCTTGGTCTTTGGTTAAACTTGTGCCCATACTAGCAACAACGTTTTCAAAACCACCGCTAACTAACGAAATAGTATCCATATACCCTTCAACTATAATAATGCTATCTATACCCTTTTCGTTTTTAAGTTTTTTAACTAAATTTAAATTATATAACGTATTACTTTTTGAAAAGGCAATGGTTTCTTTAGTGTTTTTGTATTTAGCAAAATCTGCATTTTCTAGTAGCCTACCACCAAAGGCAACCACTTGCCCCATAGCGTTTATAATAGGTATAATTAACCTGCCGGCAAGGGCATCGTAAAGCCTATCGTTTTTCTTATCTACTACCCCTGAAGATAGCATTTCTTCTTCGGTATAGCCCTTTTGTTTTAAATGTGCTACTAAGCCTTGAAAATCTAGCGAAGCACCTATGCCGAATTTAGAAACCAACTCGCCTTTTATGCCACGTTTAACTACGTATTCTATATGTTTTGTGGCTTCTTTACTTTTTAGGTTATTTACGTAAAAGTAAGCGGAATCTTTTAATAGTTCTAAAACCCTTTCTCTTTTCTTTTTTTGCTCTTTAGCCCTTTCGTCGTCGTATTCAACTTCAGGAATAGGTAAATGTACTTTTTCGGCTAAAAGTTTAACTGCGTCGCCAAAATCTAACGATTCCATTTCCATTACAAAACTTATAACGTCGCCACTTTTGTGGCAACCAAAACAGTAATAAAACTGACCTATTGCATTAACGCAAAAAGAAGCCGTCTTTTCGTGATGAAAAGGGCATTTCCCCCAAAAGTTACTTCCCTTTTGTTCAAGGTGAATATAACTTTTAACGATATCTATAATATCGCATTTATTTTTTAATTCATCTATAAACTTTGCGTTAAAACCTTTCATAAGTTTTCCTTTTTATAGTTTCCATTTGTCTGGCACGAATAGTTCAGTAAATTTTTTTACAACAAATCCGTCGCTCATACCCGAAATATAATCGCATAAAACGGTATCTTTATCGTAAGAATTTAGTAATTCTACGTAGAATTTTGGCATTAGATTTAAGTTTTCTTTATAGTAGTTATATAGAGCAGAAATCATTCTGTTTGCCTTTTCTTCTTCTACCTTAAAAGTATTTGCATTATAAACGTTATTAAATAAAAAATTGCGCAATTCGTTTG
Organism: Christensenellaceae bacterium; assembly: GCA_045655065.1. GTDB lineage: Bacteria > Bacillota > Clostridia > Christensenellales > Borkfalkiaceae > UBA1259. The sequence continues at coordinate 41,931 of JAZOOP010000066.1, forward strand.
TGGCGTTTTCTATTTCAGGTTGCATTTCTACCTTATTTTTGCCGTCGCTTTCAATAAAAATAGATTGCACCATTGTATTTATTCGCTCGCTAGAAGTTTTACCTAAAATTTCTATTAAATCTTTAGGTAGGTCGTTAAAAGTTATAATGCCACTTTCAATAGCATCGTCTATATCGTGGTTTATGTAGGCAATTCTATCGGCTATGCTAACTGCTTTACCTTCTAAGGTTTTAGGGTTAGAATTTAGTTTATGGTTAACTATGCCGTCTACAACTTCACGGGTAAGGTTTAAGCCCTTTCCGTCGCTTTCTAATAAGTCTACTACTCTACCTGAATTTTCGTTATGCTTAAAGCCTTTAGGGTTAAGTGAATTTAATATTCGCTCGCCCGAATGACCAAAAGGTGTATGCCCCAAGTCGTGCCCTAACGCTATGGCTTCGGTTAAATCTTCGTTAAGAGATAACGCCCTTGCTATTGCCCTTGCCACTTGCGAAACGGTTAGAGTATGCGTTAGCCTTGTTCTATAGTGGTCGCCTTCTGGAGAAAAGAAAACTTGAGTTTTATTTTTTAAACGCCTAAACGATTTACTATGAATAATTCTATCTCTATCTCGTTGAAATTCCGTTCTCATTGGGCAAGGCGTTTCTTCTTTTAGCCTACCAATAGTGTTTATAGACTTAAAAGCGTATTTAGATAAAAACATTTCTTCCATTTTAAAGGTTTTATCTTTCATTTGCCATACCCCTTTTATGACTTAATAAATTTGTTCAAATAATTATACTACGCAAAACTCAAAAACCCTTTTTTTATTTGATTTTTTTGCAAAATTTTTTAAAAATTTTAAGGCTACCCCGTTTAGTAGCCTTAATTTTTATTTTTCTGCTAAAATTTTTCTTAAAAATTGCCCCGTATAACTATTTTCTACCTTTGCCACGTCTTCCGGAGAACCATAGGCAATAATCGTGCCACCACCAGAGCCACCTTCTGGGCCTAAATCTATAATATAGTCGGCAACCTTAATAACGTCTAGGTTGTGCTCTATAACAACAATGGTATTGCCACTCTTTTGTAAGCGTTGTAAAACTAACAATAACTTATTTACGTCGTAACTATGCAATCCCGTAGTAGGCTCGTCTAAAATATATAGAGTTTTGCCCGTTGCTCGCTTGCATAATTCGGTAGCAAGTTTTACCCTTTGGGCTTCGCCACCAGAAAGAGTTGTAGAACTTTGACCTAGTTTAATATAGCCTAAGCCTACGTCTTGCAAAGTTTTAATTTTATTGTATATAGATGGTTGTGCACTAAAGAATTCACACGCTTCGTCTACCGTCATATCTAAAACTTCGCTAATGTTTTTGCCCTTATATTTAACTTGCAAAGTTTCTCTGTTATATCTTTTACCTTTACACACTTCGCAAGGCACGTAAATATCTGGTAAAAAGTGCATTTCTATTTTTAGTATGCCGTCGCCATCGCATCTTTCGCATCTGCCACCTGCAACGTTAAAAGAAAACCTTCCTGCTTTATAGCCCCTTTCCTTTGCATCTACAGTAGATGCAAATAGTTCCCTTATATGAGAAAATACGCCTGTGTAAGTTGCAGGGTTACTACGTGGCGTTCTGCCTATTGGAGATTGGTCTATTGCAATAACCTTATCAAAATATTCTATTCCGTCTATTTTTGTAAATTTACCACCACGAATTTTGCTATTGTTTAGTTTATTAGAAAGTTCTGGTAAAATTATTTCGTTTACTAACGAACTTTTACCACTACCCGAAACACCCGTTATTGCAGTAAATAAACCCACCGGAATTTTTACGTTTATATCTTTTAAGTTGTTTTGGCTTGCGCCATAAACTTCTAGCCACCTACCGTCTGGAGTTAACCTTTCGTTAGGAACTAAAATTTTTCTTCTGCCTGCAAGGTAGTCGCCCGTAATAGAGTTAGGCTCGTTTATAATATCTTCAACACTACCCGTTGCCACTATTTCGCCACCGTGAACGCCTGCTTTAGGGCCAATATCAACAATAAAGTCGGCACTTTTTATAGTGTCTTCGTCGTGTTCTACAACTATTAAGGTGTTACCTAAATCTCTTAATTTTTTTAACGATGCAAGTAGTTTTTCGTTATCTCTTTGGTGCAAGCCTATGCTTGGCTCGTCTAAAATATATAGCACGCCCGTTAGTCCACTACCAATTTGGGTTGCAAGCCTAATTCTTTGCGCCTCGCCACCAGAAAGAGTGCTTGCAGTTCTACTTAACGTTAAATACCCTAAGCCAACGTCTTTTAAGAAGTTTAACCTTGCCTTAATTTCTTTTAGTATTGGTTTTGCTATTAGAGTTTTGGTGTGGTCTAAAGCAATTTTTTCTACGAAATCAAAAAGGTCTATAACAGCCATATCAGTTAGTTCTGCAATGTTTTTACCATTTATAGTTACGGCAAGCGCTTCCTTTTTTAACCTTTTGCCGTGGCAGGTATTACAAGGGCTAACCGTCATATACCTTTCTATTTCGCTTTTAGTATAGTCGCTTGTGGTTTCCCTATATCTTCGCTCTAGATTAGGAATAATACCTTCCCAACTGCTCATATAACTGCCTGTAAAGGTTTTTGTAGAATAATCCATTTTGATTTTTTCGCCGTTGTTACCATATAATAAAATATTTACTATTTGGTTAGGCAAGTCTTTTACAGGGGTATCTATGCTAAAGCCATAGTGTTTAGCAAGTGAAGTAAAATACATTTCGCACATTTTACCACTATCTAAATTCCAACCCGTAATACACATAGCGCCATCTCTTAAAGACATATTTTCATCTTTAATAACAAGTTTTGGGTCTACTTCGTTTTTATAACCTAAGCCGTGGCAGTCTGGACAAGCGCCGAAAGGATTGTTAAAAGAAAACAACCTTGGCTCTATTTCTTCTATGCTAATATTACAATTAGGGCAAGAGTATTTAGTAGAATATAAGGTGCTTTCGCCACCCAACTCTTCTACTATAACTAAGCCGTTAGCAAGTTTAATTGCAGTTTCTAAACTATCAAATAGCCTTTTTTCAATACCTTCTTTAACAATAAGCCTATCTATAACAACGTTTATGTTGTGTTTAATATTTTTATCTAAAGAAATTTCTTCAGTTAGGTCGTAAACAACACCGTCTATTTCTATTCTAGAATAACCACTTTTTCTAAAGTTTTCTATTTCCTTTTTGAATTCCCCTTTTTTGCCTTTAGCAATAGGTGCGTTAATTAAAATTTTAGTGTTTTCTTTTAACGACATAACCCTATCTAAAATTTGGTCTATGGTTTGCTTAGAAATTTCTTCGCCACAAACGGGGCAATGCGGAACGCCAACCCTAGCGAACAGCAACCTAAAATAGTCGTAAATTTCGGTAACCGTACCAACGGTAGAACGTGGATTGTGCGAAGTGGTTTTTTGGTCTATAGAAATTGCTGGGGATAAGCCTTCTATTAAATCTACGTCTGGCTTTTCCATTTGCCCTAAAAACATACGGGCATAACTAGAAAGACTTTCAACGTATCTTCTTTGCCCCTCAGCGTAAATTGTATCAAATGCAAGCGAAGACTTACCACTACCAGAAAGCCCTGTAAATACAACAAGTTTTTCTCGTGGTATGGTAACGTTAACGTCTTTTAAGTTATTTCCCCTTGCACCTTTAATAATTATATTCTCTTTCATATTATTTTCTCATTTTTAACTTTAATTTTGCAATAGTATCTCTTATTTCAATACACTTTTCAAAGTCTAAATTACTAGATGCTATTTTCATTAAAGCCTTTAATTTTTCTATTTCTTCTGGAATATCGGCTTTTTTAACTTCTTTAGTTCTATCTACTTTTTTGGTTATTTCTAAAGTGTTAACAACGTCTTTAATAATGGTTTTTGGAACAATGCCGTGTTTAGCGTTATATGCAGACTGAATATCTCTACGCCTTTTAGTTTCATCTATGGCACGTTGCATACTTCCCGTAATAGTATCGGCATACATTATAACCTTGCCGTCTTTGTTACGCGCTGCACGCCCTACTGTTTGAACTAAAGAAGTTTCACTACGCAAAAAGCCTTCTTTATCGGCATCTAATATAGCAACTAATTTAACTTCTGGCAAATCTAACCCTTCTCTTAAAAGGTTAATACCACAAAGCACGTCAAATTCACCGTTTCGTAGCCCCGAAACAATTTCTATTCTTTCCATAGTGTCTATATCGCTATGCATATACCTAACTTTAATACCTGCTTCTTTTAGGTATTCTGTTAAACTTTCTGCCATTTTTTTAGTTAAGGTGGTTATTAAAACCCTACCTTTTTCTTTAATAACCTTGTTTATTTCAACTAGCAAATGGTCTATTTGGTTTTTAGTTGGCACAACGAAAATTTCTGGGTCTAATAACCCTGTAGGTCTAATAAGTTGTTCTACCACTTGCCCCGCTTGGTCTAATTCATACTTTGCAGGGGTTGCCGAAACGCAAATCATTTGCCCAACCCTTGCATCAAATTCACCAAAAGTTAAAGGTCTATTATCAAATGCAGATTTCAACCTAAACCCGTATTCAACAAGGCTTTGTTTTCTGCTTCTATCTCCGTTATACATAGCACCTAGTTGTGGAATCGTCATATGAGATTCATCTATAAAAACAATAAAATCTTTGGGGAAATAATCTAACAAAGTAAAGGGTGGCTCGCCAATTTGCCTGCCATCAAAATAACGGCTATAATTTTCTATACCCTTACAAAAACCTATTTCTTTAATCATATCTAGGTCGTATTCGGTGCGTTGGTTAAGCCTTTGCGCTTCTAAAAGTTTTCCGTCTTCTTTTAGTAGCCTTACTTCGTCTTCTTTATCTCTTTCAATGGCAATGGTGGCAAGTTTAAGTTTTTCTTCTGCAACTGCGTAGTGGCTTGCAGGAAAAATTACGGCGTGTTTTAGTTCTGCAATAATTTTACCACTAACAAATTCTACTTCTAAAATTCTATCTACGGTATCGCCAAAAAACTCTACTCTAATAATAATTTCCGTGTTGGCGGAAGGAAAAATATCTACCGTATCTCCCCTAACTCTAAACGAAGAACGGCTAAAATCAATATCTCTTCTGGTATATTGAATAGCAACTAACTTGCGCATTAGTTCATCTCTATCTAGTTGTTGGTTAGGGCGAATAGAAAGGGCTAGCCTATAATATTCTTCTGGCGCACCTAACCCGTATATACAAGAAACGGATGCCACAACTATAGTATCTCTCCTTTCTGATAGAGAACAGGTTGCAGAGTGGCGCAATTTATCTATTTCATCGTTAATAGCAAGGTCTTTTTCTATATAAGTATCGGTAGAAGGGATATATGCTTCGGGTTGATAATAGTCGTAATAAGAAACAAAAAATTCTACTCTGTTTTCTGGAAAGAACTCTCTAAATTCGTTGCAAAGTTGGGCAGCAAGAGTTTTATTGTGGGCAATTACTAAGGCAGGCCTATTTACGTTAGCAATAACGTTTGCCATGGTAAACGTTTTACCACTACCCGTAACGCCTAAAAGGACTTGCGTGCGCAAGCCGTCTAAAATACCTTCCGTAAGTTTAGAAATTGCTTGCGGTTGGTCGCCCGTAGGCGCATATTTAGATTTTAACTTAAAACTTCTTTCTTCCATACTAAAAAATTGCTTTTAATAATAATCCTAATAAAAAACTTAAAAAGGCAAAGCACACGGTAACTACTAACTTAAATATTAAAGTGCGCTTAATTTTTTCGCCGTTTCTAGTAAAAAACTTACCCTTTTCTAAGATGGTTATACAATATACTTTTTCGCCGTGCCTATCGGAATAAATTAAATCTATAAACCCGTCTATAACAAGTGCGTTTATAATTTTTTCTAAATCTGTAGCCGTTAGCCCCTTTATTGCCACCAAATTAAGTAGGTCTAGTGGGGTTATTAAAAAGGTTGTTTTATTTTTACCAATAGTGTTTAACACACTCATAACCCTATTTTCCGTTTTGTTTAGCATTATAGTTTACCTACCAAAGCCAAAACTAAAGTAATTAGTAAACTAACAAAAAACGAGCCTATAAAAGCACCGAAAAAAGAATATAATAATAAACTTTTTTTGTTGTTAAAAACTTCTATTTCGCTATCTAAATTCTCTTCAAATAATAGCCTACCTTTAGGCAAAGGGCAAACGCAAAGTTCTTTTTCGTCTTCGTATTTTATGCTTATATATTCCCTTTCTAATAAAAAGTTTAAGCAATGTTTAAGCCCAAACTCATCTAAGCCAACGGCTTTTGGCATAGAAGAAATTAAAAACTCTTTATCAAAAACCTTATAGGTAGAGCCTTCACATTCGGTATTTAAAACTTGTAATAGTTGTTTTGAACGGCTATCTAACATATAACACCTAATAACACAATTATTTTGCGTAAATTATTAAAGAGTTATACATTAATAGTGGTTATAACATTTTAGCACAAATTTATATTTTTTACAATAATAAAAAACAAGAAGCCCCCAATTTTTAGGGGGGCTTAATAATATTTTTTTAAATTTAACGCTCTTCTCTAAAGTAATTTAAGCCTAAAGACGCCGGTGGTTGAGTAGATTTACTACCCGTAATACTTGTTATAAGTAAAACTATAATGGTAAATAAATAAGGAATCATTTCAATAATTTTCTTTAATGCAGTATTTGTTGTTATTGCAGCCATAATGTTTACGTTTGGTAAAATAAACAATGCACCGAAAATTATAGAACCAAATATTGCAAGGTTAGGTCTCCACAATGTAAAAATAACCAACGCAATAGCAAGCCAGCCAAGAGATTCCATAATATAATAACTATCGTATCCACCTTGAATATAGTCCATTATAAAGAAACAACCTGCAAGCCCTGCTATACCAGAACCTATTAATATTGCCAAAGTTTTATAAAGGTCTACTTTAACACCAACAGCATCGGCAGCAGCAGGGTTTTCGCCAACTGCACGTAAACGTAAACCTACTTTGGTTCTTTTAATAACTATTGCTGCAATTACAGAAATAATTACTGAAAGATAAATAAATATGCCGTGAGATAAGAATATTTCGCCAAACCAACCAAGTTCTTTAGCAAATGGTAAACAATTTTTAAATAACGTAGATGCTATAGAAATATTATCCATATTAACGAAGTTCTTCATAACAAATTGAGTTAACCCCGTTCCAAAAGTGGTTAGCGCTAAACCAGAAATGTTTTGGTTGCATTTAAGATAAACGGTTAAAAATGCATAAATTTCGCCAAGTAATACAGCAAATAAAAATGCAAATATTAAAGAAAATAAAATTAATAAAATATAACTTGGCGAGCCACCTGCAACTAAATTCATATAAATAGAAGCGCCTAATGCCCCACCTGCGCCACCTGCACAAATAATACCAGGAATACCAAGATTTAAATGCCCAGATTTTTCTGTAATAATTTCACCCGTACAACCGAAAAGGAAGAACGGCATAAAAGCGATTGCGCTTGCTAAAAGTGATACCATTTATTTTTCCTCCTTTTTGTTTTTAGGTTTTTTAGTAAATAACTTTTTAATCTTTAACCATAAACTAACAAATGGCTGTTTAATTTTATTAAGCCTTGCCGTAGTTTTTGAGTTAAATATTATTTTGTATTGAATAAAGAACGAACAAGCAATAATAAAGAAATATACTAGCCCCATAACTAAGTTAGAAATAGTGTCGTCTAACATACCAAAGGCTGGCCTTACTTGCCCCATACCTTTTGAAACGAAAACAACCAACCCACACGTTGCAATAGCCATAAGTGGATTACAATTTGCTAACCAAGTGGTCATAATAGCGGTAAACCCACGGTTACTAGCAGTTGCATCTGAAATACTATTAGACATGCCACTAGTTAAAAGTAAACCAACTAGCCCACAAATTGCGCCTGAAATAACTAAAGTTCTTGTTACTACTTTTTTAACGTTTATACCTATATATTTAGCAGTGTTTTGACTATCGCCTACAACCGATATTTCATAACCTTGTTTAGAAAATTTTAGGTATATAGAAATTATTGTGGTAATAACTATACCAAATAAAATTATAAGCAAATACGAGTTACCTATTAACGGTAGTTTTCCGTTGGCAAGTGGTTTTAGAATACCAGAACCACCCGTTACCCAAAGTGCTATAAAGAAATTTACAAGACCTGATGCAATGTAGTTAAGCATTAAGGTAAACAACGTTTCGTTAGTGTTCCAAAGCACTTTGCATATTGCCGGAATAGCAGACCATAACGCACCAAATAAAATGCTTGCTAATATTTCTATTACTATGAGTAAAGGTTCTGGAACTAAACCGCCCAAGTAATAAGAACAAGCAATAGCGGCAAGCCCACCCATTAAAATTTGACCATTAGCACCTAAGTTCCAAAATTTCATTTTGAAAGAAAGAATTAACGACATTGAAACAGCAAGTAATAAAGCAAATTCCTGAGCAAATAGCCATATTTTTCTTTCTGAACCAAAACAACCTTCAAAAAGAGAAGTAAAGAAAGTAAAAACGTTGCCACGAGTAGAAACTAACGAGCAAATAATTGCACCAAATAATAACGATAAAAATATTGCAACGGTGTAAATAGTTATTTTCTTTCCTAAACTAATATTATCTCTTTTTACTATGTGCATAAAGGGTTCACGAATAGTTTTAGTAGTTTTTTCGTTATTCATTTTCGTTACCCCCTTTAATTATTTCTTCTTGCTTTTCTACCCACTCTTCTTCGGTTAGGTTACTATCTTTAGCAAAGCCAAGTTTCTTTTCGGATTTTGCTTCGGTTAAGTCTAAAGAACCCGTCATCATAAGCCCAAGTTGTTCTTTGGTGGTTTTAGAAGCGTGTACTATACCCATGTTTTCGCCATGACATAAAACCATAATTTTATCGCAAAGGGCAAGCATAACGTCTAAATCTTCGCCAATAAATAAAATACCTGCGCCTTTTTTCTTTTGTTCATTTAGAATATCATAAATTTGGTAAGAAGAGTTAATATCTAACCCCCTAACAGGGTAAGCAGTAACAATAACGTTAGGGCCTGCATCAATTTCTCTACCAACCAATACCTTTTGAACGTTACCACCAGAAAGTCTTCTAACAGGTGTTTCTGTTGAAGGTGTAACAATGCCTAATTTTTTTATAAGTTTTTCAGCATTTTCTCTTGCAGTTTTTCTATCTACGAAAGGACCTTTAGAATCGTTATAAGTTTTAAGCATCATATTGTCGGTTATAGAAAACGAAGGGCATAACCCCATGCCTAACCTATCTTCTGGAATAAAACTCATAGAAACGCATTTTTCTATAATTGTTTTTGGTGGCAAACCAACAATGCTTTCGCCCTTATGCATTATAAAGCCAGATTCTATTTTTCTAAGCCCTGCAATTGCTTCGCAAAGTTCTTTTTGCCCACACCCTGCTATACCTGCAACACCTAGAATTTCGCCACCACGAATATAAAAACTTGCGTTTTCTATTTTTTTACTGCCATCATCCCCCCTAACGTTAAGGTTTCTAATTTCAAGTAAAGGTTTATCAAATTCCGTTTTAACACGTTCAATTTTTAGGTCTATTTTTTCGCCTACCATCATTTCGGTAAGTTGTTTTTCGTTTGTTTCTTTGGTATTTACCGTTCCAATATATTCGCCTTTGCGAAGAATAGAAACCCTATCTGAAACTTCTAAAACTTCGTTAAGTTTGTGCGTAATTATTATTATAGACTTTCCGTCTTCACGCATTTTTCTTAAAACGTCAAAAAGTTTTTTGGTTTCGTGCGGGGTTAGAACTGCAGTAGGCTCGTCTAAAATTAAAATGTCTGCTCCACGATATAAAACCTTAATAATTTCTACCGTTTGTTTTTCAGAAACAGACATATCGTATATGTGTTTTTTTGCATCTATTTCAAAACCGTATTTGTTAGCAATTTCTTCAACACGGGAATTTACTTCTTTAATATTAAATTTATCGTTAACACCAAGCACTATATTTTCTGCAGTAGTAAATACGTCTACTAACTTAAAGTGTTGGTGAATCATACCAATTTTGTATTTAAAAGCATCTTGAGGAGAAGAAATAACAACTTCTTCACCATTAATAAATATTTTACCTTCATTTGGGTAGTATATACCCGAAATCATATTCATAAGGGTAGTTTTACCACTACCATTTTCGCCAAGCAAGGCTAAAATTTCGCCTTTGTTTAACGTTAAGTTAACGTTCTTGTTTGCAACTACGCTACCAAAAGTCTTTGTAATGTTTTTAAGTTCAAGGGCTATGTTTTTACTCACAATAGTCTCTCCGTATAATAAAATTTAACTAGTTAATATTTTTAAAAGTGTTTTTAATGTTCAGTAAAAAAAATTATAGGGCGAGGCAAATTTTACCCCGCCCTAAAGTTTTTTTATTATGCAGCAGGTGAAGTAACGTCTGCACCAACAGTAATACCATCTATAATGATCTCAAAGTAAGGAGCTGAACGGAATTCGCTTTCTGCAAAGTAAGTAATGCCACCTTCTGTCTTAATAACGTTTGTTTCACCAGTAAAAGTACCATCGTCAATAACGTCTGCATTATAAGCAATAAGATGTCCGTCATTATCCATGGTAATTCTATTAGCTGGTTCGTCGCCTGCTTTATCTTCTATGTTAGCCTTTGTAACTGTGAAGTTAGCAACGTTAAATACTTTAATTGTACCAGCAATTAGTTGTGCTTTAACAGCATCTAGAACTTCTTGAGTGCCAGGAGCTGCAGCAGCGCCTAAAGCAGTAATTTGAACTGAACCGTTAGATAATGTACCAACGTAATCTTTCTCAATTGTAGCACCTTCAACCATAACGCCGTCTAGCATATGTTCAAAGTATGGTTGCCAGTTGATTTTAGATGCGATAACGAAAGTATCTTCAGAAGTTGTGCCATTGTAGAAAACGTTAGGAATGTTTGCGTTTTTACAAGCAGTTGGAACGCCATAAGAGTCTGCGTGACCAGAAACAAGTTTAGCACCATTTTCAATTAATGCTTCTGCAGCGGTTTGTTCTGCAACAGGGTCGTACCAGCTATTAGTAAATCTAACTTCCATAGTGGTATTAGGAACGATTGATTTAACACCAAGGTAGAAAGAAGTTAAACCAGATTTAACTTCAGCAAATGGCCAAGCGCCTACGTAACCAATTTTTGCTTCTTCGTTAGTGATGTCGTCGCCATACATTGCTTTTAGTTTTAAGCCAGCAGCAACACCTGCTAAATATCTACCTTCGTAGATAGATGCAAAAGCATTGTGGAAGTTTGCAGGTGCTTCGTCGGTTGTGTCTGCAGTGTTTAAGAAACCACCGTTTGTACCTGTTGCGTGGCAGAATTGTACTTCTGGGAATTCTTGTGCAGCTTGAATCATATATGCTTCGTGACCAAAAGAGTCAGCAAATACGGCTTTGTAACCAGCATCAGCAAATTCAGCAGCCTTGTCGTAACATTCTGGGCCTTCTGGAATATCAACTACGATTGTGTATTGATCTTCACTAAGACCTTTTGCAGCACATGCAGCCTTGAATGCATCAATAAAGTTCTTGTCGTAAGAAGAACCTTCGCCGTGTAAGCAAATAAGTGCAGCAACTTTTTCAGCTTTTGGGCCACAAGCCGTTAAGCCGATGCAGCAACCTAATGCCATTACAACAGCAAGCATAAGAGTGAAAAGTTTTTTCATAAAAATATCCTCCATTTTACCTTTCGGTAATTATTTTACAAATTCAATTTTGCCGTTTTCCATTTTGCCAACTCTGGCTAAGGAATAAACGTCTAAACCAAGTTCAACTAACGCATCGTGCCCTTTTTGATAAGATTTTTCTACGGCGCAACTAACACCTTTAACGGTAGCCCCTGCTTGTTTACAAATATCTATAAGAGCTAAACAAGCGTTGCCGTTGGCCAAAAAGTCGTCTACTATTAAAACTTTGTCTTCTTTGCTTAAATATTGTTTAGAAACGAGCAAGGTGTTTTCTTTTTGATGAGTATAACTATAAGCAGTTGCAGTATAAACATCGTTAGATATATTAGAAGTTTTACCTTTTTTTGCAACTAACATTTTACAATTAAAAAACTGCGCAGTTAAACATGCCAAACCTATGCCAGAGGCTTCTACGGTTAATACCTTGTTAACTCCACAGTCTTTGTAATGTGCATATATATCTTTTGCAAGTTCCGCCAAAAAGGGCACGTCCATTTGATGGTTCAAAAAACAATCAACTTTAAGAACGTCTCCTTCTAAAACTTTGCCTTCTAATAAAATTTTTTCTTCTAGTAATCTCATTTTTTCCTCTAAAAAAATAAAAAACCTTAGTTGAACAATTTAAGTAACGTTATTATAATTGCAAATAAGGGTTTAAGTAGAAACTAACGAATAAAAAATATGAATTTTTACGTAAAATTATTTATGTATTTATTTTAATACAAATATAAATATTTGTCAAGTAGAAAAAACAAAAACTACCTACTCTCTAAACAAAAAAATACTATCACTTTTATGGCAGTTCCTATTAGGGTTTTTTATCCATAATAAAAGTGTAGCACACTATACTTCACTAAAAGAGAAACGTAGTGTGCTTTTCTTATCCACAAAAGTTAATTTTATATAAGTTTAGCCGAGCGTAGCGAACGCCAACGACTTTAGTCGTTTTATTTTTAGCCTTGTGGCTAAAAGTGATATGCCGTTGGCGTGGTATTTTGGCTCTCGCCAAAGTTATATTAAATAAATCCTAAACTTGCCGTTAGGCAAATATAACTGCGTAGCAATATCACTTGCGTTAGCAAATCTAACAAATCCGTAAGGATTTATTTAGTTGCCGAATCCCTTGCGGGGACTCGGCTACCAACTTGTTGTATTTTTTTTGGCGTTGTGCTATAATAAATTTATGAAAGTAATTAAAAAACAAAAAAACAGTAAAAATTGTATAATTTGTGGGTTAGATAATCATATTGGCGTAAAAGCCAATTTCTACGAACTTGAAGACGGCAGTTTGGCTTCACTTTTTTCTTTTAGTTTAGAACACCAAAGTTACCCTGAACGCGTGCATGGTGGAATGAGTTCTGCCCTACTAGACGAACTTATGGGCAGAGTTATTTGGGTTACAGAACCTACAACTTACGCCGTTACTACAAGTATGCAAGTTTCGTTTAGAAAACCCGTGCCTTACGGCGAAAACTTAAAAGCAAGGGCTGAAATAACCTTTAATTCTTTAAGAGGCTACACTGCAAAAGGCGAAATTTACAATATGAACGGCGAAACGTTAGTTTCGGCAACGGCAAAATACGTTAAACTGCCAGAAAAAACTATTACTAAAAACTTTGATATGCACGAAGAAATGGCTTACTTAATTGAAGACGGCGTTGCAGAAATAGATTTTTAACAAAACACAAAATTTAACTTTTTTTCATAATATAGTAGTGGAAGGCAACTTCCACTATTTTTTTGCAAAGGAGAAAAAAGTTTATATGTGTATTTTTGGCTGTAATCGTTGTGGTAATAATTTTGGAAACAACGGTTTTACAAATTACGGCTACGGAAATTATTCATTAAATAGAAACTATAACGATTGTTTTTTTAGTAGAAACTACAATAACAACGGTCGTTGTTGCAACCAAACACCAAGATTTATAATTGCAACCCAAACCATAAGGGGCCCTATCGGTCCGCAAGGTCCAATAGGTCCTGCCGGTCCACAAGGACCACAAGGTTTACAAGGTCCTATTGGTTTAACTGGTGCAACTGGCCCACAAGGCCCTACAGGTGCAACCGGTGCTACTGGACCACAAGGTCCAATTGGTTTAACTGGTGCTACTGGCCCACAAGGTCCGCAAGGTTTGCAAGGTCCAATAGGTCCTGCCGGTCCACAAGGTGAAACTGGTGCAACTGGCGCAACGGGCCCACAAGGTCCACAAGGTGTACCTGGTGACCCTGCTATAAGCGACGTAGTTTATGCTACTGCAAGCGACGTAGCAGTTGAACCAAACGCAATTATTCCACTTACCTTAAACGATTCAACTTCAACTTCTACGATGAGTGTTTCTGGTGGCTCTGTTGTAGTTCCAGAAGCAGGTAAATATTTAGTTAGTTATTTCTTTAACAACGTTGCTACTACAACGGACACGGACGTTACTCTTTATTTAAATGGCGTTGCCGTTACTGATGAAAGTGTAAACGCTAGCACTAACGCAACTGCAAGTAAAACTAT
>JAZOOP010000067.1:0-7645 GCA_045655065.1 Christensenellaceae bacterium
CCACTATTTAGATAGCGAATTTAATTATTCTAATGCAAAAAACACCTTATTAAAACAATTTAGGGTTGCATCTTTAGAAAGTTATTCGTTAAGCGAAGAAAATGGCGAATGCACTTCTTCTGCTGGCGCTTTAATTTCTTATTTAAACGAAACGCAAAAACACCTAATTTCTAATATTACGGCTATAAAAATTCAAAACGATAAACAATTTATGATGTTAGATTCTAACGCCATAAGAAATTTAGAACTTGTTAAAACACTAAGAGATAACAAGCGTTTTGGCACGTTATTATGGCTGTTAGACAAAACTAAAACAAGCATGGGTAGTAGAAAACTACAATCTTGGATATTAAGCCCGCTTAATTCTAAAAAAGAAATAGAATATAGGCAAGATGCAGTTGAAAGTTTGTTTTTAAACACTCCGCTAAGACAAAATATTGGCGAGTTGCTTTCTAACGTTAAAGATATTGGTAGGCTTTCTAGTAAAATTACGCATGGAAATCTTTCTCCTAGAGATTGTATTGCTTTAGCGCAATCTTTAGAAATTATTCCTGCGCTTAAATTTACTTTATTAGGCTTAAATTCTAGTTTTATTAACGATATTTCTAATAATTTAAGCGATTTTACCGAACTTGCTAAAGAAATTAAAAATGCAATTATTCCAGATGCGCCTGTTGCTATTAAAGATGGTGGCTTTATTAACGAAGGCTATAACGCAGAGTTAGATGAACTAAAAACGATTTCTAAAAACGGAAGACAATTAATTTTACAATTAGAAGAAAGCGAAAGGGAAAAAACAGGAATTAAAACGCTTAAAATTGGCTACAATAGGGTTTTTGGCTATTATATTGAACTAACTAATTCTGTAAAACACCTTGCTCCTTATGAATATAAACGTAGCCAAACTCTTTCTAATGCTGAAAGGTTTGTTACCGAAGAATTAAAAGTTTTAGAAGCAAAAATTCTTTCTAGTGAAGAACTTTCTATTAGGATGGAAATTAAAATATTTGGTGAAATTAAAGATAAACTTTCAGAAAATTTAAATAAATTATTAAATTGTGCAGAAGCGATTTCTAATTTAGATGCAATTTTATCTTTTGCAACTGTTGCAAGAGAAAATAATTACGTTAAACCTAGCATAACTGAAGAATCTTCCTTAAATATAGTAGATGGAAGGCACCCCGTAGTAGAAGCAACGTCTAAGCAAAAATTTGTTCCTAACGACTGTTATTTAGACGACGGCTTAAATAGAATGAACGTAATTACAGGTCCTAATATGGCTGGTAAAAGCACATATATGAGGCAGGTTGCGTTAATAACTTTAATGGCTCATATTGGCTCGTTTGTACCTTGTTCTGAAGCAGTAATTCCTATTACCGATAAAATTTTTACAAGAATTGGCGCAAGTGATAACCTTATTTTAGACCAAAGTACGTTTATGGTTGAAATGAGTGAATTAGCACAAATTTTAAGAAATGCAACCAGCAAGAGTTTAATTATTTTAGACGAAATTGGTAGGGGAACTAGTACTTTTGACGGGTTAAGTATTGCTTGGGCTGTTGTAGAATATATTACAAACAAATTAAAATCAAAAACTCTTTTTGCAACACACTACCACGAACTTACCGATTTAGAGGGCAAATTAGAAGGGGTTAAAAATTACAAGGTTTCAGTAAAAGAAATACAGGGAAATATTGTGTTTTTACGTAAAATTATGCGTGGTGGAGCAAGTAAAAGTTTTGGTATAGAAGTTGCTGAACTAGCCGGTGTAGACAAAAAGTTAACAGAACGTGCAAAAGTAATATTAAAACAATTAGAAAATAAAGATATTAATTTTTCTAATAAAAACGAAAATTACCAAGAAAAAGAAATAAGCGTTGTAGAAAAAATTATTAACGATTTAGATATTAATAAACTTTCTCCTATGGACGCATTTAATCTTCTAATTGACTTAAAAAATAAACTTAATTAAGGAAAAACAATGAGTAAAATTAACGTACTTTCTAGCAAAATATATAATAGAATAGCCGCTGGCGAAGTTGTAGATAGACCTTATTCAGTAGTTAAAGAACTAGTAGAAAATTCTTTAGATGCTAATGCTACTCAAATAGAAATTGAAATAATTAGTGGTGGGCTTTCTTCTATTGTTGTTAGAGATAACGGCTCTGGCATTGAAAAAAGTCAACTAAATAAGGCTTTAATGCCACACGCTACAAGTAAAATTAGTTCTATTAAAGATTTAGATAATATTTGTTCGTTAGGCTTTAGGGGGGAAGCGCTTGCAAGTATTGCATCGGTTTCTAAAATAACTATTAAATCTAAGCCAAAAGAACAACAATTTGGTGCTGAAATATATTGCGAAGGAAACGTTATTATAGATGACGTTAAAGATTCTTCGTTTAGTAACGGAACGGAAATTTCAGTTAATAACTTGTTTTTTAACGCACCCGTTAGAGCTAAATTTCTAAAAAGCGAAAAGGCTGAAGAAAATGAAATTACGGCTATAGTTTCTAGGTTTGTTTTAGGAAACCCTAACGTTGCATTTAAATATAAATCAAATGGTAAAACTATAATTCAATCTTTTGGAGATGGCATAGAGTCTGCATTTTGTTGTATTCACGGGGCAAAAAATTTAGAAGATTGTTTTTATATAGATTGCGAAAAAAATGGAATAAAATTAAACGGATATATTGGTAAACAATATTTTTCTAAGCCTAATAGAAGTTACCAAACGGTATTTTTAAATGGTAGATACGTTGTTAACCAAAACATTTCTCTTTCTATATTAAACGCATATTCTGCATACTTAATGAAAAGGCAATATCCTTTTTACGTGCTAAATATAACAATGCCGAGCGAATTTGTAGACGTAAACGTTCACCCAAATAAAATAGACGTAAGGTTTGCCGATAACCGTATTGTTTACGGAACCATTTATAGTTTAATTTCTAAGGTTTTAGATGGTAGTGTAGATGCTATTTCTATTGTTAAAGAAACAGAAAATTCTAAAATTTTATCTAAATCTAACGTAGAAGAAAATAAAGTAGGCAAAAATTCGTTGTCTTCAAAGGGTATAGATTCTTTTAATTTTGATAGTTTAGTTTTTTCCTCTTCTCAAAATGCGCCTGAAAGCGAAAAAGTAGTAAAAAAAATAGAAGAGAACAAAAAAGAAGTTATAGATATTTTTGCAGAAAATAAGGCATATATAGAGCAGTTGGAAAAGAAAAAACAAGAAATTTTTAATTCTAATTCTCAAACTGAAATGAATATTACTAAACAACTTAAATACGTTGGGCAAACATTAAATTGTTTTTTAATTTTAGATGATGGCGAAGATATGTATTTAGTTGACCAGCACGCCGTTCATGAAAGAATTTTATTTGATAAGTTTAATAAATCTATTATAGAATCTAACGTAATTACTCAGCCACTTTTAGTTCCGTTTATATTAAACGTTAATGCGCTAGAATGTAGTTTTTTACAAAGTAATTTGGAATGTCTAAATAAAATTGGCGTTGAAATTACTGAATTTGGGCAAAATTCTTTTAAAATTAGTGCAATTCCTGTAATTTTTAGCGAAATAAACCTAACTAAATTCTTTTATGACGTTTTAGCCGATTTAGATACACTTAAAAAGATTACCGTTAATGAAGTTTTAATAGAAAAAATTTCTCAAAAAGCGTGTAAATCAGCAATTAAAGCTGGCAACAAACTTACAGATGGCGAAATTAAAATTTTGGTTGAAACAGTTCAAAACAATATTGCAATAAAATGCCCACATGGTAGACCTGCCGTTGTTAAAATTACTAGAAACGAAATAGATAAATGGTTTAAGAGAATTGTATAATGAATAAAGTATTAATTATTTGTGGGCCAACTGCATCTGGTAAAACTTCGCTTGCTATAGAATGTGCAAAATTACTTAATTCTGAGGTTGTGTCGGCAGATTCTATGTATGTTTATACCGATTTAAATATTGGCACAGCCAAACCAACTTTAGAAGAAATGCAAGGCGTTAAACACCATTTAATTAACGTTGCAAATTGTAATAGTTCCTTTTCTGTTGGCGATTATAGAGAACTTGCTAAGCCAATTGTAGATGACTTGTTAGCAAAAAATAAAGTTCCTGTTATTTGTGGTGGAACTGGTTTTTACGTTAATTCACTTTTATATAATTTTTCCTATGGAAATGCTGAAAAAAATTTAGAAGCTCGTGAAAAATATTATAAAATGGCTAAAGAAAAGGGGAATATTGCCGTTTATAACGAACTACTTAAAGTAGATAAAGAAAGCGCCGAAAAACTACACCCTAATGACCTAAAAAGGGTTATAAGGGCATTAGAAATTTATGAAAGCGGGTTTTTAAAGTCTAATCAAAACGATAGTTTAACACCTATTTACAATTATGAAGCGTATACAATTAATTATTCTAGAGACGTTTTGTATAATAGAATAGAAGAAAGAGTAGATATAATGGTCAATAACGGGCTTATAGATGAAGTTAAAGGGCTTATAGATAATGGTTTAGATATGTCTTTTCAATGTATGCAAGGTATTGGCTATAAAGAAATTTATTCTTATTTGAATAATGAAATTTCTTTACTAGATGCAATAGAAAAAATTAAGTTAAACACAAGGCACTACGCAAAAAGACAGGTAACTTTTTTCAAAAAACTGCCTAATTTACATTATTTAACCCCAGAAGACCCTAAAATTTTAGCAAAAAGGATAGTTGATAACATATGATAGACGTTTCTTTAATAAATAAATGTGAAAAAAAATTAAATAAAATATTTTCTTATTTTGAAGACGTTGCACTATATAACCAAGAAAAAGTCCTTAACGCATTTAAGAAAAATCAAATTGCATTAAGGCATTTTGCAGGTACTTCAGGTTATGGTTACGGAGATGACGGAAGAGACACGTTAAATAAACTAGTTGCCGATATTTTTAAGTGCGAAAGTGCAATTTTTTCGCCAACAATTGTTTCTGGAACACACGCACTTGCACTTTGTTTATACGGAGTTTTAAGACCGAACGATACATTTTTATCTATAACAGGCAACCCTTACGACACACTTAACGACATAATTAAAGGGGAAGGCACGGGCTCTTTAGAAGATTATTTAGTTAAATTTGAAAGTATTGAACTAAATTCTAACGGAGACTTTAATAAAGAAGAAATTAAAAAATATTTACAAAACCATACTCCAAAAATGGTTTATTTGCAACGTTCTAGGGGCTATGCTTGGAGAAGTGCTTTATCTATAGAAAAAATTGAAGAAATCGTTAAGTTTATTAAAGATTTAGGCTTTAATGGTTGCATTATGCTAGATAATTGTTACGGCGAATTTATGGATAAGCGTGAAGCAACCGAAGTTGGTGTTAATTTACTTGCCGGCTCTATGATAAAAAATATAGGTGGAGGCATTGCACCAACAGGTGGTTATATTTGTGGCGATGAAAAATACGTTTCTTTAGTTAGAAATAGGCTAACTGCGCCATCAATTAGTGGCGAAGTAGGTTCATATTATAATGGTTATCAATATTTCTATCAGGGCTTATTCATTGCCCCTCACACAGTGTTACAGGCAGTTAAGGGAACTTTATTGTTTGGGGAAGTATTAAGAGAATTAGGCTATAAAACTTCGCCTGAAAATAATGAAGAAATTCCAAACGACATTATACTTTCTATAATGTTTAACGATAAAGATAAATTAATTAAATTTATTCAATGTATTCAAAAAAATTCACCAATAGATAGCCATGTTTTAGCGCTACCTTGGGCAATGCCAGGGTATAATGATGAAGTTATTATGGCAGCAGGTTGTTTTGTACAAGGTTCTTCTATAGAACTTTCGGCAGATGCTCCTATAAAGCCACCATATATTGCTTACTTACAAGGTGGTATAACTTACGAACATTGTAAAATTGCGTTAAAAAATTTAGAATTATAAATATTATTAAATATAAAAAACCCTTGTGCAAAACAAGGGTTTTTTTATATAATTATGTTTGTTAAAAAATTTGAACAGGACCGAACAATAAAGTTGCAAGAGCATACATTATCGGCAAAGTAATAACACAAAGAGTGTGTGAAATCATTGCCATTGAAGCGCCTGTAGACGTATCTCCACCAAAAGCTTCAGGAAATACTACGGTATTTAAACCTAAAGGAGCGGCAAATGCTATAAGTAACAATATTAAAACATTATTGTTAATGTTAAGAGGGAGTATTAAATTTAATAGTTCTTTTAAACCAAACATTAAAGCAATAATAAATGTAGGGATAAATATTAGTCTTAATAAGGTTACAAAATATGCTTTTTTATTCGTTAACATTTTTTTAACGTTATATGAACCAATAGTAACACCAGCTAAAATCATTGCAACTGGACCCATGCAAGCACCTAAATTACTTAATAAATCTGTAAAAAAGTTATCTGTAGTATATAACAAATTTCCAAGCCCCGTAATGCCAACAATCATACCAAGAAGTAATGCAATAATAGGAGCATTAATTAGTGAGCCAAAAAAATTATTCTTTTTTAATGCTTTAGGGGTTAAAATATTTAATCCCCAAAGATAAACCATAATAGATAAAGGTAAGGTAGTTATTTTATAATATGCCAAACCTTCTAATCCGAATAGTGCTAATATTATAGGGTCTCCAACGTAGCCCATGTTTCCAAATGCTAATGCATATTGATAAACGTACTTTTCGTAAACTTCTTCCTTAATAAAGAATTTAGACAAAAATATGGCTAAAAGTATTGCAATGGTAATTGCGATAGAAGATATTATTATGTTAGTTAAATGAGTACCAATTGAATCAATGTTAAAATTTTTGGCCATTGTAGAAAAAGAAAGGGCAGGACAAAATACCCACAATTCTAATTTAGCCATAACTTTACTTGCATTTTCTGGCAATAGATTTGCTTTTTTTAGTATAAAACCAATACTTAAGCAAAAAAACAATATTAGTAAAGGATTAAGTGCAACTAAAAATATTTCTAACATGATTTCTTCTCCTTATTTTTATTCTAGCACTATTAAAATATATTGTGAAAATAAATTAATGTATATATAAATAAAAAACACGAACTTTTCGTGCTTTTTATAACTAAAATTTTCTTAACAATCCTTTAACAATTCCTATTATTTCTACGTTATTGAAAACCATATCTTCCATATCGTCGTTTTCTGGGTGAAGAATAATTTTATTTTCCGTTTTATAAAAACGTTTAACGGTTGCAGAATCTTCTATTAGTGCAACAACAATATCGCCGTCTTTAGCAGAATTTTGTTTTTCTACAATAATTATATCGTTTTCATAAATGCCAGCCTTAACCATACTGTTTCCGTTTATTTTAAGGGCAAATTGCTCGTTAGAAGAAGAAAAATTTTCGGGTAGGGGAATATAGCCTTCTAGGTCTTCATAAGCAAAAATTGGCATACCAGCCCTTACCGTGCCTAAAAGAGGAACGTTCTTACCAATACTTAACTTATGAGAAAGGCTTAGCGAACGTTTTTTCATTGGAGATTTTTGTAAAAGCCCCTTTTCTTTTAGTTTTTCTAGGTATGAATAGGCTGTTGCGGTAGATTTTATGTTTAGTGATGCACAAATATCTCTTACAGATGGAGG
>JAZOOP010000068.1:0-14814 GCA_045655065.1 Christensenellaceae bacterium
ATAAAATTTATTCAAAAATTTATAAAAAAAATTAGGCAAAAGGGTTGCCTTTATTTTTTTAAAAGGTTATAATTAAAATGGTATACGATTAAAAAATGTTTTTATTATTTTTACTTAAAAATAAATTTTTTCAAAAATTAAGGTGGCCTATGAAAAAAGAAAGTTTAACGGCAGTAAAAGAAGCGTACAAAATTGAAGCAGAATGTATTAGCGAAATGCTAAATTATTTAGATGAAGAAAAGTTTTCTAACGCAGTAGAACTATTAAAAAATGCAAATAGAATTGGCACTTGTGGTTGTGGGCATTCTGGTATTATTTGCCAACACTTAGCACACCTACTTTGTTGCATAGAACAACCTGCAAGGTTTATTTCTCCTGCAGAAGCCGTTCACGGCGCAACTGGTTTTTTACAAGAAGGCGACGTAATGGTTTTTGCATCTCGCGGGGGCAAAACTAAAGAACTTTTACCTATTTTAGATATTTGCAAAATGAAAAAAGTAAAAGTAATTACGGTTACTGAAAATTTAGAATCTCCATTAGCACTTGGGGCAGACGTTGTTATTAAACAATACGTTAACAGAGA
Source organism: Christensenellaceae bacterium (assembly GCA_045655065.1). Taxonomy (GTDB): domain Bacteria; phylum Bacillota; class Clostridia; order Christensenellales; family Borkfalkiaceae; genus UBA1259. The sequence goes on from JAZOOP010000068.1 coordinate 584, forward strand.
AACAGATAAATATAACTCTCAAGGCACAACTTCTACAACAGCACTTTGTATGATATTCCACGCGCTACAAACGGCGTTAATTGAAGAAACTGGCTTTAAGAACGAACAATTTGCACTAATTCACCCAGGTGGAGCAGTTGGCGAAAGATTAAATAAAAAATAAAGAGAAACATTATGGTTAAAGATTATAAAATTAGCGAACCATTTTTTGAATATGGCCCAAAATGTTATATGTATGGCGAAACGTTAGTAAAAATGGCAAAAGGGCTACAAAAATTAGCAAAAAAATATAAAGTAAACGTTGTGTTAGATATTCCAGATACCGAAATTTACAACGTAGCAAGGCACGTAAACCCAAAATACGTTCACGTTTACTCACAACATTTAGATAGTATTCCCGTAGGTAAGGGTATGGGCAGAACGTTGCCAGAAGCAGTTAAGGCAGCAGGTGCTGTTGGCGTAATGCTAAACCATGCAGAACATAAACTTACTTTAGAAGAAATAGAAAAGGCTATTAAACGTGCAGATGAATTAGGTTTAGCAACTATGGTTTGTGCAGATTCTGTTGAAGAAGTTAAAGCAATTGCAAAACTTGGCCCAAACATTTTGGTTGCAGAACCAACCGAACTTATTGGCACGGGTAAACCTGCAGACAAAGAATACGTAGACGAAGTTATTAGGGTTATTAAAGAAATTAACCCAGAAATTAAACCTTTCCCATCAGCAGGTATTTCTAAAGGGGAAGATTGTTATAACATAATTAAAGCAGGTGCTTCTGCTTCAGGTTGCTCAAGCGCAATAGCAAAAGCAGAAAATCCACTTAAACTTGCCGAAGAAATGATTGCGGCAGTTAGAAGGGCTTACGACGAAAAAAATAGTAAATAAAAATATAAAAAATTTTTTAAGGAGAAAAAAATGGAAAAGATTAAAATGGGTTGGGCAGAAGTTGATATGACTCCTGCAAAGGGCAATAAAATTAGCCTTGCTGGTCAGTTCTTTGAAAGAATTACAGACGAAGTAGAAAGTCCTATAACGGTAACTGCGTTTGCACTAGAAAGTGGCAACGACCAAATGGTAATAGTTTCTTGCGATATTGTTTCTGTTGGTAAAAACGTTGTAGACGGCGTTAGAGCAAAATTGCAAGGTAAAATAGACCTACCATTAGAAAAAATTATGATAGGTGCAATACATAGCCACACTTCTATGAAATATAAAACACAAACCGCTATGGGCGAAAAGGGCGCTAAAAACTCTTTCCAAGTATTACAAACGTTTGTTCCAGCAGATATGGCGTACAAGCCATTAGTTAGTGCAGAAGAATGCCTATCTCCAGAACAATGTTTAGAAATTTTTGTTAACGCCGTTTCAGAAGCAGTTATTAAGGCTTGGGAAGGTAGAACAGAAGGCTACTATCAAAACGCTTTTGGTAGAGTTGCAGTTGGTATGAACCGCCGTGTTTGTTACGACGATGGCTCTGCAAAGATGTGGGGAGATACTAACCACGCCAACTTTGATTCTTTAGAAGCAGGCAACGATTCTGGTATGGAATTAATTTACACCTTTGATGCTAATAAACAACTTACCGGTGTAATTGCAAACATTGCTTGCCCAGCACAAGTTGTAGAACACAGAAGTTTTATTTCTTCAGACTATTGGGGAAAGGTTAAAGAAAACTTACGTGCTAAATTTGGCAAACATATTCAAGTTTTAGGTTTATGTTCTGCAGCAGGCGACCAATGCCCAAGAGATATGATTCGTTGGGTTAACCCAGAAACACCTATTGACGACCCTAATATTAAAAGAGAAAACCTTATTGAGCGTAGGGCAGACCCTTCTATGTTTGACGTTTCTGGTTTGAAACTAGTTGGTAAACGTATTTCTAACGAAATTATTTCTGTTTTAGAAGAACTTGGCGACGATTATAAAGACGAAGGTTTACTAGTTCACGAAGTTATAGATTTAGAGTTACCACTTCGTAAAGTAACCATAGCAGAATACAACGCAAGTTTAGATGCAATTGAAAGGTTTATAGATAAAAACCGTGGCAGAAGAATTGGCTTTGACGATAACGCTGCAATGCACGTTCACGCTGGTAATATTGCAAGGTTTGAAGCGCAAAAAACAATTAACAACTTCACTACTGAAGTTCATATCGTTCGTTTTGGCGATATTGCTATTGCAACAAACCCATTTGAATTGTTCTTAGATTATGGCAATAGAATTAGGGCAAGAAGTAAAGCAAAACAAACTTTCTTAATTCAATTATGTTGCGATACTTTAGGTTACTTACCAACCGAAAAAGCAGAAAAAGGTAGCCACTATTCTGCATATATTTCAAGTGGTCAAACAGGCCACGTTGGTGGCGATATATTAGTTAGAACCACTTTAGAAAGAATTAACAAAATGTTTTAATTAAGTTGGTTTTTGTTAAAGCACCAAAAACAAATAAATAAAAAAAATAAAAAATTATATATAAATAGGAGAAAAAAATTATGGAATTCAAAGTTTTTCAAAAAGAAATTGAACTACAATCTAGGGGTTGGAGACCAACTTTCCACGACGTTACTAGCGATATTTTACGTATCGTAGAAGAATCTGGTATTAAAAATGGTACAGTAACCATTGCTTCTCACCACACAACTTGTTCTGTTATGATACAAGAATGTTCTCACGACTTAGATAAGTACGATTTAGAATATTTACAACACGACCTATTAAAAATTATGCAAAAGTTTATTCCAGATTATTCTGAAACAAACGAATATATGCACCCAGGTCCAATACACACCCAATTTGGTAGATTTGTTAACGAACCAGGCGACTTCACTTCTTTAAATACAGACGGTCACTTACGTTCTTGTTTCTTCGGTAGAAGCGAAGCAATGACCATTAAAGATGGCGTTTTAGACGGTGGTGAATTTGCACACGTTTACTTTATTGACTGGGACCAAGTTAGGGCAAGAAGACGTCAATTAAACGTAACCGTTATGGGTACAACCGAAGCAGTTAACGACAGAAAGTATAACGACGGCAAACCAGTTAACACTTTAAGAAAATATACCGAAGAAGAAAAGGCAGACGATGTTCACTATACTCTTCAATGGAAAAGATAAATGACTAAAAACTTATTGGGCGTAGATTTTGGAACAACTTCTCTTAAAGCCTGTTTATTTGATGAAAACGGCAAAAAGTTGGCATCAGAATCTGCGCAATACAAGTTAATAACTAAGGGCGATTTTATAGAGTTTGACGCAGAAGAATTTTACCAAATTTTAAAAACCGTAGTAGATAAAATTGCTAAAAAATTTCCTATTTACGCTATGAGTATAGATACTCAAGGTGAAACTTTAATAGTGTTAGATAAATCGGGCAAACCGCTTATGAACGCTATTATTTGGTTAGACAACCGCGCTAATAAAGAAGCGGAAGATATGGAAAAACTTTTTGGTTTAGAAAAAATTTATAATCTAACGGGGCAAGCAGAAATTCCAGCAGGCTATCCTGCGCCGAAAATTAAGTGGCTTAAAAACAATATGCCCGAAGTTTTTGAAAAAGCAGGTAAATTTTTGCTTTTAGAAGATTATATTATATATCGTTTAACGGGGGAATTTTGCGCTTCTAAATCTCTATATTCTTCTTCGCTATTAATGAACGTTCACACGGGCGAGTATATAGAAGAAATTTTAAACTATTTAGAAATAGAAAAAAATCAACTTCCTACGCTAAAAGAAAGTGGCGAAGTAGTTGGCGAATATAACGGCATAAAGGTTGCTACTAGCGCCTTAGACCAAATTGCAGGTATTACGGGTGCAGGGGTAGTAGATTGTGGAATTATGAGTGAAACCACGGGCACTGCTTTAGCCGTTTGTGCGTTAACTAAAAACTTTCCACCTTTTTACAATGGATTAAAAGTTTCTGTTTACTACGTTAAAAAAGGCGTATATTGTTTGCTTATGTGGGCGCCAACTGCAGGCGCTATGCTAGAGTGGTTTAAGCGTAATTTCTGCGAAAACTTAAATTACGAACAAATAAACCAATTAGTAGAAAACGTGCCTTGTGGGGCAGAAGGGTTAATTTGTATACCACACCTATGTGGAACGGTTATGCCAAACAACTTGCCTAATGCAAAAGGGGTGTTTTTTGGCATGGAATTAAAACACGAAAAAGGGCATTTTTTACGTTCTATAATGGAATCCGTTGCGTATATGATACGTGAATTCGTAGATTTTATGAAAGTAGACGTTAGTGAAATTCGCTCTATGGGTGGTGGAGCAAAAAGTAAAGTTTGGTGCGAAATAAAGGCAAGCACCTTAAACAAAAACGTTGTTACCTTAAAAGAAAACGAAACGGCTTGTTTAGGTAGTGCTATGTTTGCCGGTGTTGGCACTGGAGTTTACGAAAATATAATAAAAGCATCTAATAAATTAGTTGCCACAAACCTATTATATACACCTATATATAATGAATACGAAAATTTATATAAAGACTACAAGCAAAACGAGAATAAAATTTTAGGTATTTTTTAGTTAAAAAATATAATCATTATGTCAGTTGCAGAAAGAAAATATGAATCTTACCAAAAATGGTTAATCGTTTTATGTACGGCCATGTATTTAGCCATGATGATTGGTAAGCAAATATTCAGTTCGGAAATAGTAGAAATCCAATTAGTTTTTAACGTGGAAAATTCTTTGCTAAGTTTGGCAAATTTATTTTATTACTTAACCTATGCTGCTTTGCAATTTGCATTAATTTTTTTTATTAATAAAATTAATTTAAGGCTATATTTGGGCGTTTGTATGGTTGTTTCTGCCGTGCTAACCATTTTAATTGGTGTATTGGGTAATTTATACGGAAACATTTTGCATATATTTATTATTTTTGCTCTAAACGGCTTTGCTCAAGCGGGAATGTATGGTGGATTAATTAGTATTTATAATAAGCACCTTTCAAAAAAGAACTATTTTGATGGTGTAAAAATAATATCTTTTTGTACTTGCTTTTCTCTTGCTCTTTGCTATGGCATAGCAACCTTTTTTACCGCAATTTCTAGGTGGGATTTAGGCTTTACAGTAGCGGGAATTATAATGGTTATAGTTGGCATATCCTTTTTGGTTGCAACGCCAATTTTAGTTAAAAAAATTCACCAATTAAAAGAAATAGTAGAAGACGAACATCACGAACCACACCAAGCAGATTATTCTGCGCCAAAAACTCCTTTAAGGGAGAAAAAGGGCCTACTTTCTTTTATATTGATGGTTGCATTGGTATACCTTTTAGCGTACGTTCTATACTATGCTTTTAATAACTGGGTTCCAACCCTTTTATATAACGACGGCAACGGAATAAGTAGGGTATATTCACCACTAGCATCTATAATAGTTGCTTTTGTGGTTGGAATAGCATCTATTTATAGTATAAACATATTTATGCAAACTAAAAATACTTATAACGTTGTGTTTCTTGTATTGTTTATTGTAATTATATGTTGTGTAGCGTTAATTTTCTTATACGATAACACCCTTTCCGTTGTGATTTTTGCTAGTTTGTTTTTGTCTTGCACTAAAATTTCTGCACAACCTTATATGACCGTAATGACTTATAAAATAAGAGACGATATAGAACCGGGTACCTTATCGTTTTTATTAAACGGGTGTGCATCTATTGCAGCGGGCGTAGCGCCAACACTTTCAAGTTTAGTATTTGAAGCGTTCGGTTGGCAAATTTTATTTATTGTATTAATATTGCTCACACTCGTAATTATAGGGTTTACTTTTGTGGTAATAAAAAAAGAAAAAATTTATTTAAAAAACAAATTGGGAGATAAATTATGAAAATAGCATTTGCAGGCTTTGGCGAAGTTAATACGCCAATAGAAGTTGTTGAAAGAAAGTGTAAGGCTGCATACGAAAGTCTTAAAAGGGAAGATAACGAAATTTTTCCATTTTTTCCTATTCGCGACGACTACGAAGAAACGTACATAGATAACGCCGTTAAATATTTTAGCGAAAAAGAATTTGACGTTATGGTTCTTTGTGTTGCTGGTTGGATACCAACTCACGCAGTAGTTAAAGTATTAGATAAGTTTAGAAATATCCCCATGGTATTGTGGGGTTTATGTGGTTGGTACGAAGAAGGCCACTTAGTAACTACTGCAGACCAAGCGGGAACAAGCGCACTTCGTAAAACCTTAGCAGACTTAGGTATTAAATTTAAATACGTTTACGATATAGTTAATAAACCTTCTAACGTAGAAAAGGTATTATCTTTCTGCAAAGCAAGTGCTTGCTATAGTGCATTAAGAAAGGCAAGAATTGGTCAATTTGGTTATCGTGATATGCAACTTTACGGAACTATGTTTGACGGGCTTTCATTAAAGAGAGAACTTGGCGTTGAAATAGAATGCTTTGAAATGTTAGAAGTAGTTCAAAGGGCAGAAAAACTAACCAAAGAACAAATTCAAAAGGTTATAGACAACAGAATTATGAAATGGAAGTTCTTAAAAACTCCAGATATGAGTGCAGTTGAAAACGCCGCTAAATACTATTTAGCAGTTAAAGAAATTTGCGAAGAAAGAAAACTTAACGCAATTTCACTTAAAGACGTAGATGGCTTTAAAAAATTATTAGGTTTCCCACCTGCACCAATATTTACTTTACTTGCTGAAGACGGAATTTGCACTATCCCTGAAAACGATTGTTTAGGTAACGCAACGCAAATTATGATTAATAAACTAACCGGTCAAGTTGGTGCTTACCTAGAATTCTACGAATATTTTGAAGATGGTGTTTTAGCCGGCGTTCCAGACTACGTTCCAAAAGAAGTTGTAGACGGCGAAACAACTATTTACCCAGCAGCCTTTGGCGAACTTTCACAAAGTTTATTAAACGTTTCTAAAGTTAAGCAAGGCGAACTAACTATGTGTAGGTTAACCTATACCGAAGGTAAATATTATTTACATATGGTTACGGGCGAAGGTAAAACTCCAGAAACTTGGGAAGAATGTGGTTGGGATAAACCTGCTCCACAACTTTCAGGTTTAAAAGTTTTATTAAAAGACACCGAAGACTTTGCCGAAAAAGTTATGGGACAACACTACATAATTTCTTATGGCAATAACACGCAAGTTATTAAAGATTTCTGTAAAATTGTAGGCGTAGAAATTATATAATTTATTGAATAAAATACAAAAGGCACTTTCACAAGCAAGTGCCTTTTTTTCATAGTTATATATAAAAACTTTAGGAGATAACTATGAAACCTTTAACCGTTGAATTACCATACCCTAAAATGCAAAACATAACGCCAAACTATGCGTATGCGCAACTTATAGCAGAGGCCTATGCAACTAAACATAGCGAGTTAACTGCAATATTGCAATATCAGTTTCACGCGCTATATTTTAATAAACTAGAAATGTTAAACGTTGCCGAAGTTTTAATAAGTATATCTTTAGCCGAAATGGAACATTTGCAAATTCTTGCAGAACTACTTAATAAATTAGGTCTAGATAGTGCCTACGGAATAAGCACTCCTTGTGGCTTTCAGTTTTTTAACGCTTCTGGGGTAGCCTATAGTAAAACTCCAAACAAAATGTTGTTAGATGATATTTCAGGCGAAATGATGGCAATAAGTGGGTATAAAGAAATGCTAGAAAAAATAGAAGATGAAAACGTTTCGGCGGTAATCTCTAGAATTTTATTAGATGAAAACCTACATATTCACGCACTAAAAGAACTTTCTATTAATTTGCAAGCAAAAAAATAACAAAAAAATTATAATTACGTATTGATTTTTTTTGCTATATAAGGTATAATATATTAAAAATATACATTAAAATGGTGAAAAAGATGAAAAAACAAGAAAGTGCTATTCAACCTGTTGAAAAAGGCTCTAATAAATACAATAGGTTAAGAGACAACGTTTTATTTTTCAACGAAGAAAAAGGTGTAAAAGTAATACAAATTTCTTCAGCAAACGCCAATGAAGATAAGGCTTTAACTATTAGTTCTTTAGCCGTTAGCCTTGGGGCAACAGGTAAAAAAGTCGTTGTTGTTGACCTAGATTTGGCTAGCCCTAAAGTAGATAAATTTCTTAACGTAGAAAATGCAAACGGAATTGAAGAATTCATTTTACTAAACGCAGAAAAAAAGGCAGTTGTAAAATCAACGGAATACGAAAACGTTTCTGCTATAACCGTTGGCGAAATGCAAATAACAAACTCTTCTTTAGTAGTTGTTTCTGAAAAACTTAAAGAACTAATTTTAGGTTTAAAAGAAGAATACGACTACGTGTTAATTAACTGTGCACCTATTTCTACTTCATCAGATTATATTAATTTATCATTCTTAATAGACGGTGTAATTTTCTTAGTAGCACATGGCGAAACTAGGAAAGAAAAAGTAGAAATTGCAGTAAAAGAACTTCGTAAAAACGGAGCAAACATACTTGGTTGTGTATTTACTAAATACAACAAGAAAAAAGATTTGGGCTGTAATTACTACACGGAAATGTAAATTAAAAAACAAAATTAAAAGGTTAGAAGTTTTCTAACCTTTTTATATAGCAAAATAAAAGGTAAACCAAATGGAAAAAACGATTATAGCAATTGGTGGTGGGGAAATAAAAAATAAAACCACTTTAGAAATAGATAGGTACGTGGCAGAAAAAGCCAAAAAACACGCAGGCGAAAAGCGTGCTAACGCTTTGTTTATTGGCACGGCTTCTCACGATTCTATGCCATATTTTAACAGTTTTAGAAAAACCTATACTTCGGTTTTTGATATAAAGGCAGAAGTTGCCCTAATCGTATACGGCGAAATGAACATAGAAAAAATTGCCAGCAAAATAGAAATGGCAGATTGCATTTATATTGGTGGGGGCGATACCGTGTATATGCTAGAAAAATGGCGTGAAACGGGGATAGATAAACTTATTATAAACGCCTACGAAAATGGTAAAATTATTTGTGGGCTTTCGGCAGGGGCTATTTGTTGGTTTACCGATATGTATACCGATTACGAAATAATGCGTGGGCAAAGTGCCAATTACGTTATGAAAAAAGGTTTGGGTATATTAGAAGGAACTATGTGCCCACACTTTAACGAAAGGGAAGCAGATTTTAATAAAGCCTTTATAGATAATAAAATTGAAAGTGCGTATTGCGTAGAAAACGACTGCGCTTTAGAATTTATAAACGGCAAATTAACGAAAAGCATTTCTGCAGGTGGTAAGGCTTACATAATGACTAATGAAAACGGAAATATAATTAAAAACGAAATATAATGGTAATAAATTACGATAAAGAGATGCAAAATATAATTTTGCAATTACAAAAAGAGAATAAAAAGCCAAAACTACTTTTGCATAGTTGTTGCGCACCTTGTTCAAGTTCTGTAATAGAAAGGCTAAAACCATATTTTGAAATTACCGTTTACTACTATAACCCTAATATAGATACTTTAGAAGAATATGAGTTAAGGTTTAACGAACAAAAAAGGTTATGCCATACACTAGGCGTTAATTTTGTGGGCGAAGAACACTTAAAAGAGCAGTTCTTAACATGCGTAAAAGGTTATGAAAAGGAATTAGAAGGTGGCGCAAGGTGTAAACTATGCTTTAACCTAAGGCTAGCCAAATCGGCTAAATATGCCAAAGAAAACGGTTACGAATACTTTACCACAACTCTTTCGGTAAGCCCTTTAAAAAATAGCACCTTACTAAACCAAATAGGTAAAGAGTTAGAAGAAGTTTATAAGGTAAAATTTTTGCCAAGTGATTTCAAAAAACAAAACGGCTACCTTAGGAGCATAGAACTTTCTAAAGCACATAATCTTTATAGGCAAAATTATTGCGGATGCGAATTTTCTAAAATACAAAAATAAAAGCACGATAGTTACTCTATCGTGCTTTTTTATTTAAACAAATTATTCTTTAGTTACGTCGTAAAGAGGTTCGCCACTTTTACTTAATAAACCTTTTTTCTTATTAGAATCTCTTTTATTTATTTCTTCTTTTACAAGGTTAGAAAGGGTAATTAAGGCAAGTGCGTTAGGTAAAACCATTAGGTAATTAAAAAAGTCTGTTAATTCCCAAACTAAATCGTTTTTAAGGAAAGAGCCTAGTAAAATAAATGCTAAAGACAATATTGAATATATTAGCGTAGATTTTTTACCAAATACGTATGTAAAGTTAATTTTACCAAATAAGTTCCAACTAACAATAGTAGAAAAAGCAAAGAACGTTAAGCAAATTGCAATAAAAATAGAGGCAATTTGTAAACCAACGCTACCATTTGTAAATATTGAAGAAATTCCTGTTGCAAGTGCATTAGACTTATCTAATTGGTTAGGGTTGCCGTTCATAAGTTGACCATTACCGGCATATAACGTAGAAATTAATACAAGTGCAGTAAGGGTTAAAACAATAAAAGTATCTATAAACACGCCAACCATAGCCGTTACGCCTTGTTCGTGTGGGGTTTTAACGTTTGCAAGTGCGTGTGCGTGTGGTGTAGAACCCATACCTGCTTCGTTAGAAAATAAGCCACGTTTTGCACCTTGGCTTATTGCCGTTTTTAGCGCTGCACCAACGCTACCACCAATTACTGCAGAAGGGGTAAATGCAAATTTAAATATCATAGCAAACGCTTCAGGAATAAACGTAATTCTGCAACATAAAACTATTATGCTACCTAATAGGTAAATAATCGTCATAATAGGTACGCATTTTTCAGTAACAGATGCTATTCTAGAAACACCGCCAATAAAAATTATGCCCGCTAATATTGTAACTATAATACCAACAACGTAGGTAGGAAGACCCGTTGCGTTGTGTACGGCTTCGCCAATAGAGTTAGATTGAACCATAGAACCAATAAACCCTAGTGCAATAATTGTGGCAATAGCAAAAAATACTGCTAAAACCTTACCAAACTTATTGTTAAATGCCGTTTTTATGTAGTAAACAGGCCCACCGTTAATAAAGCCGTTTTCGTCTTTAGTTTTAGTTTTTTGTGCTAAAACTGCTTCGGAATAGTTTGTAGCCATACCTAAAAATGCAATTAACCACATCCAAAAAACAGCACCAGGACCACCTGTTAAAATTGCTGCACTTGCACCAATTATGTTGCCCGTACCAACTTGTGCGGCAACTGCAGTTGCAAAGGCTTGGAAAGAAGACATTTGCCCCTTTTCTTTTTTGCCTTTTAGCGAAATATTACCAAAAACTTTTCTAATACCTTCGCCAAAACATCTAACTTGTACGAAACGTGTTTTAATTGTAAAAAATAATCCTAAACCAACTAGTAGAATTATTAAAACGTAGTCTGCAAGATAACTATTTATCGTTGCAATAAATTTTGTAAGTTCTTCCATAGTAACTCCTTAAAATAAAAAATAGGCTAAACGTTCCGTTTAACCTAAAAAAATGAGCAATTACAAAAATTTCACGTAAAAAATAAAGTGAATTCTGTCCTTTTACCTGAGAGATTAAGCCAATTAATTGACCTTTGCACCTTCGGTACTCAATGTTTTTGAGATTCTCCAGAACGCTATCCATTTATGGTCTTTGCCCAAATATAGGCACCTGAAAGTTTTACTTCTTCGGTAGCAAATGCTTTTTCCATAAACTTCATCTAGTCTTAATTGCCTATATACTAACAAATTTTTTTTGTTTAGGCAAGTATTTTAACGGCATTGGTTGTAAAATTTTTTTTGTAGCATACTCTAATAGTAAGAAGGGGGGTGTTTTATGCAAGAGAACGTAAACGTTGAAAAAATAGTTATAGAGGGCAGAAAAAAACTTTCCGTTTCTAACGTAGAAAGTGTAGATGGCTTTACTTCGCAATGGCTAAGATTAACTATTGGTGGGCAAACTTTATTAATTACGGGCGAAAACATTAAAATAACTGCGTTTAATAAGGCAAACGGAAACCTAACGGCAGACGGAACTTTTGTTGAAGTTAAATATAACGTAAAAAAACAGCCGTTTGTTAAAAGGCTATTTAAGTGAGTTTTGTTTCAGAAGGGCAATTTTTTATATTTCTTGCCTGCTTTTCGTTTGGAGTAATAGCAGGTTTTTTTTACTTGCCCGTGTTGTTTTTTAAAGAAAGCAATATAAAAGTGGTTGGCATAGTTTTAGATTTGCTATTTTTTGTAATGCTTACTTTAGGTTATATATATTACTCGGTTGTATTAAGTTTTCCGTCGGTAAGGGTATATATGCTAGCAGGTGTTTTAATAGGACTTTTTATTTCGGTTAAAAGTTTTAATATAATACTTGCAAAATTTATTAAAAAGGCTTATAATATACTATATAAAAGAGTAAAACATATACATAGGAATAAATTAAATGGCAGAAGAAAAACAACCCGTACAAGTAGAAACGGAAAACACAGCAAACACAATGCAAACGGAAAAATCTAAAAGAGTACAAAGTGCGCTAAAGGTTGGCGCAATACTTTTGCTTGTTGTTTTACTTTCTCTTTTAATTTACCAAGTAGTTGCAATAGTGGTTACAAAAAACAAATACAACGAATTAGTAGATAAAATTAATTATTACAATGAACTTATTTTAGAAGGCGCAGAAAAAGAAGAAATTTATAAAACTAAAGAGTGGATTATAGAAAGAGCAAGGGAACTAGGCTATTGGTTTCCAGAAGACGTTTGGTTTCCAGAAGACGTTATAGATATAGAACATATGAAACCACTACAATAATTATGTGTAAATTTGCAGTAATTGACATAGGTTCTAACTCTGTAAGGCTAATGCTTAGCAACGGTGAAAAAACTTTAGAAAAGCAAGTTTTAACAACACGCCTTGCAGAAGGAATGGGCAATAATTTAATATTGCAACCAACGCCAATAAAAAGAAGTGCCGAGGCCGTTTCTTTTTTTGTAAAAAGAGCAAAAGGTCTTGGCATAAATAATATTTGGGCGTTTGCAACGGCAGCCGTTAGAAATGCAACAAACGGCGAAGATTTTTTGCGTTTATGTAAAGAATTAGCCGAAATAGAAGTAGAAATATTATCTGGCGAAAAAGAGGCTTATTTAGGCATACTTGGTGCGCTAAACGGTAACGACGGCGGGCTAATAGATATTGGTGGTGCTAGCACCGAAGTGGTGGTTAGAGAGAAGGGCGAAACAACCTATTTGCAAAGTTTTGAAATAGGCTGTGTAAAAATTACAGATATTGCAAATCAAAACGAAAAGGTTGCAATTAAGCATATAGAAAAGTCTTTTGAAAATTTAACCGATATAAAAGAAAAAAACTTTACTGCAATAGGTGGCACGGCGTTAAGCGTTGCATCTATTTTGCAACAACTAGCCGTTTACGATACGGAAAAAACTAACGGCTACGTAATAAAAAAAGAAGAACTTTTAAAGTTAAAGAAAAAACTTTATGCAACTCCCGTTGAAGAAAGAATAAATATAATAGGTCTTCAAGAAAAACGAATAGAAACAATTAGTGGGGGCGTTGCTATATTATGTTTCTTAATGGAAAAACTTAAACTAAACGAAATTTCCGTTAGCGAAGGCGATAACGTAGAAGGCTATTTAAAGGATAAATTGAAAAACTATGAATAAAAAAACAACAACTTTAAACAACGTAATATCTATGGGTGTAACCTTAGGGCTTGTAGTATTGGCTTGCGTATTGGCTGGCGAACAAACCAACGTGGTAGTAAACGTGCTTTTGGCTTTGGCAGGGGCAGTAGTTTTTGGGCTTATAAACACCTTTGTTCACGAATGGGGGCATATTATTGCCGGTAAAAAGAACGGCTTTACTTTTATTTCTTATTCCGTTTGGTTTTTTAGGTGGGAAAAGGTTAATAGTAAACTTAAATTTAGTTTTATTATGTTTAAGGAACAGGCTGGTAGCACCGAACTTGTGCCTACTTCTACCGAAAACTTGTTTAATAGGTATAAAAAAGTTGCTTTAGGCGGTGGAATAGCATCTTGTATATTTACAGTAATTAGCGTAGTTCCACTATTTTTAGTTGGAATTTTGCCTATTGAACTTTATTTCTTTTTAAGCATGAGTTTGCCTGTTTCAGCCTTTTTCGTGTTAAATAATTTATTGCCAATGACAGAAAGTGGCGTTAGGAACGACGGGGCAACTGCATTAGGGCTAAAAAGAAAAGACGATATTGCAACCGTTACCGTGGGGCTTTTAGAAATTCAATCTTTGTTATATCAAGGTAAAACTCCTGGGGAAATAGAAGAAGAAAA
>JAZOOP010000069.1:0-12377 GCA_045655065.1 Christensenellaceae bacterium
CAAAAACCTCTTTTGCAAGGCTATTGTCAACTATTTTATCAAAATCAATGCGTTTTTCTAGTTCTCCCGCATTTTCCATAACGTTTTGCAGTCTATCAAAACTATCTTTTGTTGCTTGTAAATCTAATTTCCAAGCATTTATTTTTTTGTAACTTTTAATAGAAGTTTCTAAAGATGCAATAGTGGTGTTAGGAAATTGTTTAACTATTGCTTCGGCCACTTCTTTTTCTGTTTTGGTTGCTAAAAATTCGTGTGCTTTTTTAATTGCTTTTAAAAAACTTTTTAGCGTTTCTTGGTTGTTTTCAATATAACTTCCTAAAGCAATAAAAGAAGTGTAAGGAATATCACCACCTTTTTCGCCAACACTTGCTACGATGTGCCATTTACCACTTGCTTCATATTCACTTGCGGTAGGTTCAAAAACCGTGCAATAATCTGCCGTGCCACCTAAAAAAGCACTTGTCATTAAGTTAAATTGAACGTCAAAATTAAGGTTGTAGTCTACACCATTTGTCATATTTTCTTCTTTTAGAATATATTCAAAGGTCATTGCAGGAACGCCACCTTTTCTACCTGCTAAAATTTCTTTTCCACGTAGGTTTTCCCAACTAAAGTTTGGTTCAGCATTTCTAGAAACTAAAAAGGCACCATCTTTTTGTGTTAGTTGACCAAACACTTTAGGGTAGTCTTTTTTATTTTGATTATATACGTATATAACTGTTTCGGGGCCCATTAAGCCTATTTGCGCAGAACCAGATAATACTGCTGTCATAGAATTATCTGCGCCACCCCCGTTTGTAAGGTTAATTTTTATGTTTTCTTCTTCAAAATACCCGTTTTCTATAGCGATATAAAGTGGAGCATAAAAAACAGAGTGGGTTACTTCGTTTAAATTTATTACTTTTGCTCCGTTGCTACTAGAACAACCTGTGGGTAGAATTAGAAAAAAAAGTGAAAGAATAATTGCTAAAATTTTTTTCATTTTTAAATCTCCATAAACTTTTTTTATATTTAAGTCTTTTTGCTTATAATATTTATCTTATGTTGTGCGAATTATATTTGACAATATATAAAATATTTTATATAATCAATGAAGGTAATTTTTTATAAAGTTACAAAACGTTAAGGAGCAGTTTTTGCTATGGAAATGGAAAAGGCGTATAATCCGTCGTCATTTGAAAAAGAAATATACGAAGAATGGGAAGGTAAGGGCTATTTCAAGGCTGAAGTAGATGCCAATAAATTGCCGTTTACTATTGTAATACCACCACCAAATATAACAGGTCAATTACATATGGGCCACGCTTTAGATGAAACCTTGCAAGATACTTTAATTAGGTTTAAAAGAATGCAAGGTTATAGTGCGTTGTGGCTACCTGGTACCGACCACGCTTCTATTGCAACTGAAGTTAAAATTGTAGAACAAATGCAAAAAGAAGGTCTTACTAAAAAAGACGTTGGTAGAGAAGGCTTTTTAGAAAGAGCTTGGGCTTGGAAAGAAAAATATGGCGGAAGAATTATAGAGCAACTTAAAACTTTAGGTTCTTCATGCGATTGGTCTAGGCTTGCTTTTACTATGGATGAAAAATGTTCTAGGGCTGTTAAAGAAGTTTTCGTTAATTTATACGAAAAAGGTTTAATTTATCGTGGAGATAGAATTATAAACTGGTGTCCAGATTGTAAAACTGCACTAAGCGACGCTGAAGTAGATTACGTTGAAGAAGATAGTTCACTTTGGTACATAAAATATCCAATTAAAGATAGCGAAGGTTTTGTTACCGTTGCTACCTCTAGACCTGAAACAATGTTTGGCGATACTGCAGTTGCAGTTAACCCAAAAGATGAAAGATATGCTAATTTAATAGGCAAAAGTTTAATATTACCTATAGTTAATAAAGAAATTCCTGTAATTAGCGACGAATACGTTGAGTTAGAATTTGGTACGGGTGCTGTTAAAATCACCCCTGCGCACGACCCTAACGACTTTGAAGTTGGCTTAAGGCACAATTTAGAAGTTATTAGAGTTATTAACGACGACGGAACAATGAATGGTTTTGCCGGTAAATTTAATGGCTTAGATGCATTAGAATGCAGAGAAAAAGTTGTTGAAGAACTAAAATTATTAGGTGTTTTAGAAAAAATAGAACCATTACACCATAACGTAGGGCATTGCTATAGATGTAAACATACTGTTGAACCAATTGTTTCTAAACAATGGTTTGTTAAGATGCAACCATTAGCAGACCCTGCAATTAAGGTAGTAAGAAATAAAAGTGTTAAATTTATTCCAGAAAGGTTTAGTAAAATTTACTTTAATTGGATGGAAAATATTAAAGATTGGTGTATTTCTCGTCAATTATGGTGGGGGCATAGAATACCTGCATACTATTGCCAAGATTGTGGCGAAATGATAATTTCTAAAGAAGATGTTAAAGTATGTACTAAATGCGCTAGCAAAAACATTAAACAAGATGAAGACGTTTTAGATACCTGGTTTTCTTCTGCTTTATGGCCTTTCTCTACGTTAGGTTACCCAGAAATTACCGAAGATTTAAAATATTTCTACCCAACCGACGTTTTGGTTACCGGTTACGATATTATTTTCTTCTGGGTTGCTAGAATGATTTTCTCTGGACTAGAACATATGAAAAGAATTCCATTTAAGGAAGTATTAATTCACGGGCTAGTGCGTGATTCTGAAGGTAGAAAAATGAGTAAATCTTTAGGAAACGGCATAGACCCAACTGAAATTATTGCTAAATATGGTGCAGATACTTTAAGGTTTTCTTTAATTAACGGTGTTGCTGCTGGTAGCGATATGCGTTTTTCAGATGAAAAAGTAGATGGCGCTAAAAACTTTATGAATAAGGTTTGGAACGCTAGTAGGTTTGTGCTATTAAATGCTGAGGATAAGCAAATTCGTGATATTAAAGATTGCAAGTTAGATAGTGCTGATAAATGGATTTTATTAAAATTAAATAAAATTATTAAAGACGTTACCATTAATATGGAAAAATATGAAATGGGCGTTGCTCTTGCAAATCTATACGATTTCGTTTGGAACGATTTCTGCGACTGGTATATTGAATTAACAAAACCTGTTTTATATGGTGAAGATAATAATAAAAGAGAATCAACTATTAGCGTATTAGTTTACGTACTAGGTGAAATTCTTAAATTATTGCATCCATTTATTCCATTTGTAACGGAAAAAATTTATAAGAGTATTCCTAATGCAAACGGCCCACTTATGTTAGCATCTTACCCAAGATATAACACAAAGTTTAACTTTACTGCAAGTTTTAAGGAAATTGAACTTATTAAAGAAATTATTAAAACTATTAGAAATATTAAGGCTAAAACGGGTGCTGCTCCTTCTAAAAAAGTTAAGTTATACGTTAAATCAGAAAAATTTAGGGCTATAAGCAAAAATTCTGTTTATATTTGCAAACTTGCCGGCGTAGAAAACGTTTATGCCGTTACCGACAAAGCAGAAATAAACGAAAAAGTTGTTTCTCAAGTTTTAGATGGTGCTGAAATATTTGTTCCACTAGGCGAACTAGTAGATTTTGAACAAGAACTAATTAGGTTAAAGAAAGAACTTTCAGTAGCAGAAAGCGAAGTTAAAAGAGCAAGCGGTAAACTTTCTAATTCAGGCTTTTTAGATAAAGCGCCAAAAGCTTTGGTAGATGCCGAAAGAGAAAAGAGAGATAAGTATTTAACCATAGTTGAAAAAATTAAAAATCAAATTAAAGAATTAGAAAACTAATACCTATTAACCCCCAATCTTGGGGGTTAATATATTTTTAAAAAATATATTTTTGTGCCTTTTTGTGCGTATTATTATTTGACAAAATTTTTACCTTTTGTTACAATGTAAATAGTTAAATAGAACCTTTGCGACTGACGGAATATAGTGGAGCACCACAAAGAAACAAATGGTTCATTAAGCCGACCGTCTGGGTGCACTAATTTCGCAATATAAGTGTGCCTTTTTTTATTTAAGGAGAATAAAATTATGAAAAAAGTTGGTATTATTTTAGGTAGCGATAGCGATTTACCTATAGTAGAAAAAGCAATTGCAGTATTAAATGAATTTGAAGTTAAGTATGAACTTCATATATATTCTGCGCATAGAACACCAGAACAAGCAAAAGAATTTAGTGCTAACGCAAGAAAAAATGGTTTTGGTGCAATAATTTGCGCTGCAGGTATGGCTGCACATTTAGCAGGTGCTATTGCCGCTAACACCACAATACCTGTAATTGGTATTCCAATAGACTGTGGCAAATTTAGTGGGTTAGATGCACTTTTATCTACCGTTCAAATGCCAACGGGTATTCCTGTTGCAACGGTTGCAGTTAACGGCGCAGGCAATGCGGCACTATTAGCAATTCAAATTCTTGCAGTAGAAGATATTGAATTAGCACAAAAACTAGATGCAAAAAGAGTAAACGATACCAATAAGGTTTTGGAAAAAAGTGCTGTTGCTGAAGCAAAATATAACAAATAATTTTTTTGGGAGATATATTATGAAACAAGTTTATAAAGGAAAAACAAAAGACGTATTTGAACTAGAAAATGGAAACTTTTTATTAAAGTTTAAAGATGATTGCACGGGTAAAGACGGAAAGTTTGACCCAGGTGAAAACTCAGTTGGTTTAACAATTGAAGGCGTTGGCGACGTTAACCTTCGTATGAGTATTTATTTCTTTGAAAAACTTAATAAAGCAGGTATTAAAACTCACTATATTAGTGCAGACTTAAAAAATACTACAATGGAAGTTATTCCTGCAAAACCTTTTGGAAAAGGTTTAGAAGTTATTTGCAGATATAAAGCAGTTGGTAGTTTTATAAGAAGATACGGCGACTATATTGAAGAAGGTGCAGACCTTCCTGAATACGTTGAAATGACCTTTAAAAACGACGAAAAGGGCGACCCACTTGTTACTAAAGAAGGCTTGGTTGCTTTAGGCGTTATGACTGATAAACAATTTGAAGATACAAAGTTAATGACACAAAAAATTACTAGAATTGTTGCAGATGACCTAAAAGAAAAGGGTTTAGATTTATACGATATTAAATTTGAATTTGGTTATAACGGCAAAGAAGTTATTCTAATAGATGAAATTGCTTCTGGTAACATGAGAGTTTATAAAGAAGGAAAATATATTGACCCAATGACTTTGTCTAAATTATTCTTTGAAAAAAATTAAGGTGCATTTATGGGTGGTTTTTTTGGAATAACAAGTAAAAAAGATTGCGTGCAAGACGTTTTCTTTGGTGTAGACTATCACTCTCACCTTGGTAAATTTAGGGCAGGTATGGCTGTCGTAGATGAGTTTGGTAGGTTTGAAAGAGAAATTCACAACATAGAAAATTCGCCTTTTAGAACTAAGTTTGATAACATTGTTGAAAGATTAAAAGGCAACGCTTGTATTGGTTGT
This sequence comes from Christensenellaceae bacterium, assembly GCA_045655065.1. GTDB lineage: Bacteria > Bacillota > Clostridia > Christensenellales > Borkfalkiaceae > UBA1259. The sequence continues at coordinate 5,448 of JAZOOP010000069.1, forward strand.
ATAAGCGATTCAGACCCGCAACCATTACTTATAAAATCTAAATTTGGCTTGTATGCTATTTGCATTGTTGGTTACGTTTCTAACGTAGAAGAATTAACAAACGAATACCTAAAAGAAACTAGTGGTGTTTTTCAAGCAAGGTCTGGAAACAAGGTTAATTCTACCGAACTAGTTGCATCTTTAATGGAAAGAAAAGATACAATTTTAGAAGGCATAAAATATGTACAAGAAATTGTAAAAGGTTCACTTTCTATTATTCTTTTATTAGAAGATGGCTGTATTTATGCTTGTAGAGATTATTTTGGCAGGTTACCTGTTAATATAGGTAAAAATAGAAACGGATATTGCGTTTCTTTTGAATCATTTGCTTTTGAAAAGTTAGGTTATTCAAAGGTTAAGGAATTAAAATCAGGCGAAATTGTAAAACTTTCTACAGAAAACTGCGAAGTTCTGTTTGAAGGTAGAGAAGAAATGAAAGTTTGCGCTTTCCTTTGGACTTATTATGGTTTCCCCAATGCAAACTACGAAGGCAAAAACGTAGAACTTACCCGTGTTAAAAACGGCAAAATAATGGCTGAAAGAGAAAAAGTCAATGGCACAATGCCTAAAGTAGATTACGTTAGTGGTGTTCCAGATTCAGGCACTCCACACGCAATTGGTTATTCTCAGGGTTCTAATATAGAATTTGCAAGGCCGTTTATTAAATATACGCCTGCTTGGGCAAGGAGTTTTATTCCTACTAACCCAAGTGAAAGAAAAAAGGTTGCCAGAATGAAACAAATTCCTATTGTGGAATTAATTAAAGGCAAAAGCCTAATGTTTATAGACGATAGTATTGTTAGGGGCACACAATTAAACGAAACTATTGATTTCTTGTTTAATAACGGTGCTAAAGCAGTTCATATGCGTTCGGCTTGCCCACCAATAATGCACGCTTGTAAATATTTAAACTTCTCTAGAAACAATAGCGATATGGATTTATTATCTAGAAGAATTATTTTAGAAATTGAAGGCGAAGAGGGGCTAAATTATTTAGATGAGTATGCCGATTCTACTACCGAAAGGGGCAAGAAATTTAGGCAAACCATATGCGATAAAATGGGCTTTGACTCATTAGATTTTCAAACCTTAGATGGTATGTTAGATGCAATTGGTATAGATAAATGTAAAGTATGTACCTATTGTTGGAATGGAAAGGAGTAAAATTATGAAAAATTCTAAATCAGAAAGTTATGCAAAAGCAGGGGTAGATATTACTGCAGGTTATAAAGCAGTTGAATTAATGAAAACTCATATTGCTAGAACTCTAACAAGTGGTGTTTGTAGCGACGTTGGTGGTTTTGGTGGTTTATTTGAACTTCCAGAAGGTTATGCTAAACCCGTTTTAGTTAGTGGTACAGACGGCGTTGGTACAAAACTTAAATTAGCATTTATTTTAAACAAGCACGATACCGTTGGTATAGACTGCGTTGCTATGTGTGTTAACGACGTTATTTGTTGTGGCGCTAAACCATTATTTTTCTTAGATTATATTGCTTGTGGTAAAAACGTTCCAGAAAAAATTGCATCTATCGTTAGTGGTATTTGTGAAGGTTGCGTTCAAAGTGATAGCGCTCTAATTGGTGGCGAAACAGCAGAAATGCCAGGCTTTTACCCAATAGATGAATACGATTTAGCAGGTTTTTCTGTTGGTATTGTAGATAAAAATAAAATATTAAACCCAAAATCTATGGAAGAAGGCGACGTAATTATTGCACTTGCTTCTAGTGGTGTTCATAGTAATGGTTTTTCACTAGTTAGAAAGGTTTTTGATATTGGTAATAGCGATATTACTAAACCTGTTGAAGAACTAGGTGGCAAATCTATTGGCGAAACATTGTTAACACCTACTAAAATTTACGTTAAATCTATACTTAAATTAATTGAAAACGTTACTGTTCGTTCAATTTCTCATATTACCGGTGGTGGCTTTTACGAAAATATTCCAAGAAGTTTACCAGAAGGTTTTGCTGCTAAAATTAATAAAGATGCTCTTAAAATTTTACCTATATTTAATTTAATTGCAAAAACAGGCAATATTCCTGAAAGAGATATGTTTAACACCTTTAATATGGGCGTGGGTATGAGTGTTGTTGTAAAAAAAGGTCAAGAAGACCTTGCATTAAAAATTCTTAAAGAAAACGGCGAAGATGCTTATATTATGGGCGAAATTGTTAAGGGCGAAAAAGGCGTTATTTTTGCCTAAACCATTAAATTTTTTGGAGTAAAAAATGAAAAAAGTTAATATAGCCGTTTTAGTTTCTGGGGGTGGAACTAACCTACAAGCACTTATAGATGCAGTTAAAAGTGGAATTATTACAGATGGCGAAATTAAAGTAGTTATTTCTAATAATTCTTCTGCTTATGCTTTAGAACGTGCAAAACAAAACGGCATTAAAACTGAAACCGTTATTAAAAAACTATGTAAAGATAAATTAGAGTTTGAAGATAAAATTATTAATATTTTAGAAGAAAACGAAATTTCTTTAATAGTTTTAGCCGGTTTTATGTGTATTTTAACGGAAAAATTTACAAAAAAATATGAAAATAGAATTTTAAACGTTCACCCTTCATTAATACCATCTTTTTGTGGCGAAGGGTATTATGGTTTAAAAGTGCACGAAGAAGCGTTAAAATACGGCGTAAAAGTTACGGGTGCTACCGTACATTTCGTTAACGAAATTGCAGATGGTGGTAAAATAATTTTGCAAAAAGCAGTTGAAATTTTAGAAAACGATACACCTGAAATTTTACAAAAAAGAGTAATGGAACAGGCAGAGTGGAAAATATTGCCCAGAGCCGTTCAAATGATATGTGAAAAAATATTAAAGGAAGAAATATAATGGCTAAATTTGAATTAAAAAAATTATTAAGCGAAAATACTTATCCTGGTAGAGGCATTGTTGTTGGTAAAAGCAAAGATGGTAAAAATGCCCTAATTGCATATTTTATTATGGGTAGAAGTGTTAATAGTCGTAACCGTATTTTTGAAGAGTTTGATGGCGGTATGAGAACAAAGGCTTTTGATGAAAGCAAACTTTCAGACCCAAGTTTAATTATTTATAACCCTTATAGAAATATAAATGGTTTAGATATTGTTACTAACGGCGACCAAACCGACACAGTTTATAACTATATATTAGAAAATGGAGATGACGGCTTTGCTTTTGATAAAGCACTTTATACTAGGGAATTTGAGCCAGATGCTCCTAACTTTACACCAAGAATATCTGCTATATTAAAATATAACCTTGCTGAAAATAACTTTAATTATAGGCTTTCTATATTAAAAAGTGCAAATGGCGACCCAAGTGTTTGCGATAGGTTTTTCTATGGCTATACAGCGCTAAACGGCAGGGGGCATTTTATTCATACCTACGCTAAAGACGGAAACCCAATTCCATCTTTTTATGGTGAACCAGAAGAAGTAGAAATGCCAAATACCCTAGAAGAACTTGCTAATTTAGTTTGGGAAAACCTAAATGAAGATAACAAAGTTTCTTTATATTGTAGATGTGTTCCACTAGATGGCTCTAAACCAACTAGCATTGTTATAAACAAAAATAAGTAGGAGTTAATTATGAAAGAATTTGAATTAAAATACGGCTGTAATCCTAACCAAAAACCATCTAAAATTTTTATGCAAGATGGTAGCGATTTACCTATTACTATATTAAATGGTAAACCTGGATATATAAATTTTTTAGATGCTTTTAATGCGTATCAATTAGTTAAAGAACTAAAAGAAGCAACGGGCTATGCATCGGCAACTTCTTTTAAGCACGTTAGCCCAACTTCTGCCGCTATTGGTATTCCACTAAACGAAACCTTAAAAAGAGCATATTTCGTTAACGATATTGAGGGGTTAGACAATTCTCCATTAGCTTGTGCATATGCAAGAGCAAGGGGTACAGATAGGCAATGTTCTTTTGGCGATTTTATTGCTTTATCTGACGAATGCGACGAAACTACTGCAAAATTAATTTCTAGGGAAGTTTCAGACGGAGTTATAGCACCTTCTTATAGCGAAAAGGCACTAGAAATTTTAAGAAAAAAACGTAAGGGTACGTATAACGTAGTTCAAATTGACCCAAATTACGTTCCTGAAGAAAAAGAAAGAAAACAAGTTTATGGTATTACTTTTGAACAAGGTAGAAACAACTTTAAAATAGATGCATCTTTACTAGAAAATATTGTTACAAAAAATAAAGAATTACCAGAAAGTGCTAAAAACGACCTTATTATTGCACTTATTACCTTAAAATACACACAATCTAACTCTGTTTGCTATGCTTTTGGTGGGCAAGCAATAGGTGTTGGTGCAGGGCAACAAAGTAGAATACATTGTACAAGGCTTGCTGGTGGTAAGGCAGATACTTGGTTTTTACGTCAACACGAAAAAGTTCTTAACCTACCTTTCTTAAAAACCCTAGGTAGACCTGAAAGAGATAACGTTATAGACGGCTACATAAATAAAAACGAAGAAGACGTTTGTGCTGAAGGTAATTGGCAAAAATATTTTGAATATAAGCCACAACCTTTCACAACCGAAGAAATAAAGGCTTATTTATCTACTATAAAAGGTGTTGCGCTTGCTTCAGATGCTTTCTTTCCATTTAGCGACAATATAGAAAGGGCTAAATTAAGTGGTGTTTCTTACGTTGCTGAACCGGGTGGTTCTGTTAGAGACGACCTTGTTATAGACGCTTGCGATAAATATGGTATGGTAATGGCGTTTACCGGTATGAGATTGTTCCATCACTAATATTTAAACTAATTAAGAGAGATTACAATGAAAGTTTTAGTTATAGGTGGCGGTGGAAGAGAACACGCCATAATTAAAAAAATTAAAGAAAATAAAAACGTAGAAGAAATTTTTGCTTTACCTGGAAATGGTGGCATTTCTTTAGATGCTACTTGCGTTCCAATAGGTGCAAAAGATATAGAAAACGTTGTTAAATTTGCAGTAGAAAATAAAATAGATTACTGTGTAGTTGCTCCTGACGACCCACTTGTTTTAGGTATGGTAGACGCTTTAGAAAAAGTAGGCATTAAGGCTTTTGGCCCTAAAGCAAATGCAGCAATTATTGAAGGGAGTAAAGTTTTTTCTAAAAATCTAATGAAAAAATATAATATTCCAACTGCAAGTTACGAAACGTTTAATAATTCTAAAGACGCACTAGAATACGTTAAAACTTGTAAAATTCCTATCGTTATTAAAGCAGATGGCTTAGCACTAGGCAAAGGTGTTATTATTGCTTTTACTAGAGAAGAAGCAATTAATGCAATTAATTCTATTATGGAAAACAAGGTTTTTGGGGCTAGTGGAAATAATATTGTTATAGAAGAATTTTTAGAAGGCCCTGAAGTTTCTGTTTTAGCATTTACCGATGGTAATACTCTTGTTCCAATGGTATCTTCAATGGACCATAAACGCATTGGCGATTTAGATACAGGTCTAAACACCGGTGGTATGGGCACGGTTGCTCCTAACCCTTATTACACCGAAGAAATTGCTAAAATTTGTATGGAAACTATATTTTTGCCTACAATTAACGCAATGAATATGGAAGGTAGAACCTTTAAGGGTTGTTTATATTTTGGTTTAATGATTACAAAAGATGGTCCAAAGGTTATAGAATACAATTGTAGATTTGGCGACCCAGAAACACAAGTAGTTCTTCCATTATTAAAAACCGATTTACTAGAAGTAATGATGGCAACCACCAACGGAACGTTAAAAGATATTAACGTAGAATTTTATAATAAAAATGCTTGTTGTGTTATTTTGGCATCTAAAGGTTACCCAGAAAAATATGCAACCGGCTATGAAATAACCTTGCCAACCGAATATAGTGGCGAAATTTATATTGCCGGTGCAAAAATGGAAGACGGCGTATTAAAAACTTCTGGTGGTAGAGTTTTAGGTGCTACCTATGTTGCAGATTCACTAGAAAAGGCAATAGGCGAGGCATATGAACTAGCAAATAAAATAGAATTTATAGATAAATATTGTAGAAAAGATATTGGTCAAAAGGCGCTTAATAAGGAGAATATATAATGGTAAAACGCATATTCGTTGAAAAGAAAAAAGGTTTTGATAATGAAGCAACTTCTCTTAAAAACGACGTTAAAACTTTTTTAGGAATAAATAATCTTAACGAAGTAAGAGTTATTAATAGGTACGATATAGAAAATATAGATGATAACCTATTAAAATATTCACTTAATACCGTGTTTTCTGAGCCACAAGTAGATATCGTTAGCGAAGAAATAGATGTTAACGGTGGTTTTGCTTTTGCTATGGAATATTTACCTGGTCAATTTGACCAAAGGGCAGATTCTTGTTCTCAATGCTTACAAATAATTTCTCAACAAGAAAGGTTAACTGTTAACACGGCAAAAGTTTACGTTTTATACGGAAATTTATCCAATGAAGAAGTAGAACAAGTTAAAAAATACGTTATTAACCCTGTAGATGCTAGAGAAGCATCTTTTGAAAGGAAAGAAACCCTTAAAACTGAATACGATATCCCTACAACTGTAGAAACTTTAGAAGGCTTTATTAATTTAACCGAAGAAGAATTAAATAATTTTGTTAAAAATTACGGCTTAGCAATGGATTTAGACGACATTAAGTTCTGTCAACAATATTTTATTAAAGAAGGTCGTAACCCAACAATTACCGAAATTCGTATGATAGATACATATTGGTCAGACCATTGCCGTCATACAACATTCTTAACCACTATAGATAAAGTTAGCTTTGAAGATGAACTTATTCAAAAAGCATATGAAGACTACATTGCAACTAGAAAGGAATTAAATAGAACTAAACCTATTAATTTAATGGATATTGCAACTTTAGCAGGTAAATATCTTAAAAAATTA
>JAZOOP010000070.1:0-7276 GCA_045655065.1 Christensenellaceae bacterium
AAAATGTTACAAAAAGAAAACAAGTGTTAAAATTATTAAAAAAACCTTTATTTATATGTAAAAAAAAGGTTAACCCAATTGACAAAATTTAAATTATTGTGTAAAATAATATAGAATAATTTTAATCAGTTAATATTCCGCTTTAAGGAGCCAATGTATATTATGAAAATGGCAAAATCTAATAAAATTTTACTTTTATCTATTGCATTTTTTATGTGTATAATTTTTTCGTTTGGTCTATACGTTCCAAGCGTGGTAAAAGCACAAAACGTAAGTGCATCTACCTATTTTAATTTTAATGGAGATGCCTCAGCAGAAAACCTAGTTTTAGAAAACGATAAACTAGTTGCAACGTTTACTGAAGGAGATATTGTTAGCACTATTAACAAACTTTCTTTAGATGAATTTGCAGTAAATTTTTCGTTTAATAAAGAAGAAGTAAAAAGGTTCAGAATTTCCTTCGGGCTAGAATCTTATGATGCTAACGGCAATCTTAACCCTACTTCTAATGAAGACGACAAATCTTACGACAAAGCTATTGGCTTTGAATTGGAAATAGATGCTGTAGAAAACACAGTTAAATATAATGGTCAAGTAAACACAGGTTTTAATTTTGGAACTGAATATACCGTAACCTTTAATTCTGTTAATAACTTTATTGTAGCAACGGTTAATGGTGTAGAAATAAATGCACCTAGCGGAAATTACTATAAAATTAAAGATTACGATAGAGTAGTTTCTAACGTAAACTTTATTTTAGTAGATTTAGTAGAAGAAACTGAAAGTGCAAAAGTTATTTTTAATTATTTTGACCAAATGACTAGCGATGCTGAACATAATTACAAACAAACCTTTGAACTAGAAGACGGCAAGTTTAAGAATTTAGCAAGCCCTGTTATTAGTTTATACGAAGGTTTTAACGGTGGTTCAAACGTTGTTAAGTGCGGTAAAGAAGTAACCGTTAACCCTGTTGCATACGCACTATTAGAAAAGATTGATGAAACAAAATTAACACTTTCTTGCGCTGACGATAACGTTAAAATTTTTGGTCAAAAAATTACGTTTAACGAAGCTGTCGAAAAAACTTTTGAAGTAAAAAGTAAAGATGGTTTAAAAACCTACTTAACTAAAACTATATTAGTTATAGACGAAGATAACGAAGCCCCAAAATATAAAAACAACATAGAATCTTCTGTTTTAGCAAGTTTCAATAGCGCTTTACAAAAAAGCCTAGTTACAGAAGATGGAAAAAGCATTCCTGTAGGCGCTAACGAATATTTGGTGTTACCATCTTTAGAAAACTTTGTTACCGATAATTTAGATGGTTATAGTAGTTTAATTCCTGTAGTTTACTACAATGCACCAAACACATCTATGTTACAAAATTATACGGCTACTACTTCAGAATTAAAAATGCCAATCCCTAATGCCGGCAAATATGAATTTTTCGTAGCGTTTAAAGATAAATCTGGTAACGAAATGGAAAAAGAACAATTCTTCGTAGTTAACGACGAAGTTAAAGAAGAAAAGGAATATTTTAGTTTTGTATTTACGTTTGAAATTGAAGATAATGCAGATATAATTATAAAAGCAAAAAGTGTAGGGGCAGGTTACGTTGGCGTAAAATACGTTGCTCCTGGTTTTACCGTTACTGCTTCTTCTTACACACAAGAATATAAATTGTTTTATAGAAAAGATGCTAGTAGTGGAGAAGAAGGTTGGGTAGAAATTCCAAAGGCTATTTCAATTACAAATGAAGATTACAATGAAAACGGCTACACTTACGAAGACATTAAAAATATTCAATACGACGGAGAGTTTACCTTCATACCAAACAAAGTTGGCGAATATAAAATAGTATGCTACGTTACTAGCGCAAACTCTTATAGGAGTGCAGAAGGCGAAACGGCATCTATAGTAATTTCTAATCCATCTAAAGTGGTTGTTCCGCACAACCCTTGGTTAGAAAACAACGTTTGGTCGGTTGTATTCTTAGGCATAGGTACGTTGTGTTTAATAGGCATTATAATATTGCTATGTATTAAACCAAAAGAAAAGAACGATTAATAAATAGAAAAGGAAAGGGCTTTGGGTTTTACCCGAAGTCCTATGTTTTATATGGTAAGTTTTACGGCTAATAAAAATATAAAATTGTCTCGTGCAATATTAGAAAACGTTAGGGAAATTTCCTATACCGCTATTATGAAACTTTTGCGTAAAAAAGACGTAAAAGTAAACGGCAAAAGGGTAACGGAAGACGTTTTTTTGGTTAATGGTGACAAGGTGGAAATTTATTTTTCTATAGAGAAAGTTAATCATTTTGCAACTATATATGAAGATAAAAATATTGTAGTAATAGATAAAAAAAGTGGTTATACTTCTGAAGAAATTTTTAGCGAAATTTCTACCATTTATAATAATGCTAAGTTTATTCATAGGCTAGATAGAAATACTTCTGGCATAATGGTTTTTGCCTTAAACGAAGGTGCAGAAAAAGAACTACTTTCTGCCTTTAAAAACCACAAATTAGAAAAAATTTATTTAGCAGAAGTAAAGGGGAAAACGCCTAAAAAACAAGAATTATTGCAAGCCTATTTATTAAAGCATAGCGAAGATTCCAGGGTAGAAATTTTCAACAAGCAAGTAAAGAGTTCAACAAAAATTTTAACTGAATATACGGTTGTAGAAGAACTAGAAAACACTTCTATTTTACAAGTGAAATTGCATACGGGTAAAACCCACCAAATTAGGGCACATTTAGCATATATAGGCAACCCTATAGTCGGCGATAGTAAGTATGGTGATAACGCTTTTAATAAATTGAAAAAAGAAAAATATCAAAAGTTAAAATCAGTAAAATTAACTTTATATTTTAACGAAAAAAGTTGCTTGTTTTATTTAAATAATAAAGTTTTTGAAACTAAGGGGTTTTAATATGCCACAAGATGCTTTTACCCTAAACCATTTAACAAAAGAACTTAACGTTTTGTTGAAGGGTGGAAAGGTAAACAAAATTGTACAACTAGATAACGACGAAGTAGTTTTTACAATTTATACAGGTAAAAACACTTTAAAACTTTCTTTAAACGTAAACCCTGCTAGCCCAAGAATTGGAATAGTTAATGAAGATAAATTAACTCTTTTAACTGCGCCAAATTTTTGTATGCTACTTAGAAAACATCTTTTAGGTGCAACGTTAAAAAACCTATCTATTGTAGGCTTTGACAGAATAGTTAAAATAGATTTTTTAACTTCCAACGAATTATTAAACCCAGAAGAGCGCACTCTTTACGTTGAACTTATGGGTAGATATAGTAACGTAATTTTAACCAAAAACGGCAAAATATTAGGTGGTAACCGTGGAATAAATAACTTAGATAACGGGGTAAGGCCATTAATATGTGGCAACCCTTACGTTTTTCCTCCAACTAACGAAAAATTATTACCAAACGATAAAAAAATAATTAACCTGCTTAATGGCTTTGAAAATGAAAATTTAGCAGAGTTTTTATTTAAGAACGTACAAGGTTTGGCACTTGCTACTTGCAATGAAATGGTTTATAGGTATAATAAGGAAAACGGAAGCCCAACCTTTCCAAAAGATAGTGAAAAAGTATTTAATTTTATAAATGAGTTTATATTTAATTCTAAAACTAATGCCTGCGTTATAAAAGAAAACGATATAATAAAGGACGTGCTTTGTGTAGATTACCAAACTATTGCAGGAGAAAAACTAGGGTTTGAAAATTTATATTTGGCTGAAAACTATTTCTTTACGGAAAGGGAAAAGCAAAAAAAATTTACTAGCCTAAAAGAAAGGTTAGAAAACGTACTTTCTTCGGCAATTAAAAAAATAAAAAAGAAAATTAGTTTAATATCTGCAAAGAAAAAAGAAGCACTTTCGGCAGAAGAAAATAAACTTAAAGGCGAATTAATTCTTTCTAACATATATAAAATTAAACCCAACGATGAAAACCTTGTTTGCGAAAACTATTACGATAACAACAAAGAAATAGTTATTGCATTAGATAAAAACCTTTCTGCAAGCGACAATGCAAATAAATACTACAAAAAATATAATAAGCAAAAAAGAACACTACTTGCAATAGAGCCACAACTTAACCAAGCGGAAAGCGAGTTGAATTATTATAATTCTGTAGTAGAAGAAGTTAATTCTTGCGAAAACCTGCAAGACCTTAATAACGTATTAAAAGAGTTAGTAGAATACGGGCTAATAAAGGAAGATAATAAAAATAATAGAAAAAAAGAAACTTATTTAGGTTACAGGCAATATTTAATAGATGGCGTTGAAGTAAGGGTAGGTAAAAATAACGTTGAAAACGATAGGCTTTTAACTAGTGCAAAAGCAAACGATATATGGCTACACGTTAAAGATTACCATTCTTCGCACGTAATAATATTTAACGATGGTAATATAACTGAAAAGGTTTTACTAACAGCTTGTGAAATTTGTGCTTATTATTCAAGTTGCAAAGAAAGTGGTAAAGTTCCGGTAGACTATACTTATAAAAAGAAGGTAAAAAAACCAAAAGGAGCAAAACCTGGCTTTGTAACGTATGTAGAACAAAAAACCTTAATGGTTTTTCCAAAAAAGCACGTAGAATTAATAAAAACGGAATAAAAGGGCAAAAAAACGTTGCCTTTTTATTGGCATTATGATAAAATACAAAATGAATTTAAATAATAGGAGAACATTATGAAATATACGGTTGAAAAAGCTGAAAAAAGTACGGTAGTTGTAACGATTACTCTTAACGAAAAAGAATGGAACGAAGCAATAAACGTTGCTTACAACAAAACTAAGGGCAAATATTCTGTTCCTGGTTTTAGAAAGGGCAAAGCACCTAAAAAAGTTTTAGAATCTGCTTATGGTGTTGGCATTTTCTATGATGAAGCAATTAACGAAGCATTCCCAAAATATTATGGCGAAGTTCTAGATAAAGAAACAACGTTAGAACCTGTTGCAAGGCCAGAATTAGATATTAAAGATTTAAGCGAAAAAGGTATTACCTTGGTTGCAACCGTTGCAGTTAAGCCAGAAGTAAAACTTGGCGATTATAAAGGTATAACTTTTGAAAAAAATGTATATAATGTAAAAGACGAAGATATTGAAGAAGATATTAAACGTTTACAAGAAAGAAATTCTCGTTTGGTAGAAGTTACCGATAGAGAAGCAAAAGACGGCGATACCGTTATTATAGACTACTCTGGTAGTGTAGACGGCGTTAAGTTCGCTGGTGGCACAGCCGAAAAACAAACTTTAGTTTTAGGTAGCAAATCTTTCATCCCTGGTTTTGAAGAACAAGTTGCAGGTATGAAAATTGGCGAAGAAAAAGACATTAACGTTAAATTCCCAGAAGAATACCATGCAGAAGAATTAAAGGGTAAAGACGCTGTGTTTGCAATTAAACTACACGAAATTAAAGTTAAAGAACTTCCAGAAGTTAACGACGAATTTATTAAAGATGCTGCTGGTGTAGAAACAGTTGAAGCATATAAGCAACAAGTTAAAGAAAGGCTAGAAAAAGCAAACGCAGATAGAAGTGAAAGAGAATTAGAAGACGCTATTGTTAAAAAATTAACCGAAACTAGCGAAATGGAAATCCCTGATGCTTTAATAGAAGGTCAAATAGACTACATGGTGCAAGAAATGAGTTATAGGCTTTCTTACCAAGGCTTAAAACTTGAAGATTACCTAAAATATTTAGGTCAATCTATGGAAGAATATAGAAAAGGTTTTGCTGAACAAGCAACAGAACAAGTTAAATCTCAACTTGTAATTGGTAAAATTATAGAAGTAGAAAAAATTGAAGCAACTGAAGAAGACGTTGAAGCAAGAGTTAACGAAATGGCTAAAAACCAAAACAGACCTGCTCCAGACGTTAAGAAACATATGAACTCTCGTCAATTAGACTACTTAAAGAACGAAATTATTATTAAAAAATTATTTGAATTATTAAAGAGTGCTAATACTATAAAATAGTATAGAGGTAAAATATGAACATAAAAAACACCGTAGTTCCATACGTAATAGAAAACACAGGCAAAGGCGAAAGAAGTTACGATATTTATTCTAGATTATTAGAAGATAGAATAATATTCTTAACGGGCGAAATTAACGACGCCGTTGCCGACACAGTAGTTGCACAACTAATATATTTAGAAGGTAAAGACCCTAATAAAGATATTTGTTTATATATAAACAGCCCAGGTGGTAGCGTTACTGCTGGTCTTGCTATATACGACACAATGAACTATATTAAGTGCGACGTTAGTACTATTTGTATTGGTATGGCTGCAAGTATGGGTGCGTTTTTATTAAGTAGTGGTGCAAAAGGTAAAAGATTTGCATTACCTAATAGCGAAGTTATGATTCATCAACCTTTAGGTGGGGCACAAGGTCAAGCAAGCGATATTAAAATTCAAGCAGACCACATTTTAAAAACCAAACATCGCTTAAATTCTATTCTTTCCTTAAACACAGGCAAACCTTACGAAGTTATTGAAAAAGATACTGACAGAGATAATTATCTATCAGCAGAAGATGCAAAAGAATACGGACTTATAGATGAAATTTTTGTTAAGCGTCCTTAAATAAAACGGAGATAGAATGAAAGAAGAATTGAATGAAAACTTATATTGTTCTTTTTGTGGTAAAAGCAAAGAGAATACAAAGCGCCTAATCGCAGGGCCTAATGGTATTTTTATTTGTGATGAATGTATAGAAATATGTCGTTCTATAATGCAAGAAGAAGATGCAAAGGTTGCAACTAACACCGAATTGAAGTTGTTAAAGCCTGCAGATATAAAAGCAAAGTTAGATGAATATATTGTTGGGCAAGAAGAGGCAAAAAGGTCTTTATCAGTTGCCGTATATAACCACTATAAAAGAATTGGTATGGTAAAAGATGAAGACGGCGTTGAACTAGAAAAAAGCAACATTTTACTTTTAGGGCCAACAGGTAGTGGTAAAACGCTTCTTGCTAAAACGTTAGCAAAGATTTTAGACGTTCCGTTTGCCGTTGCCGATGCAACTACTTTAACCGAGGCAGGTTACGTTGGCGAAGACGTAGAAAATATTTTGCTTAAATTAGTTCAAAATGCAGATTTTGATATTGAAAAAGCCCAAAAAGGCATTATCTATATAGATGAAATAGATAAAATTGCAAGAAAAAGCGAAAACGTTTCTATTACTCGTGACGTTTCGGGCGAAGGTGTTCAACAAGCACTATTAAAAATTATAGAAAGCACTATT
>JAZOOP010000071.1:0-2267 GCA_045655065.1 Christensenellaceae bacterium
AATCGTCTGACATTTATTTTTCTGTATGGTAGTATATGCATGTGGGTATAGAATTTTCTATACCTATTTTTATTTTAGAAAAGAGAAAAATGGTATCTTAAATATACGTGCTTGCTAAGTGGCTTATTTTTTTCGTCAAATTGTAGTAAATACTACAAAGGAGATAAAATGGAAGCTATAAGTAAAAGGCAAACTTTAATAAACTCAACGATAGCAGTAGTTGCATCTATTGGGCTTGCCGATACGACTACTAAAACTATATGTAAAAAAGCAAAACTTAACGAGGCTTATCTTTACCGTAATTTTAGCAATAAAGACGATTTGCTTTTAGAAACGTATTTATATGAAAACGAAAAATTAATGCGCTTAATTATTGATGAGGCTGAAAAACAAAGAAAATACGTTGAGACAAAATCTTTAAGAGAAAGAAGTAAGGCAGTTGTAACAAAGGTGTGGGATTTTTTAACCGAAAATCCTAACGTGTGTAAGTATTTAGTATATTATTACCAATCTTCACAATTTACTAAGTATGCGTTGGCTGAACACAACAAGTGGGTAAATATTTTACTAAATAAATTAGATTTAGAATATTTTAACGAAAAAGAATATGCAAGAACCTTACTATATATTCTTTTTAACACGGTATTTTCAATGGCTAAGCAGGTGGCTGATAACAGGTTACCTAACACAAAAGAAACGGCAGAAATGGTTTTTAAATGCGTTTATATATTTATATCGGCGTGTTACAAAGGTTCTAAAAATATAAATAGTTTTCACTAAAGTAATTAATAACAAAAAACAAAAATATTGAAAGTTCATATTTTAGGAGATTTATTATGGATGATTATTACGACAATTGTTGTTTTTGTGTAGTTTGTGGAGAACCTATTCCAGAAGGCAGAATGATTTGCCATGCCTGTGAGGAGTATTACTTAAAGCTTGAAGAAGAAAGACAAAAAGAAGCAGAAAGAGAAAAATGTTATTGTAATAAGAAATAAGAATTAGGGCTAGAAAATATAGTTACAATAAAAAACTAGTTTATATGCAACCGTTTCTTTAGGTCTTTTTTATTTTTAAAAAATGTAATTTTTATTGTTACTTAAATAGTTTTGTGTCGTTTTTTCTTGTATGCCTTATATGGAGGATTAGATGGGTAAAGGCAATAAAATAAAATATATTTTAATTATTATTTCCATTATTTCAACATTGGCGTGTGTTGGCCTGTTTATTACCATAAATGATATTAATTATTTAAATAAAAACACTGTTATAAACGTTAATGGAGAAACTAATTTAACCTTAAAAGCAGAAATTAATGGGCTATACCCTGGAAAAACAGAAGATTACGTTGTTTCTTTTGCCAGCGACAATGAGAACGATTATTTTATAACCCTTAATTTCAAAGGCAGTAACGATGGAAAACTAAAAAACTTTATAAAAGTAGAAATCAAAACCGAAAACTCTGTAATAAATAAAACGTTATTGGAATTACTTAACGGTGAATTAATTTCGCTCGGTATTGGTGTTAAGGAAATAACAATATCTTATACTATGCCAATTGACGTTGGTAATGAAGCACAAGGAACAAGCATTTCGTTTAACGTTGAAATTGAAGCAAAGGTTAGTGAATGATGCAAAAAGAAAATATTAAAAGTAAAAAAGAAGTTGCAAAGAAAGTTTTAATAATAACGGGTAACGTTATAGTGTACTTATTGATGGCTTTTGCAATATTTGTATTGATTATAAGCATTTCTTCAAAAAAAGACGTTGATGGTACGGCAACGATATTTGGACGTCAATTAAGATTTGTTCAGTCCGATTCAATGGAAGCGTGCGAACTAACAGACGTAAGTAATTTTGAAATAAAAAGCATACCGGTAAAATCTTGCATATTTATTGAAGTTGTGCCAGAAACAGAAGAAGCTAAGAAAGAGTGGTATAAAAATTTAAAAGTTGGCGACGTTTTAACCTTTAAATACGTTTATAGTAAACAAGAAACAATAACGCACCGTATAGTTGAAATTGAAGAAAAAGCTTCTGGTGGATATATTATAACATTGGAAGGCGACAACAAAAATGCAACTACAGACTTGTTGCAACAAACTATAGATACTTCGTTAGAGCACAGCTCTAATTATATCATAGGAAAAGTTACGGGTCAAAGTTATTTTTTAGGTTTATTAGTATATGCGTTTAAAACCACGATAGGAATTATTTGTTTAATAATTATTCCATGCATAATTATTATTACTTTTGAAGTAATACGC
>JAZOOP010000072.1:0-3114 GCA_045655065.1 Christensenellaceae bacterium
TTTTTGTTAAAATATTGCTATTTTTGGCGAAAAATTGTGTGTTTTTTAAAAAATTGCCTTTTTTTACAAAATTCCAAAAACACAACCAAACACAATATATTGTGTGTTAATAAAAAATTTCTTACAAAATATTGTTGAAAAGTATTGACAAGGTGTAATATATATGGTATAGTAGTAACACTTTCACATTTAATTCATTTTGGAGGAAATATATTATGTTTCAGGTAAAAAAGAGAGACGGTCAATTAGTTGATTTTGATATGAGCAAAATCACAACGGCGCTAAGCAAAGCGTTTAATTCAAAGCAAATTAACTATACTGCAGATATTTTAAATACTCTTGCATTAAGGGTTTCTGCAGACTTTTCTAAAAAGATTAAAGACAACGTTGTAACTGTAGAAGACATTCAAGACAGTGCAGAAGTTGTTTTAATTCAATCTGGCTACGTAGAAGTAGCAAAATCTTACATTTTATATCGTAAGCAAAGGGAAAAAGTTCGTAACATTAACGAAACTATAATAGACTATAAAAAGGTTATAGACGATTATTTAAAGGTTTCCGACTGGCGTGTTAAAGAAAACTCTACGGTAACTTACTCTGTAGGTGGTTTAATTTTATCTAACTCTGGTGCTGTTACTGCAAACTACTGGTTATCTGAAATATACGACGATGAAATTGGCGAAGCTCATAGAAATGCCGATATTCATATTCACGACCTATCTATGTTAACAGGTTACTGTGCAGGTTGGTCTTTAAAACAATTAATTAAAGAAGGTTTAGGTGGCGTACCTGGTAAAATAACGTCTTCACCAGCAGGTCACTTATCAACCTTATGTAACCAAATGGTTAACTTCTTAGGCATTATGCAAAACGAATGGGCAGGTGCGCAAGCGTTCTCTTCTTTTGACACTTATTTAGCACCTTTCGTTAAGGTAGATAACCTAACTTACAAAGAAGTTAAACAATGTATTCAATCTTTCATATACGGGGTAAACACACCATCTCGTTGGGGTACGCAAGCACCATTTACCAACATTACGTTAGACTGGGTAGTTCCAAACGACCTTGCTGAAATGAACGCAATTGTTGGTGGCAAGGAAATGGACTTTAAGTATAAAGATTGTGTTGAAGAAATGGCAATGGTTAACAAGGCTTTCATAGAAATTATGATAGAAGGCGATGCTAACGGCCGTGGTTTCCAATACCCAATCCCAACGTATTCTATTACAAGAGATTTTGACTGGTCTGAAACAGAAAACAACAAATTATTATTTGAAATGACGGCTAAATACGGTACACCATACTTCTCTAACTACATCAATAGCGATATGGAACCAAGCGACGTTCGTTCTATGTGCTGTAGGTTAAGGTTAGACCTTCGTGAACTACGTAAAAAGTCAGGTGGTTTCTTTGGTTCAGGCGAAAGCACGGGTTCTATTGGTGTTGTAACCATTAATATGCCAAGGCTAGCATACCTTGCTAAAAACGAAGAAGATTTCTATGCAAGGTTAACTCATATGATGGATATCTCTGCAAGGAGTTTAAAAGTTAAAAGAGATACCATTGCAAAATTAATGGAAGCAGGTTTATACCCATATACAAAGAGATATTTAGGAACTTTCAACAACCACTTCTCAACCATTGGTTTAGTTGGTATGAACGAAGCGTGCTTAAACGCTAACTGGATTAGAAAAGACTTAACTAACGACCAAGCACAAGCATTTACAAGAAACGTTCTTAACTTTATGAGAAATAAACTTTCAGACTACCAAGAACTATACGGCGACCTATATAACCTAGAAGCAACCCCAGCAGAATCAACTTCTTTCCGTTTAGCAAAACACGACAGAAAGAGATTCCCTGAAATTATTTGTGCTTCAGATGCAGATAAAACCCCATACTACACCAATAGTTCACACTTACCTGTAGGCTATACGGAAGATATCTTCACAGCACTAGATATTCAAGATAATTTACAAACGTTATATACTTCTGGTACGGTATTCCACGCATTCTTAGGTCAAAAACTTCCAGATTGGAAGGCTGCTGCAACCCTAGTTAGAAAAATTGCTGAAAACTATAAATTACCATACTACACAATGAGCCCAACTTATTCTGTATGTGCAGACCACGGCTACATTGCAGGCGAAGAATATACTTGCCCAATCTGTGGTAGAACAACCGAAGTTTACAGCCGTATAACAGGTTACTATCGTCCTGTACAAAATTGGAACGACGGTAAGAGAGAAGAATTCCAAGCAAGAAAAGTTTACGATATAGAAAACTCTAAACTACAAGAAAAGAAAGAAGAAACTTGCGCTTGCGAAGCAAAAAAAGCACAAGACGTAGAGCTTAACGGCTTAATTCTTTTCACAAGAAACGGTTGCCCTAACTGCAAAACTGCAAAAATGATGCTAGATAAAGCAGGTATTAAATATTCTGTAATCAATGCAGAAGAAAACAAAGAAGCAACCTTAAAGTACGGCGTTAAAAAAGCACCAACGTTGCTTGTTCCAACAGAAAAAGGCGTAGTTGCTTACGATAACGCAAGTGAAATTAGAAAATATATAGAGAGTGTAAACTAATGTACGATATAATTGTAATAGGCGCAGGCGCTTCCGGTATGACGGCGGCGCTCTACGGCTTAAGAAATAGCAAAACGGTGCTTGTTTTAGAAAGCGAAAGTCTTGGTGGGCAAATAGCAATGTCGCCTAGGTTAGAAAACTATCCATCTATAAAAGCAATTAGTGGCGAACAATTTGCCGATAATTTATACGAACAAATTACCGCTTTAGGCGCAGATTTAGAAATAGAAAAGGTAGTTGGCTTAGAAAAAAAAGACGGAATTTTTAACGTAACTACGGAATATAACCAATACCAAGCAAAAAGCGTTGTTATAGCAGCAGGGGTTAAGCATAAACACCTACGCACAAATCGTGAAGACTTGGTTGGTAAAGGCGTTTACTACTGTGCTATATGCGACGGGGCTTTTTATAAAGACCAAGAAGTAGCCGTTATTGGCGATGCTAATACTGCGCTACAATATTCATTACTATTAGCAAGTTATTGTAAAAAGGTTTACATCTACACTTTATTTGATAAATTTTTTGGCGA
>JAZOOP010000073.1:0-15560 GCA_045655065.1 Christensenellaceae bacterium
TTACTAATACTCTCTTTTTTGCTGATTTAATATTAGGCATTAAAGTAATTCTCCTTAAATTTCAATAAATATCGTTTATCATTTTAACACAAAAAAACAATAAAAGCAACTACATTTTAACTATAATTTTGTAAATTATATTAAATTTAACTAAAATAAATAATTAAGCATAAAATTTAATATGAAAAAACAGTATATTGCAGTTATAGATAGTGGTATTGGTGGGTTAACAACTCTTTTTGAATTGCAAAAAAACATTAAAAACGTAAACTTCTTGTATTATGGCGACAATTTTAATGCTCCTTACGGCAACAGGGTTAGTTTAGATTTAGAAAATTTATTAAAAAATGCTATAGATAAAGTTTTGCAATACAACGTTAATTGTATTGTTGTTGCTTGCAACACCTTAAGCGTTAGCGTTTTAGAAAAGTTAAGAGATTATTGCCCCGTAGCGATGTTTGGAATTTATCCACCCGTAGAAATAGCCTTACTTTCTAATAAAACAACTTTATTGCTTGCTACAGTTAAAACGGCAGAAAAATTTACTTCAATTAATAATTTTACGTCGTTAGGGCTACCGAATTTAGCAAAAGATATAGAAAACAACATTTTTAACTTAGAAAAAGTGTGTATTAAAGACCACTTAAAACCACTTGGGTGCAAAAGTGGGTTTAATACCTTAATTTTAGGCTGTACGCATTATAATTTTATAAAAAACGAAATTATTAACCACCTAAAACCACAATTGACTATTTGTGGAAATGTTTATACTGTAAATAAAGTAAAAGAATATATTAAATTTAAAAATCGCTTGGAAATTACTAACGAAAATAATATAGTATTTATAGGCGAGAACAAAAAGTTCAATAAAATAGCGTACAAAATTTATTCAAATAGACAATAAAAATTATCTAAAAATTTAAAAAAAATTAAAAAAAGGGTTGACAGTGGTCAAAACTTGTGCTAGAATTACACTATAAAATTATAGGGAGGAAAGTGTTTGTATGTCTGGTAAAAGTTATAACCATCAACTAGATGCTAAAAACAGAATGAGAATACCTGCTAAACTTCGTGAAGAACTTGGCAGTAATTATACAATTACCATTGGCACGGGCGGTTGCTTATACGTTTATAAAGAAGAACAAATGCAACAAGTAAAAAATGCACTTTCTAAAATAAACCCTTATAAAGTAAAAGAACTAACAACTGCAAGGTTTATACTATTTAATAGTTGGGATGCAGAAGAGGACAAGCAGGGTAGAATACTTATTCCAGAAAACCTACGCAAGTGGGCTAAAATAGATAAAAACGTAATGGTATTCAAAGGCCCTAATTGTGTTGAAATTTGGGCTGAGGAAGTTTGGAACGAACAATTTAAAGATATTAGTTTTGAACTTTTGGCAGAAGCGTTTGAAAATATAACTAATAATGGCTAGCCTAAAACATTACTCCGTTATGCTTAACGAGTGCATAGACGGGCTAAACGTTAAAGAAAACGGAATATATTTTGACGGAACGCTTGGTGGCGGTGGTCATTCTTACGAAATAGTAAAAAGGCTTAACTCGGGTAAACTTTTTGCTACCGACCTAGATGACTACGCTATTAGTAGGGCCAATGAAAGATTAAAAGAATTTAACGGCAAATTCGTTCTTATTAAAGATAATTTTAAGAACGTAGAAAATATTAAAAACACTTATAATATAGATGGTTTTGACGGAATTATTTTAGATTTAGGTGTTTCAAGTTTTCAATTAGACGATAGGGAAAGAGGTTTTTCTTATTTAGCAGAAGATATTACGCTAGATATGAGAATGAATAGAGATAACCCTTTAACTGCAGAATACGTTGTAAACAATTATTCTTTAGAAGAACTTAAAAAAATATTTTTTGAATATGGCGAAGAAAAATTTTCTTCTGCAATTGCAAAAAAAATAGTAGAAACAAGAAAAACTTCTCCAATTAAAACAGTTGGTGAATTAAACAAAATAATAGCCGAAACTATTCCTAAAAAATTACAAAACAACGGGCACCCTTCTAAAAGAGTGTTTCAAGCGTTAAGAATAGAAGTAAACGGCGAACTAAATTGGCTTTACGAAACGGTTATAACTATGGCAAGGTTGTTAAAGCCAAAGGGAAGAATTTGTATAATAACTTTTCATTCTTTAGAAGATAGAATTGTTAAAAAAGCATTTAAGGAGCTGGAAAGCGACTGCGTGTGCGATAAAAGTTTACCGGTTTGTGTGTGTGGTAAGAAAAAAGAAATAAAACTTCTTACAAACCATCCAATAACGGCAAGCGAAAAAGAACTTTTAGAAAACTCTAGGTCTAAAAGTGCTAAACTGCGAATAGCAGAAAAGATATAAGGAGACGATTATGATAACTACAAGGCGTTTGGAAGAACAAAATAGCATTTATTCTAACCAATCTCGTTCTAACGTTGCATTATTAGAAAAAGAAGAAGTTAAAAATTCTAACTATAGTGCAGAAGTTAGGGAAGAAACCTATGAAGAAGCAAAAGAAAGAATGCAAAGAAACCTAAATAAACTTCTAAATTACGACAATACTGCCCTTGCTACAAACGAAGAAGCGAAAGTTGAAACGGAAGAAGTTGCATTAAACGTTACTATATCTGAAAACGAAGAAGATTTAAAACCTTCTTCAACAACTATGCAATTTATTGAACAAGACGTTGCTAAAAACTATGAAGATATGAAAAAAACTTCTGTAACTGCTAGCAACCAAAAGGCAATAGTTAACTCAGGAAAAAGATTTTTAATGGTGCTATATTCTTTAGCGGTTACCGTTATTTTAGCGCTTATAATATTAAATACAGGCGTTTTAGCATCACTAAACAAGTCTAGCGAAGCAAAACAAGCAGAACTTGCCGGTATTTTTTCAGAATACAACCAAAAAATAGAAGATATTAACTCTATAACTAATAACGACTACGTTGTTCAATGGGCTGAACAAAACGGAATGGCTAAGAGATAATAAAAGTTGTAATTAAATTAAGTTTCTATTAATAAGATATATTGATGAGAAACGAAAACACAACAGAATTTTCAATAACGATTTTACGAAAGAGGTTATTTGCAATACTAATTGCAGTAACCTTTTTATTTTTATGCATTTTTGGGCGATTGCTTTACGTTCAGGTTATTTGGGGTAAAGATTTGCAAGAAAAAGCAATAGACCAATGGACAAGGGAAATACCTGTAATAGCATCTAGGGGGCTTATTACCGATAGAAATGGGGTTGTTTTAGCAAATAACGACGATACTTATACAATTTTTGTGCGTAAAAAAGCAGTTAAAGATATAGAACTTCTTGCTAAAAACCTAAGTGAAATATTAGAAATAGATTATAATTACGTAATAAATAGACTAACTACAACTAAATCTAGCGAAGTTACTATAAAAAAACAAGTTAAAAAAAGCAAACTAGAAGAATTGCTTAAAACAGATACTACGGGCGTTTATTACGCTAGGGATAACACTAGAATTTACCCTTATAACGATATGCTTTCTTCGGTTATGGGTTTTACTTCTAACGACGGTAAAGGGCAAGCAGGGTTAGAACTTTATTACGATAAATATTTAACGGGTATAAACGGCGAAATTCTATATGAAACAGATATAGTTGGGGTGGAATTAGAAAACGGCAAGGCTAGTTATATTCCTGCAACTAGTGGGCTTAACGTTAGGTTAACTATAGATTATGAAGTTCAGCAATTATGCGATAGTGCTATGCAAGAAGCAATGGAAGTACATAAATGTAAATCTGCACAAATGATTGTTATAGAACCTTCTTCGGGCGAAATTTTGGCTTTAAGTAGTAAGCCTTCGTATAACTTAAACGAAGTTCCTAGAGATGATATACCTTTGCTAAATAGCCTTAATAGGTGTTCATTAATAAGCGACGTTTATGAGCCGGGCTCTACGTTTAAAATTTTAACTAGCGTGGCTAATATTGAAGAGTATTTGAAGGGAAATTCTAAGGCTTTTTCTACTGAACACGTTTTTCCATCTTCAAGGTATAGGTATATAGATGGAACAAAGGTAAAGTGTTGGTCTAACCACACTAACGGCAAGCACGCCAACCTAAATCTTCAAGGTGCGTTAAATAATAGTTGTAACCCTATATTTGTAGATATTGCAATGTCTTTGGGTAAGGAAACTATGTATAAATACTTAGAAAAGTTTAATTATGGCACGGTTACGGGGGTAGATTTTAACGGCGAATCGCAAGGTATGGTGTTGCCGTTGCAGTCGGTACAAAACGTAGATTTGTGCAGAATAGGTTTTGGGCAAACCATTGCTTGCACGGGGCTTCAACTTGTTGGGGCAACGGCTGCCGCAATTAATGGTGGAACTTATTACACCCCACATTTTCTAAAGGAAATATATTCAAACGATAACGTTATTGCCGAAACTTATATACCTAATGCAAAAAATAGGGTTGTTAGTGAAAAAGCATCATCTATTCTTAATTCTTTATTAGAAGAAGTTGTTAGCACGGGTAGTGGTAAAAACGCCTATATTGAAGGGTATAGAGTAGCGGGCAAAACAGGTACGGCGCAAAAATATAAAAACGGGGTTATAGCCGTTGGTAAATACGTTTCTTCGTTTGTAGGATATTTCCCTGCCAATAACCCTAAGTTTTTGGCTTTGGTTGTTATTGACGAACCGGAAGGGCAATACTATGGTAGCACGGTTGCCGCTCCTTATGCAAAAAAAGTATTTGAAGGAATTATAAACGCAAAAAATATTAAGCCTTTTAAGTAGGAGTAAATATGAAATTAAGTAAATTAATAAGTAGGCTAAAAGTTAAGAAAATAATTGGTGATGTAAATTTAGATATTTCTGAAATATTTATAGATAGTAAGGCTGTTACAAAAAATAGTTTGTTTGTTTGCTTAAAAGGTAAAGTAGTAGATGCCCACACTTTAATTAGGCAAGTAGAAAGTTTTGGGGCTAGTGCCGTTGTAGCAGAAACTCCGCTAGACACTAATTTAACTCAAATTATAGTAGAAGACACTAGGTATGCTTTAAGTGTTTTAAGTGCCGAATATTATGGTAACGCATATGAAAAAATGAAAATAGTTGGGGTTGTGGGGACTAATGGCAAAACAACTACTTCGCATATAATTAAAAACGTTTTACAAAGAAATGGTAAAAAATGCGGGGTAATTGGTACAATAGGCTCTTACTATTTTGGTAATAGGGTGGAAAATAATTTAACTACTCCCGACCCTTTAGAACTACATAAGATTTTTAAAGATATGTACGAAAATGGTGTAGAAATAGTGGTAATGGAAATTTCGGCACACGCTATATTTCTAAAAAAGGTAGCAAATATTACTTTTGAAATAGGTATTTTTACCAATTTTAGCCAAGACCATTTAGACTATTTTTCTAGTATGGAAGAATATAAAAACGTAAAGAAAAGTTTTTTTAAAAATTGCAAATGTATAATTGCTAATAGCGACGACAACGTTGGTTTAGAAATAATTAAAGAAAATAAAAAGGTAATAACGTATGGCATTTATAACCCAAGCGACGTTTTTGCAATAGATATAAATTGTTCGTTGCTTAGTACGAGTTTCGTTGTAAATTTATTTGACCAAGTTTATAGCGTAAAAACAAGGCTAATGGGTGAATTTAACGTATATAACGTGTTATCTGCAATGACGGCTTGTTCTATATTAGGTGTTAAATTAGAAGGGATAGTTAACGAAATTAATAAAATGAACGGAGTTATTGGTAGGTTAGAATTAGTTAGTGCAAAAAAGGGGTACGTTTTTATAGACTATGCTCATACTCCCGATGGTTTAGAAAAAGTGCTAAAAACTTTAAAATCAATTAGTTCTAAAAAACTAATTTGCGTTTTTGGTTGTGGTGGAAATAGAGATGCTACTAAAAGAAGTAAAATGGGCGAAATTAGTGGTAAATATGCCGATTTTACCGTAATTACTTCTGATAACCCAAGATTTGAAGAACCAATGGATATAATTTACGAAATAGAAAAAGGTTTGTTAAAAACAAGTAAAAAATACGTCGTTGTGCAAGATAGAGTAGAGGGTATTAAATACGCCCTAAACTATGCAAGTAATGAAGATATTGTTTTAGTGGCTGGTAAAGGCTGTGAAAACTACCAAGAAATTTTAGGTATAAAACATATTTATAACGATAAAACTACTATTGAAAACTTATTAAAGTATTAGGTTAAGTTAAATGAAAATATTTTTTATTGCCACAATACTATCTTTTGTATTAACAGTAATTTTAGGGCTAATTTCAATACCAATCTTAAAAAAAATTAAAGCAGGGCAAACAATACTTCACTACGTAGAAACTCACAAAGAAAAAAACGGTACACCAACTATGGGTGGCCTGTTTTTTATAATTAGTGCAGTAATTATTTTTTACCTAACAGGCGGTAAAGGTAGGCTTTCTTTGGTTTCTTGTTGTATTGGCGTTGCTTTTATGTTGGTTGGGTTTATAGATGACTTTATAAAAATTAAAAACAAAAAAAACGACGGCTTAAAACCTTACCAAAAAATTTTATTTCAACTTTCTATATCGCTAGTGGCAGGTTTTTTTGCTTATATAAATAAAATAACTGTTTTTTACCTGCCTTTTACCAATAAGGTTATAGATTTAGGCATTTTTACAATACCAATAGTAGCAATAATATTTATTTCAATAACTAACAGCGTTAATTTAACCGACGGCTTAGACGGGCTTGCTTCTAGCGTTTCCTTCGTGTATTTGCTTTTTATGGCAATTATAATTTGCTTGCAAACTTCTTTATTTACTAGCATAGTAAACCTAAACGAAGAATACGTAAATTTAGTATTATTATCTTCTTCCTTAATGGGCGCTATAATAGGCTTTTTAGTTTTTAACGTTAGCAAGGCTAGTGTTTTTATGGGAGATACCGGCTCGCTTTCTTTAGGTGGATTTTTAGGAAGCATTAGTATATTTTCTTCTAACTCGCTTTTTATTCCAATAATAGGAATAACTTTTGTTGCATCTAGCATATCGGTAATTGTGCAGGTTTTATATTATAAAAAAACAAAAAAAAGAATTATGCTAATGGCGCCTTTGCACCACCATTTTCAACTTAAAGGACATAGCGAAAGTAAAATTACTTTCTTATATTCGGTTGTAACGGGTGTTATGGGGGTTCTTTCTATTTTATCTTATATTTAAGGGGGAATTATGTACATAAAAGAACAAAAATTTTTAGTTGTAGGTGCATCTAAAAGCGGAATGGCTGTTGTTAATTATCTTTTAGAAAAATGTAAGGAATGTTACGTTTTTGAAGAATTAAAAACAGAAAACGTAGTAGCAACGTTAAACGGCTTAAAGGAAAAGGGTGTAAAGGTAATAAATTCTGTTAACGAAGAAATAATTAGAAACGTAGACGTAGTAATTTTAAGCCCTGGCGTACCAATTAACCACGAAATTGCCGTTTTATCTAAAAAACTAGGCAAGCGAATAATGGGAGAATTGGAGTTTTCGCTATTAAGGTATAATCCACCTTTAGTTGCCGTTACAGGCACAAATGGTAAAACTACAACCGTTTCTTTAATAGATAACGTTCTTAAAGAAGCCCAACTTCAATACGAAGTTGTAGGAAATATTGGTATTCCTTTAGCAAGTAAAATAGAAAGTACAACTAAAGATACAATTTTGGTTGCAGAAGTTTCTAGTTTTCAACTTGAAACGTTAAACCATATAATGCCACATATAACTTGTATGCTTAATATTTCGCCAGACCACTTAGAAAGGCATTATTCTATGGAAAATTACGTTTTTCTTAAAAAGAAAATTTTTAGAAATCAAGAGTGCGACGACTATGCCGTGCTAAACTATGATGATGAAACTGTTTGCTCTTTTAAAGAAGAAATTAAGGCAAAAATTATTTGGATATCTTTAAAAGAAGCAGTTAAGGGCGCATATCTAAAAGATGAAAAATTATATTATTTTAACGAGTACATAACTAATATAGATGACCTTGCATTAATAGGCGAACATAACGTTTATAACGCTTTGTTTGCCATTTCTGTATGCAAAATTTTAGGTGTAAGTAATGAAATAATAGCAAATGCATTAAAAACCTTTAAGGGCGTAAAACATAGAATTGAACTTGTTTTAGAAAAAAATGGTAAGAAATATTATAACGATTCTAAATCAACTAATACGGCATCATCTATTGTGGCAATTGCTACAATGAAAGCGCCTACTATTTTAATTTTAGGTGGTAGCGAAAAGGGTGAAGAATACGATAAACTTTTTGAAAAAATTAAATTAAGCGAAGTTAAACACGTTGTATTAACTGGTGCATCAAGATTAAATATGTTAAATAGTGCAACAAAACAAGGCTATTTTAACGTTACCTTAACCGAAAGTTTTAACGTTGCAGTTAAGGTTGCAAATATGCTTGCAGAAGATGGCGATAATATACTTTTAAGTCCTGCGTGCGCTAGTTTTGATAAGTTTTCTGGCTACGAAGAACGTGGCGAAACTTTTTGTAAATTGGTGGAGGAATTAAATAATTGAAAGAAAAATTATTAGATTTTTCTAATGGAAAAAAAGGCGATATTTTGTTGCCTATTGCCGTAATTTTATTGTCTTTAGTAGGGGTTGTATTTATATATTCTGCAAGTAATTATTCGGCAAATGCAACTTATAACGATAGTTTTTATTTTGTAAAAAAACAAGTAGTAGGCGTAGCACTAGGCATAATTGCGTTAATAATTACTAGTAATATCAATTTAGAAATATTAAAAAAACTTAATCTTCCCGTAATGATAATAACCATATTATTGTTGATACTAGTTTTTATTCCTGGAATTGGCGTAGAAAATTACGGCGCTAGGCGTTGGATAGGTTTTGGGGCTTTTACCTTACAACCTTCTGAAATAGCAAAATTTTCTTTAATATTATTTTCTGCTTGCTATATTTCTAAATATCCACATAAAATTAAAACTTTCGTTGGTATTTTGCCAATATTAGCGTACGGGCTTATATTGTGTTTATTAATTATTACCGAACCAAATATGTCTATAACCGTTTGTGTTGCAATGCTTATGATTACTTTGTTATTTGCAGGTGGCATGAAAATTAAGCATTTAATTGTATTGATTATACCTGCTTTTTTGGTTGGGGTATTTTTAATTATTTCTGCTCCTTATAGGTTAGATAGGCTTGGGGCTTTTTTAAACCCTTGGTCTAGCCCAAAAGGTGAAGGGTACCAACTAATTCAATCGTTATACGCACTTGGTTCAGGTGGGTGGTTTGGCGTAGGATTATTTAATTCTAGGCAAAAGTTTGCATTTTTACCTTTTTCTGAAAGCGATTTTATTCTTTCGGTAATAGGCGAAGAAATAGGTTTTATAGGTTTAATTTTCTTTTTTGCATTATTGGGCTTTATTATTTATAGGGGAATTAGAATTGCATCTAAGGCAGAAAATATTTTTTCATTTATTTTAGCCGTTGGAATAACTATGATTTTTGGCATACAAACGGTAATAAACGCCCTTGTTGTTACGGGTAGTATTCCACCTACAGGCTTACCTTTACCCTTAGTTTCTAGTGGAAATACGTCTATTATTATTTTTATGGCTGAAATGGGTTTGTTGTGTAATATTTCTAAAAGAAGAAAGTTAACTTTTTAAGCCGTTTAACCATACAATAAATTATCTAGTACGGGAGATTTTGTATGGAAAAATTTATAATAAACGGTGGAAGAAAACTTGAAGGTAAAGTTGAAATAGAAAGTGCAAAAAACGCTGTTTTGCCTATAATGGCAGGGGCAATTTTAACAGATGAAGAAGTAATAATTAAAAAATGCCCTAAAATTCAAGACGTTTTTAATATGATTAAAATTTTAAAAAGTTTAGGGGTTAATGTATATTGGCAAGAAAACAACCTAGTTATTAATGCTTCTACTATAAATAAAGCAGAAATTTCTAAAGGTTTAACCGAAACTTTGCGCTCTTCAATTTTTATGCTTGGAGGGCTTTTAACACGCTTTAAATATGCAAAAATAAGTTTTCCAGGGGGTTGCAGAATTGGTAAACGCCCAATAGATATACATATAGAAGGTTTAAAGAAATTAGGCGTAAAAGTAGAAGAAACTGAAGATTCTTTATATTGTAAAGTAAACGAAATTAAATGTGAAAAGGTGTATTTAAGGTATGCTTCCGTGGGAGCAACTATAAACTTAATATTTGCCTCTATATTTAATAGTGGTAGTATAGAATTAATAAACGTTGCAAGAGAACCTGAAATAGTAAACCTAGTAGAATTTTTAAATACTTTAGGTGCAAAAATTTATGGAGCAGGAACTTCTAAAATAGTAGTTGTTGGCGTAAAAAAATTACACGGTGCAACCTTTACCCCTATGTTTGATAGAATAGAGGCAGATACCTTTATATTTGCTACTGTAATAACGGGCGGAAAATTGGAAATTTATAACAGTAATTGTAAAAATATTTATTCTTTAAGCAATAAATTTTTTAATAACACTTGTAAAGTGGTATATAAAAATGGTATAATAAGCATAAGAGTTGAAAGTGGGTTTAGTGGTATAAAAATTTCTACCGGGCCATACCCACAATTTCCAACAGACCTTCAGTCGCAACTAACGGCACTATGTTCGGTTGCAAAGGGCAATTCTATAATTGAAGAAACCGTTTTTGAAAACAGGTTTGCATACGTAAACGAACTAAAAAAACTTGGTGCAAATATTGTTGTTAAAAATAATACGGCATTTGTTACGGGCGTAAAAAGGCTTTATGGTGGCGTGGTTACCGCTACCGATTTGCGTGGTGGCGCAAGTTTAATTTTAGCAGGTTTGGTTGCCGAAGGGCAAACGGAAATAAACGATATATTACATATTGAAAGAGGCTATGCCAACATAGAAAATAAACTTTCTATGCTTGGCGCAAATATAAAAAAGGAAATTTTATTAAAAAATGAAAACTAAAAAAATTTTCGTCAGTTTAATATCAATAGTATTTGCATTGTTAATGTTTTTGTTAACTTTTGCTGCTTTTACGTTAAAAAGCGTAAATGCAAAATATTCTGCTGGCGAAAATACAAGTGAGTATATAGATAGTGTTTTAGAAGAAAAACTAAACGAGTTTTGTGGGCAAAACATATTGTTTTTAGACTTAAATGAAGTTAAAAACGCTGTTGAAGAAAACCCTTATTTAGAAGTTGTAAGCATAGAAAAACATCTTCCAAACGACGTTTCGTTAGAAATTAAAGAGTTAAAAGAAGTTTATTATTTAGACTATAATAATAGAACTTATGCATTGGCAGAAGACGGCAAGGTTTTATGTGAAGTGCCTTTAGGGACAAGGGATAGAATGCACATAGAACTAAACCTAAATGATTTAACGGTTTCTTCTATTAAATTGGGCAAAAAACTAGAAACTAATAACGACGAAGTTTTATCTTTAGCCTTTTCTTTAGCAAAGGCAGCAAACCTAACTAATTGCATTAAAACTATGAAAGTTATTAACAATATAGTTCAAACAGATATTATATTTGATACGTACACCGGTGTTCAAATAAGAATTCCAAAGGCAAATGTAGCAGGTGTAGAAAAAACAGAAGGTGCGTTTGCTTTTTACAACTCTAATATAGATAGTACAGATTATTATAAAACTTTTAAAATTATAAGCGTAATACTACAAGACGACGGGCTTTTAGTTCCTTTCTGGGATAGTAGTGTGGGCGAATAACTAAAAGGTGATGGTATGCAAAAGAAAAAACAAGTTGCCGTTATAGATATAGGTTCTTCTAAAATTACGGCGGGTATATGCGAAAGAGGTATAAATAAAACCTTTATAATTAAGGGTAAATTTAGTTTTGACTACGATGGTTTTGGCTTAGACGGTTTTTACGACGTTAATCAATTTACTAAAACGTTAGAAAATGCAGTTCAATCGTTAAAAGATTCTGTTGGTTCAAAATTAAGCACCATATACGTTGGTGTTCCTAGTGCGTTTACTAAGGTTGTTGTTAAAAACAGCCAAATTTCATTTTCTAAGAAGAAAAAAATTGCTACTGAAGATATAAATGCTTTATTTGATTCTGCATTTTTAGTGCCTTCAGAAAGTTATGCATTAATAAATCGTTCAGCCATAGTATATGAACTAGACGATTTTCGCCAACTAGCCAACCCAATAGGCAACTATAGCGAAATTCTAAAGGGTAGGTTATCTTTCGTTCTTTGCGAAAACGAATTTTACAATTTAGTTAAATCTACTTGCCAAAATTTAGGTGTTCAAAAAGTAGAATGTGTTTCATCTGCATTATGCGAAGCGCTTTATCTAATAGAGGCAGAAGTAAGAGATAGAATTGCTCTTTTAGTAGACGTAGGTTATATAACAACAACCCTAATGGTAATTCAAGGCGATGGAATTATAATGCAAAAAACATTTGATTATGGTGGTGGCTATATTACGGGGCTATTTGCCGAACGTTTTGAATTAGACTTTGCTGATGCAGAAAAATTAAAACGCAAGGTTAATTTAAGTGCAAGAAGAAGTGCCGATTCTTTTGAAACTATAGATGAAAATAGTAATAGATATTTAAATTATTTAGAAATAAAAGAAACTGCAAAGTTAAGTTTAGATACACTTTGTGAAAATATTGCGGAAACTATTCAAAATTTTGGTTACGTTTTACCAGATTACGTTCCTTTGCTTATAACAGGTGGTGGAATTTCCTTTATTAGAGGGGCAAAAGAACACGTTTCTAATAGGCTAGGTTATATGGTAGAAGTAATTGCGCCAAAAGTTCCTATGTTGAATAGCCCAATAGAATCTTCTTTCTTATCTTTGTGCGACGTTGTGTTAGAGCATAATAATAATTAAAAATTACGGAGGACGTTAAAAATGTTTTTAGGAAACGATTTTCAATTAAATACAGCAGTTATTAAAGTTATGGGCGTTGGCGGTGGCGGATGTAACGCCGTAAACAGCATGATAGATAGTAATATTTCTACTGCTGAATTTATTTCAGTTAATACAGATAGCCAAGCCCTAATGTTATCTAAGGCGGAAACACGTATTCAAATTGGCGAAAAAATTACTAAAGGCTTAGGTGCTGGTAGCGACCCTGCTGTTGGCGAAGCCGCTGCTGAAGAATCTAAAGAGGCTATAGAAAATATTTTAAGAGGTACAGACCTATTGTTTATTGCTGCTGGTATGGGTGGCGGTACAGGTACGGGTGCTGCTTCTGTTATTGCTCGTATTGCTAAAGAGTTAGGTATTTTAACCATTGCAGTAGTTACAAAACCTTTCTCTTTTGAAGGTAGAGTTAGAAATGCTAATGCATTAAAAGGTATTGCTAATTTAAGAAAATACGTAGATACGTTAGTTATTATTCCAAACGATAAATTATTGCAATTTTTACCAAAGCAAGTTTGTATGTTAGATGCATTTAAGGTTGCCGACGATATGCTAAAACAAGGTATTGTAGGTATAGTAGACCTTATTGCAACACCTTCGTTAATAAATTTAGACTTTGCAGACGTTAAAACAGTTATGCGTGCACAAGGTTTAGCACATATGGGTATTGGTAGAGCAAAGGGCGAAAGCAGGGTTATAGAAGCCGTTCGTCAAGCAGTTTCTAGCCCGCTATTAGAAACCACTATTGAAGGTGCTAAAGCAGTAATTATAAACGTTACAGGTGGCAGAGATTTAATGCTTAATGAGGCTAACGAGGCTGCCGTGCTTGTTCAAGGAATTATAGATGGTGCTGCAAACATTATTTTTGGTGCTACCATAGATGAAAATATGAACGAAGAGATTAAAATTACAGTTATTGCAACGGGCTTTACACAAAACCAACAACCAGAAAATCGTGTAGAAAAAAAGGTTGAAGTAGAAGTAAAGGAAGAAGTTGCAGAAAGTAACGTTCCTGAAATTTTAGATGAAGTTGCAAGTAAAGAACCTGAAATAGCAGTTCCTCAACAAGTGGAAGTGCAAGAAGAAGAGGTTGAAGTTAAAAAGATAGAAGAACCTACTGAAGCGCCAAAAGGCAGAGGCTTGCCACCATTTATGCAAAAACTTTTTAACAGAAAATCTAAATAATAAATTATAAAAATAAAAGAGTGGAAAAAATCCACTCTTTTTTATATTTCAAAATTTATTTAATTTTATTATAAGTAAATAATAATACTGTTAAAATTTGCAACGGAATGCCTATCAAAAACAAAACCCAAAGCGTTAAAGGTGGGTTAATTAAGGCGTAAAGCAAGGTTAAATATACTGCTAAAATAACAGTCCAAACTAATAGCGAAGTAATTATTAGGTTGGTTAAAGATTTACCCCAAATTGCCGTTAAAACCAACAATATAATTAGTGTTATTGGAATAGCGTAAATAAACGATAACCAAGTATTAACTAGGGTAGGGAATAATAAGGTTATAAACGAATATGCGCAAATAGCAACTAACCAAACAAGTATTGTAGAAAATGAGGCTATTATAACCCTTTTTTTAGAAAGATTTGCAATTAGGTTAACCTTTTGTTTTACAGGGTGTTCATTAATTAAATAATCTATTGTAACGCCATAAAAATCTGCAATTTGTTTTAATACGGTTAAATCTGGCACAGATTCGCCCCTTTCCCATTTAGAAACTGCTTTATCGCTATAGTTTAATTTTTCGGCAAGTTCTGCTTGTGTTAATGAAACAGATTTTCTTAAATTTATTAAATTTTCGCTTAAATTTTTCTTAATATCCATAATTTTATCTCAAATTATATATATTTTAACAAAAAAACAATAAAAAAGCAACTAAAAAGTCTATATTTTTGCTAATTCTACAGTTGGTAGAATTGAATATTTTTATTCTATTTGGTTAATTTTTAATTATAGAGTTTAATTTAATAAGAGTAGGTTGAATAAGTTCCTAATTTATATTAAAATAAAAACGTTATTGGAGGATATATATGAAAATAGCAATTTCAGCAGAAAGTACGGTAGATTTAACTAAAGAACTGTTAAAAAAATATAATATTAAAACTATACCATTTAGTATATTGTTGGGTGATGATAACCTATTAGATGGTGAAATTAAAACGCAAGAAATTATTGAACACGTTAATAAAACACAAGTTTTGCCTAAAACGGGGGCTGTTAACGAAGAAAGTTTTACAGAGCATTTTTCAAGTTTGTTAAAGGAATACGATAGTATTGTACATTTTTCTTTATCTTCTGAAATGAGTTCAGCATATAATAATGCAATTAGTGCATCTAAAAAATTTAATGGCAAGGTTTTTGTTGTAGATTCTAGAACTTTATCTACAGGTATTGCTTTATTATGTATTTATGCTAAAGAACTTGTAGACAAAGGGCTAAGCGCTGAAAAAATATATAACGAATCACTTAAAAAAGTGCCAACCATACAAGCAAGTTTTGTGCTTAATAGGTTAGATTATTTGTACAAGGGTGGAAGGTGTAGTAGCCTAATGTATTTTGGTGCTAACTTACTAAAAATTAGACCACAAATAATTGTTAAAAATGGAAAA
>JAZOOP010000074.1:0-4744 GCA_045655065.1 Christensenellaceae bacterium
TGGAATAGTTGGTTTAATTGTATTCTTAGGAATTATTGGTGGTATTTTTGGTAACAAAGACTAATTTTACTAGAACGGGTGATTTATATGGAAAAAATTAAAGAATATTTTAGCGATATGGCTGTTGTAAAATCTGGCGCACAAGAAATATTTTCTGGGCTAGGTGTTCCATCTTTTATTAGAGACTGGTTTATAATGAAATATTCTGATAGTGATGGTTCTGTTAACGCATCTTTAATGATGGATAAAATTAACAGGTATTTACCACCAAAATCTTATTGGAACACTATTATGGATAAACTTATTTCTGGTGGCGAAGTAAAAATTCTTGCTAGAATAAAAGTTGATATAAACATTAAAACAGGTGCAGTAGCCTTTACCTTGCCAGATTATGATATAACTGAAAAATCTACTTTAATAGAATTTTCAGTTTGGAATAATATTAAGAACAAAATTCTAAACGGCGGAGAAAGTTGGGGTATAGTTACACTTTATTATAGAAGTGTTACCGAAAAAGAAAGTAAAATTTGCCTAAAAGATTTTACATCTTTCCAACCTTATACTGCAGATTTAAAATATTATAAAAACGCTAGAAAGAATTTTACCTTAGACGAATGGCTAGAAATTCTTCTTGGTGGATTTGATTATAATGCTTCAGCATTTACCGAAGAAGAAAAGTTTTCGGTAATAAGGCGTATGCTAATTTTCGTAGAAAACAGGCTAAACTTAATAGAATTAGCACCAAAAGGCACGGGAAAATCTTATATGTTTTCTAACATAAGCAAATACGGCTGGCTAATAAGTGGTGGCGTATTAACAAGGGCAAAGTTGTTCTACGATATGAACACCAAGCAAGAAGGTTTAATTAACCGTTACGACTTCGTTGCCGTAGATGAAATTGCTACTATTAAAATACCAGATGCCGACGAAATGAAAGGCGCTATGAAAGGCTATTTAGAAAGTGGTAAATACACGGTAGGTAATAAAGCAGGCACTTCTAAATCTGGAATGATTTTTTTAGGGAATATAGATAGTTCTAAATTTAATACAGATACTCCTATGTTTAGCGAGCTACCTGAAATATTTAAAGATTCTGCTCTGTTAGACCGTTTCCATGGCTTTATTGAAGGTTGGGAAAACCCAAGAATGAAAGAAAGCATGAAGATGAAAGGCTTGTCGTTAAATAGCGAATATTTTTCAGAAATTATGCACTTACTTCGTTCAG
This sequence comes from Christensenellaceae bacterium, assembly GCA_045655065.1. GTDB lineage: Bacteria > Bacillota > Clostridia > Christensenellales > Borkfalkiaceae > UBA1259. The sequence goes on from JAZOOP010000074.1 coordinate 1,226, forward strand.
ACGTAACTTACGGCGCTATAGTAGATGAATTGTTAGAAATTGAATCTACTGCCGACACAAGAGACGTTTCTGCCGTTAAAAGGCTATGTTCGGGATATATTAAACTTTTATTCCCACATTGGCAAAGCAAAAAAGACGTTAACCTTGAAGAGTTTGAAAAATATTGCTTAAAACCTGCTATTAAAATGAGAAGTATTATTCGTAAACAACTTACTTTAATAGATAAGGAATTTAAAACTCAAGAAGTAAACGGAATTACCATTAAAGAATTTTAATCAAAAGGCTACCCTTTGGTAGCCTTTTATAAAGGAGATAAATATGATTAAACACGTAGTTTGTTTTAAATTAAAAGAAGGCGAAAGCATAGAAAAAGCAAAAGAGGTTTTACTTTCTATGCAAGGCAACGTACCTATGATGCGTGCAATTGAAGTTGGGGTAGACGTGCTAAAAAGCGCAAGGTCGTATGACGTGTATCTTTCTGTTTTATTAGATGATATGAAGGCTTTAGAAGAATACCAAGCCGACCCTTACCACGTTAACGTAGTTAAAAAACATATGCACGCTGTTGTTGAAAAAAGCGTTGCAATAGATTTTGAAGTTTAATAAAAGAAAGTTATCTTAAATAAAAAAAAGATAGGTAAAACCTATCTTTTTTTGTGTTTTAAATTTGTTAAATGCAAGGTTCAATAGTAATTACTAAACAATATTTTTCATCTATTTTTTTTATTTCTGTTTCAATTTTGTTTTTAATTTCATCTTTAGTTAGTTTGCAAGCATATGGAACGGCAACGTCAAATAACACGTTGGTTTGGTTCTTGCCAAAAACCATTCTAAAGTCGTGCAAAGAAAAACTTTCGTCTATTTCTACTAAAATTGCTTGGGTTTTTTCTTTTAGAGTATTAACTCTTTCGTCATCTATAATAATTGGGTCTAGGTGACCGGTTAGTACAATGCCCGTTTCTTCTAAAAAGTCTTTTTCAATTTTATCTACTAATTCGTGCGAATCTAAAACGTCTACTTTAGCATCAACTTCAACGTGGGCACTGGCAAAATACTTGTTTGGGCCATAGCAATAAACGCTTAAATCGTGAACTCCTAAAACGTTAGGGTAGGCAAGTATTTTTTCTTTAATTTCTTTCAGCATGCTTTCTTCTGGTGCTTTACCTATAAGCATAGAAAAAACGTCGCCTAAAATTCCTATTGCAGAGTATCCAATGAAAATAGAAACTAAAATACCTGCATAGCCGTCTATATTAAAGTTTGTTAAACAACTAATTATAAAGCAAATAGCAACTACAAAGGTTGAAACACAATCTGATAAACTGTCTACAGCCGTTGCTTTTAAAATAGAAGAGTTAATTTTTTTTGCTGTTGTTTTGTAATATAAAAATAAGCCAAACTTAAATAATATTGATACACATAAAACTATTGCAACTATTAAAGAAAATTCTACGTTTGTTGGCTCTAATATTTTGTTTATAGATTCAATTACCATAGTTATTGCTATAAATAAAATAATAAATGCTACAGCCATAGAGCAAACGTATTCTATTCGCTCGTGGCCGTAAGGGTGTTCCTTGTCGGCAGGTTTTGAAGATAACTTAAAAGATATTAAAGATATTATACTACTGCCACAATCGGTTAAATTGTTTAACCCGTCTGTTAAAACGGAAACAAGCCCAAAAATTGCACCAACTGCAATTTTGACTATAGCAAGCAAAATATTAACTAATATACCTATTATACTAGCAATAGTGCCTTTGCTTGTTCTTTCGTTAGAAGTTGAATTGTTCATAAATTAACTCCAAAAGTTTATTGTTTAGTTGCTAAATATTATATCATAAATAAATTGGTTTGTAAAATAATATAAAAGGCGTAAAAAAAGGTAGGCTGCAAAGCCTACCCTTAGTTATTTGTTTTCTTTGCTTTTTTCTTTGTTATTAGGTAATAAATTAAAACTATTAAATAATGCACCACAATACCAACTGCTATTGCTTTAACAAGGTCAAAAATAACCGTTAGTAAAAAGGTTAATATTAGCACTAAAATATCGTTCCATTTTTTCGTTTTAATTATTGCAACAAACTCTCTCCACTCGCTCATATTATATGCAACTATAAATAATATAGAGGCAATAATAGGCATTGGTATATAAGATGCTAACGGCATTAATAACACCAAAACAAGCAAAAGTATAACTGCGTGGACCATTCCCGAAAGTGGCGATTTTCCGCCGTTTTTAACGTTTGCCGCAGTTCTAGCAATAGCACCTGTTGCAGGTATTCCACCTAAAAAGCCAACGAAGATATTACTTGTGCCAAGGGCAATAAGTTCTGTGTTGGAATTATGTTTATCGTTTATCATATTGTCGGAAACAACACAAGAAAGTAATGATTCTATTCCCGCTAACAATGCTATAGTAAATGCACTAGGTAAAAGCGCAAGTATTTTTTCGCCTGTTATGGTTGGTAAGCTAAAGGTGGGTAAGTTAGAAGAAATGGTGTATAGCGAGCCTATTGTATTTGTATTTATTATAGGAATAAGGCAAATTAACGAGCCAACTAAAACGGCTATTAAAGAACCTGGAATTTTTTTAGAAATTTTTGGCCAAATTATTAAAATTGCAAGCCCAAGTAGTCCAACGGCAAAAGCCCAAGGGTTAAAAGTTGAAATGTTTTCAAAAACAAGTTTAACTTTATCTATGGTTTCTATAGCAACCGTGCCATCTGGGTAGGTAAGTCCTAAAAAATCTTTTAACTGCCCAATAACTAGGGTTATTGCAATTTCACCTGTAAATCCAACTGTAATTGTGTGGGGTATATATTTTATTAATGAGCCAAAACGCAACAACCCCATAAGTATTAAAATAATACCTGCCATAATGGTTGCTAAAAATAGCCCTTCTATGCCTTGCGTTAAAATTATTCCTGCCACTATTGTTGCAAAAGCGGCGGTAGGGCCTGTAATGTTTACTTTACTGCCACCTAAAAGTGCAGTAATAAACCCTGCAATAATGGCTGTAAAAAGCCCTGTTTCTGGTCTTGCGCCAGAGGCAATTGCAAGGGCAATAGAAAGTGGCAATGCTATTATTGCTACAATAACACCTGCAACAATATCTGAAATATAATCTTTTGTTTTGTAGCCCTTAAAGGCTGTTAAAATTTTTGGTTCTAATAATTTCATTGTTTTATACCTATGTTTCTTGTAAATATTATACATCAAATTTACAACAAAAAGCAATTAAAAATATTATAAAAAAAGCACGAGTAGGGCGTAAAGATAGTTGAAAAGTGAATGCTCGTTCGCACTTACTATATGCATTTTGAAAGATTATATTTTAATGTTTTCTTTACATTAGCAACTGGATTAATTTCAATAATGATATATGAAAAAATTGAATATAAAGCTATTTCTTTACCGGTTGTTTTAATATTGGCTATTATCGCAGAAAAGCTTAGATTTGATTATGGTGCAATTGGTGTTTTAATAATTTTCACTTTTCACTTTTTTAAGAATAAT
>JAZOOP010000075.1:0-13682 GCA_045655065.1 Christensenellaceae bacterium
AGATGCTAAAAACACGGTATATCTTCGCCCAGAAACAGCGCAAGGTATTTTTACAAACTTCGTTAGCGTTCAAAGAACAACCAGAAAAAAAGTGCCTTTTGGTATTGCGCAAGTAGGTAAATCTTTCCGTAACGAAATTACTCCGGGCAACTTTATTTTCCGTGTAAGAGAATTTGAACAAATGGAATTAGAATTCTTCTGTAAACCTGGCACCGATTTAGAATGGTTTAATTATTGGAGAGAGTTCTGCCACAACTGGCTATTAAATATTGGCTTAAAACCAGAAAGAATTAGGCTTCGTGACCACGACCCAGAAGAATTATGTTTCTATTCTAAAGCAACAACAGACTTTGAATTCTTGTTCCCATTTGGTTGGGGCGAACTTTGGGGCGTTGCAGATAGAACTGATTACGACTTAACCCAACACCAAAACGTTTCTGGCAAAGACCTAACTTATTTTGACCCAGAAACCAACGAAAGATATATTCCTTACGTAGTAGAACCAAGTTTAGGTGTAGAAAGAACGGTTCTTGCAATTTTAAGTAACGCTTACGAAGAAGAAGTAATAGACGCCGAAAAGAACGACGTTAGAACGGTTTTACGTTTACACCCAGCATTAGCACCTTATAAAGTTGCAATATTGCCACTTTCTAAAAAGTTAAGCGAAAAAGCAGGCGAAGTTTACGACGAATTAGTTAAATATTTTAGCGTAGATTACGATGAAGCAGGCTCTATTGGTAAACGTTACCGTAGGCAAGACGAAGTTGGTACACCTTACTGCGTAACCATAGACTTTGAAACGTTAGAAGACAACTGCGTAACTATTAGAGATAGAGATAGTATGGAACAAATTAGGTTACCAATAGCAGAATTAAAAGCATATATAGAAGAAAAAATTGCATTTTAATTAAATAAAACAAAAAAGGCTGTTAGTTTAACAGCCTTTTTTTGTATAAAAAAACATAAACAATATATAATTAATATATAAAGTAACGGCTAAACTAAAACTTTTTTGCACGTTATTTTATTTTTTTTAAAAATTAAATACAAAATAGTTGACAAAAAAATTACAACGAGTATACTTGTATACAAATATACAAATAGGAGGCAGTTATGTTAATACTTTCTAAAAAAACTAACCTATTAGAACAAGAAACTTATAAATATTCACTTCAAGACGTAAAAGAACCTAATTTATTTAGAGACGTTTATAATTACGAAGAAGTGCCAAAGGTTGTTTTCAACCACCGTCGTTCTCCAATAGATATGCCAGAAAAAATTTGGATTACCGATACCACTATGAGAGACGGGCAACAATCTGTAGAACCTTATACAGTAGAACAAATAGTTAACTTATATAAATTAATGTCTAAACTAGGTGGGCCTAACGGCATAATTAGACAAACTGAATTTTTTATTTATAGTAAAAAAGACCGTGATGCGTTAGATAAATGTAGAAGTTTAGGGCTAAAGTTCCCTGAAATTACTTCTTGGATTAGGGCTACTAAAGAAGACTTTAAACTTGTTAAAGAAATGAAAATTAAAGAAACGGGCATTTTAGTTAGTTGCTCCGACTACCATATTTTCAAAAAACTTAAAAAGACAAGAAAAGAAGCGTTAGAACATTACCTTTCTATAGTAAAATCTGCTTTTGATGAAGGAATTGTTCCACGTTGCCATTTTGAAGATATTACTAGGGCAGATTTCTATGGTTTCGTCGTTCCATTTATAAATGCGTTACACGAACTTTCAGTAGAAGCAAAGATTCCTGTTAAAATTCGTGCTTGCGATACTATGGGCTACGGCATACCTTTTTCTGAAACGGCACTACCTAGAAGCGTTCCTGGTATTATATACGGAATAAAGAAGTATTCAGATATTCCTAGTGAACAAATAGAATGGCACGGCCATAACGACTTTTATAAGGCAGTAGCCAACGCAACGGCTGCTTGGCTATACGGTGCTAGTGCAGTTAACTGCTCACTTTTAGGTATTGGTGAAAGAACGGGTAACGTTCCACTAGAGGCAATGGTAATGGAATACGCATCTTTGCGTGGCACTTTTGATGGTATGGACCCAACCGTTATTACTGAAATTAGAGAATATTTTAGAAAAGATATTGGCTATAATATTCCACCAATGATACCATTTGTGGGCGACTACTTTAACCAAACTAGAGCAGGTATTCATGCAGACGGGTTACTTAAAGATGAAGAAATTTATAATATTTTTGATACGGGTAAAATTCTAAATAGACCTGCTACGGTAACAATTTCTAAAACTTCTGGTCTTGCAGGCATTGCTTATTGGATAAATAGTTACTATAAATTGATTGGTACCGAAAAGGAAGTTGACAAAAAGAGTGATGTTGTGGTAAAAATTAAAGAGTGGGTAGACAAAGAATACGAAAACGAAAGACAAACGTCTATCTCAACGGGTGAAATTAAAGAACTCGTAGAAAAATATTCAGATATTAGAGAGGATTAATTTTTATGGCACAAACCAAATTCACTTCACTTGCAGATGCAGTTTTTGAACAATTAGAAAACGATATTTTAGTTGGCGTTTATAAACGTGGCGACGTTATTACTGAAAACGAATTATCGGTTGCACTTAACGTTTCTAGAACTCCTATAAGAGAAGCGATTAGAAGGTTAGAACAAGAAAATCTTATTAAAGAACTTTCTAAAGGGCACGAAGTTGTGGGTATTACCAAAGAAGACATTATGGATATTTACGACATTAGGCTTTTAATTGAAGGAAAAGCGGCTAGGCTTTGCGCGGAAAATATTTCTAACGAAGAAATAGAAGAAATGCGTGAGGTTATAGACCTTCAAGAATTCTACACGCAAAAAAACGTTGCAGATAAAATTAAGGGAACGGATTCAGTTTTCCACGGCCTAATTTATAAATGCACGGGTAGTGCTATATATCAAAGTATTCTTTCAAACTTACATAGAAAAATACAACTTTGCAGAAAGGTATCGGTTTCAAATAGTGGCCGTGCCGAACAAGCAGTACAAGAACATAGAGAACTTTTTAAGGCAATAGAAAGCAGAAATGCAGACCTTGCCGAAAAGTTAATGATAGAACATATTAAAAATGCTAAAGAAAGCATAAAGGGGCTAAAATAATGGGCTTAACCATTGCTGAAAAAATTATAAAAAGCCACCTAGTTAGTGGCGAAATGATAAAAGGGCAAGAAATTGCTTTAAAAATAGACCAAACCTTAACGCAAGATGCTACCGGCACTATGGCGTATTTAGAATTTGAAACTATGGGCTTAAAACGTGTTAAAACGGAACGCTCGGTTGCATATATAGACCACAACACGTTACAATGTGGTTTTGAAAATGCAGATGACCACATGTATATTCAATCGGTAGCAAAAAAGCACGGGATATATTTTTCTAGGCCAGGTAACGGCATATGCCACCAAGTACACCTAGAAAGGTTTTCTAAACCAGGTAAAACGTTAATTGGTTCAGATAGCCACACTCCAACGGGTGGTGGCATAGGTATGCTTTCGTTTGGGGCAGGTGGTTTAGACGTTGCCGTTGCTATGGGTGGCGGTGCGTATTATATAACTATGCCAAAAATGTACAAGGTTAACCTAACGGGTAAACTTAATCCTTTTGTAACGGCTAAAGACGTTAGTTTAGAAATTTTAAGAATACTTTCTGTTAAAGGTGGCGTTGGTGCTATTATAGAATGGGGTGGCGAAGGGGTTAAAACACTTTCCGTTCCAGAAAGGGCAACCATAACTAATATGGGTACGGAACTTGGTGCAACCACTTCTATTTTCCCTTCAGATGAAATTACTAAAGAGTTTTTAACTGCACAAAACAGGGTAGAAGATTATATTCCTTTAAGTGCAGACGAAGACGCCGTTTACGACAAAATAATAGATATTGACCTAAGTTCTTTAGAACCACTTATTGCTTGCCCACACAGTCCAGACAATATTAAAAAAGTTAAAGACCTAAAGGGCACAAAAGTAAACCAAGTATGTATTGGTTCTTGCACAAACTCATCTTATCAAGATTTATTAAAGGTTGCATCACTTTTAAAAGGCAAAAAAATAAAAGAAGAAGTTAGCCTTTCAGTTTCGCCGGGCTCTAAGCAAGTGTTAACAATGCTCTCTTCTTCAGGTGCGTTAAACGATATAATTTCTTCGGGCGCAAGAATTTTAGAATGTGCTTGTGGGCCTTGTATAGGTATGGGTTTTTCGCCTAACTCTAACGGGGTAAGTTTAAGAACGTTTAATCGTAATTTCTTAGGTAGAAGTGGCACTAAAGATGCAGGGGTTTACTTAGTTTCTCCTGAAACGGCAGTTGCTGCAGCATTAACGGGCGAAATTACCGACCCAAGACTTTTAGGTGATATGCCTAAAATTGCTATGCCAAATGCGTTTAATATAGACGATAGTGCTATTATTCCACCTGCTAGCGAAGAAGATGCAGAAAAACTAGAAGTTTTGCGTGGGCCAAATATTAAACCTTTCCCAAAAACCTATCCGTTAGAAAAAGAAATAAAGGTTGCAGTTGGCTTAAAGGTTGGCGATAACATTACTACCGACCATATTATGCCTGCTGGTGCAAAAATTTTGCCATATCGTTCTAATATACCATACCTTTCTAAATTCTGTTTTTCGGTTGTAGATGAAAACTATTCAACCCGTGCGTTAAGTTTAGAAAAAAGCGTTATAGTAGGTGGCGAAAACTACGGGCAAGGCTCATCTCGTGAACACGCTGCGCTAGTTCCATTATATTTAGGTGTTAAAGCGGTTATAGCAAAAAGTTTTGCAAGAATTCATATTGCAAACTTAATAAACGCAGGCATTATTCCACTAACGTTTGAAAACGCTTCAGATTACGAAAATATTAGCCAAGGAGATAGTTTGCTTTTAGAAAACTTGTTTAACGGAATAGAAAGTGGCGAAGTAGTGTTAAAGAATTTAACGTTAAACAAAGAAATTAAACTAAAATGTGCGTTTACCGAAAGGCAAATTGCCATTATTAAAGCAGGTGGGCTACTTGCTTATACGAAGAATTCTTAGGTGTATTATGGAAAAAATTAAAATGAAAACGCCGTTAGTTGAAATGGACGGCGATGAAATGACTAGAATTATTTGGAAAGATATTAAAGAACAATTAATTTTACCTTTCGTAGATTTAAAAACTGAATACTATGACTTAAGCTTACCTATGCGTGACAAAACTAACGATAAAATAACCGAAGAATCGGCGTTAGCAACTAAAAAATATGGTGTTGCAGTTAAGTGTGCTACAATAACTCCTAACGAACAACGTATGACGGAATATAACCTCAAAGAAATGTGGAAAAGCCCTAATGGAACAATAAGAGCCATTTTAGACGGAACGGTTTTTAGAGCACCTATTACTTTGCCTATAATAAAGCCTGTTGTAAAAACGTGGGAAAAACCTATTACCATTGCTCGCCACGCTTATGGCGATATTTATAAAGGCACGGAACTAAGGGTAGGCAAGGGAAAAGCGGAACTTGTTTTCACTAGCGAAGACGGGGTAGAAACTAGAAAAAAGATATACGACTTTGAGTGCGATGGCGTTTTAATGGGGCAATATAATAAAGATAGTTCTATAAAATCTTTTGCCCGTTCTTGTTTTAACTACGCTTTAAGCGTTAAGCAAGATTTATGGTTTTCTGCTAAAGATACCATTTCTAAAAAATATGACCATACCTTTAAGAATATTTTTGAAGAAGTTTATCAAACGGAATTCAAAGAAAAGTTTGAAAAAAACGGCTTAGAATATTTCTATACTCTTATAGACGACGCAGTTGCTAGGGTAATAAGAAGCAAAGGTGGCTTTATTTGGGCGCTAAAAAATTACGATGGCGACGTTATGAGCGATATGGTTTCTACTGCCTTCGGTTCGCTTGCTATGATGACTTCCGTTTTGGTTTCTCCAGACGGAAATTACGAATACGAGGCCGCTCACGGCACGGTTACAAGGCATTATTATAAATATCTTAAAGGCGAAAAAACGTCTACAAACCCAATGGCAACCATTTATGCATGGACAGGCGCACTAAGAAAACGTGGGGAATTAGATAGTTTACCAAATTTAGTAGATTTTGCTAACAAACTAGAAAATGCTTGTGTAGAAACGTTGCTTTCTGGGGTTATGACCAAAGACTTAGTTTCTTTAGCAGATGCAAGTGTTAAAGTGAAAGAAGTTACTACAACTGAATTTATTAGCGAAATTAAACAAAACCTACAAAAAGCATTAAATTGATAATTTTTTTTTATAAAGTAAAAGACTAACGAATTGTATCGTTAGCCTTTTTTACTAGTGGCGTATTTTATTATTAACCTTCCGCAATACTCACTAACGTTCGTATGTGAACCAAGGTTCAACCCGAAACACCAAACACGCAATAAAAGGTGACGGGACGGTTGCTACGCTTTCGCTACGCAATACTCACTTCGTTCGTATGTGAACCAAGGTTCTCGCCCAAGCATCAACACAAAAAGAAAAAGAGTAGCAAAAACTACTCTTTCCCTTTTGGAGCTGGTGACGGGACTTGAACCTGCGACCTGCTGATTACGAATCAGCTGCTCTACCAGCTGAGCCACACCAGCACCTTTAATACATTAATATTATACACTAATTAAAAATAATTTCAATTAAAAAAAGGTAAAAATAAAAAAAATTACAAAAAAATTAAGTTGTGTGGTAAAAATCTTGTAATTAAAGTATTTTTAATGTATAATAAAAAAAGAAAAAATATTAAAAAAGGTTAAAAATTATGGCTTTTGACGTTGAATTAGTTGGCAAAATAGGTTCTATGGCATTGATTAACAAAGAGAGTAATATTTTAGATTACACCCTTATTGCAAGGTTAAGTTCAGAACTTCGCCCCGGCTATATTTGGGTTACAAGTGGCGCTGCTGAAACGGGTAGGCTAGACTATATTAAAAGAAATGGTAAAGAGTTAACAGGCTCTGCAGAAGACGTTAAAACAGATTATTCTGCTCAAGGGCAATCTATCTTAATGTCTACTTATAGGCAATACGTAGATAGCAGGTTTTCTATAAGGCAAGTTTTGGTTGAACACCAACACTTTAACGACGAAGCGAAAAAAGAACACCTAAAAGCCCTACTTTTAAGGTGCAAAGACCAAAATGCTATTCCTATAATTAACTATAACGACCCTATTAGTACCGAAGAAAGCAGAAAGTTAGAAATTCAATCGTTAAAAACTAATCACGATAAAGTTGTAGAGTGTGTAGATAACGACGAAACTGCATCTCAAATAGCGTGCCTTGTTAAAGCCGAAACACTTTTAATTTTAACTAGTGCAGACGGTATTTATAAAGATAGTAAAGACCCATCTACCCTAATAAAAGAAATTAGTGGTAAAGATATTTACGAAGTATTACAAAACATTACCGAATGCGAAAACTATTGTAACGGCGCTTCTAGAAAGGGGGCTAACGGCGCAAAGGCTAAGTTAGAATACGTTAAAGATGCCGTTCAAAATGGAACTAAAGTTATTATTGCTAGCGCAAAATATTCTATTAAAGATATTTTAAGTGGTAAAGCAAAAGCAACTAGAATAGGTGTTAGGTAAAAGGAAAAAACTTCCAATAAAACAAAATTAAAGTGCCGTATAATAAAAGTTATACGGCACATATTATTTTTAAGGGGGAAGTTATGAGAGAAAATAAGAAAAGTAAAAGAGAAAGCAACAAGAAGAACAATGAAACAAAAAACTGCAAATAATTTTACTAAACTAAAAAAAGTTAAATGTAAAATGAAAAGCAATTTTGATTCGCAGGGTTCTTACACAGGTGTAGATGCATATGATAAATATGAAAAACCTGTTCAAGATGCAGACGACTTATAAAACTTAAATCTTAATAAAAAGAACCTTAAAATTAGAAGACAAATATAATTATTATATCTGTCTTCTTTTTTTACGTTTCTATTTGTAAAACCATACCATTTTTAGAATTTATTGCATATCTGTTGCCCATTCCAACGTAAAAAACGTTTCCGTTCTTTTCAAAACATAAAGGTGGAACGGGGTAGTCAAAAGAAAAAAATTCTTCAAAATCGTTCGTTCCGCTTTCGCTTGAATACATTTTAACAATATAAGAATGTTCGCTAAGTTTCTCGTAGCAAAGCACGTAAAGTTTATCTTCATAAATTTTAATTTGGCTTGCGAATTCGTTGCAAGGTAACTCCACTTTTTCAAAGTCGGTTAAATTATTGCTAACGTATAAATAATTAGTAGAAACAAAAAAGTTTTCTTTAAATTGTTCTTTTGAATTTAAGTAGTTAACAGAAATTCTGTTTGGATTCCTAAAACTACTAGCATTGCACACAAAAACAAAAGAGTAGTTTTCAAACTTAAACAATTCTAAACTATAATCGCCAGAAAGCAACTTGTGGTAAACTAAAGCATATACTTCGTTGTTAAAAATAAATAATTCATACGTTCTAGAGTATTCGTATTCATCTGCGCTATAAGGCGTTCCATCTTTATAAAAAGTTAAATGGTTAAAGGTTGTTCCGTTATCGTAAGAAACTAGTGCTGGATAATATTCAAGTTCGCACCCTATTCCTACAAGAACAATGTTATTATGTTCTATTATATCAAAAGCGTGTATTGCATTTGGCAAAACTCTATAAGTTTGCCAAGCACCATTTTCTAGGGCATAATAATTTCCTTTTTCCCAACTTGCAGTCGGGTCTACGCCGGGGGCTATTAAGTTGTTATTAATTATGTTAAAGCGCACAACAGATTCATCTGCCACCGTGCCACTCAAAGTCCATTGTTCGTTGTTTAAGTTGTAAGCCCAAATATCCGTAGGGCCTGTGTTTGTGTTGTAGTCGCCACTGCCAATATAAAGGTTATCTTCCCATAGTTTTATGTCCCAAACACACCTTGCAAGAACACCATTATTAAATCTTTCCGCTGTAGGAATTCCAAGTTCTTTGTAATCCTTGATTTCTTGGCAACCGAAAAAAATGCTAGTAAAACATAATATTAAAAACAAAGATATAATTCTTTTTAACATAAAACACCTACTAGAAGATAAATATATATTATTTTAACACTATTTTTTAAAAAATTCAATTACTTGACAAAATTAATAGCATATAGTAAAATAAAGGTGTAGTTTAAGTCAGTTACACAGTCGCGGTGATGGAGAGAAACCATCAATGAGGAAAGTCCCGACTTTTTAGGGGCAGGGCGCCGGAGAAATCCCGGTGAAGGTGACTTTAAGGAAAGTGCAACAGAAAATTACCGCCTTTATAGGTAAGGTTGAAAAGGTGGGGTAAGAGCCCACCGTCTTTGTGGTAACACGAAGAGCCGTGTAAACCCCGTCCGAAGCAAGATTGACAAGGGCGTTCGCATAAGGAGTCCCACTTGAACGTTCTTAATAAAATATCGCTAGACGGCGTTGGAGACAGCGCTGGTAGATAAATGGCTGTGCAAGACAGAATCGGGCTTACAGATTGGCTTAAATACAAAATGCCCACGCAAAGCAAAAAGGCTTTGCGTGGGCTTTCATTTTATTTTCGTATTATATATTATATTGTTTTAGGTGTGTTTACGTTTTATCGTTTTAATTTCGTTGTACAAAATTAATAAGTTTTAAATAAATATGTACAAAATTAAAAATTACATATCTAAATCTGCAGGGGAATCTATTTCGGCTAAGAAAGGTAGTTCACGGTATCTTTCAGCATAATCTAAACCATAGCCTATAACGAAACCACATTCAATTCTAAAACCAACGTAGTCTACTTTTATTTCGGCTTCTCTGCGTTCTGGTTTGTCTAAAAAGGCGCAAATTTTAATAGACGCAGGATTTTTTTCTTTTAGCATTTCTAAAAAGTAAGAAAGAGTTTTGCCACTATCTACAACGTCTTCTACAATAATAACGTCTTTACCCGTGATGTCGGTAGTAAGTGGGTTAACAACTTCCATTTTGCCACTTTCCGTGCCGTTTCTATAACTTGAAAGCCTAACGAATTCCATAGAAAGTGGAAGAGATAGTTGCCTTAATATGTCTGAGAAAAATATTATTGCACCTTTTAACATACATATTATAATAGGCGATTTACCTTTATAATCTTGGTTAATTTGCTTGCCAAGTTCTATACATCTTTGTTTAATTTGTTCTTCCGTTAAAACTATTCTGTATTTAGCCATTGTTTTTCTCTCTTGTAAATTTAATTATATTTTTTGTGGTTTCATCCACCTTTATCTTGTTAGAAATTGCCACACCGAAAATTGCTAAAATTTGGTTTTCGTGGGCTAGTAGGGGAATTTGGTCGCGTTCTAATTGTGGTATCTTAACGTCGGTAAAATAGTCGTTTAACTTTTTAGTCCCACCACCGAACTTTTCAAACATATCTCCGTCTTGTCTTGTTCTTACAACGGCGTTTTTAGGGATTTTATTAAGGTCGCCATAAAACCCGGTTTTAAGGTTTTGTTCGTTAGAGTTTTCTATTAAAAGTTTACTATTGCCAAACATTATTTCGCCAAGGGCAAAAGGCACAATTTCCAACAACTTGCTTTCTTCTTTATAAAAAGCCAAACAGTCGTATTCCCTTACGGCAACTATGCCGTTTTTTAAGCAAGTTTTTGCGCCGTTTGTTAGGTTAATTAGGTTATAAACACTATCTATATGCGTTTTTTCCCAATCTTTTTCAATGCCAAGCATTTTTAATATTATTATGATTGCTCTGTTAAAAATTGCTTTTTCTATGGTTAAAGGCAAGGTAATTTTATTTTCTTTAATAGCAATGCTCTTAAGGGCAAGTTTGTCTAAAAATTCATCTTCCACTCTCGCAATTTCGCTAAACCTAAACAAACTTTTTTCCGCCTCTGGAAAAATTTCTTCTATTAAAGGTAAAATTTTTAGCCTTAAAAAGTTACGTGTATAATCTAAAGAAAAGTTGCTTTCATCTGTAACGAAAGGAATATTGTTTTTCTTAATATATTCTTCAATTTCTGTTTTAGAAACGCTTAAAAAAGGCCTAATAATTTGGTTGCAATAGTTTTCTTTAATGCCAACTGCACCCTTTAAGCCAGAACCCCTTAAAATATTAAACAGAACAGATTCCGCATTGTCTTTTAAGTGGTGGGCCGTTGCTACTTTATTGCATATATTTTCGTTTATTGCGTTATAAAAAAACTCGTAACGCAGTTTTCTGCCAGCCTGTTCTATAGAAAGGTTGTTTTCTTTGGCGTATTTAGGGCAATCAACTTTATAGCACAAAAGTTCTACGCCGTTGTTTTCGCAGTAGTCTTTAACGAAATTAGTATCTTTTATAGAACTTTCGCCACGAATACCGTGCTCTACGTTAATGGCTAAAACTTCGTAGCCAATACTTTTAGAGTTGGCTATTAAATAATGCAAAAGAGCCATAGAATCGCTTCCACCTGAAAGCGCTACGGCAACCTTGTCGTTTTTTGCCACAAAATTAGTTAAATTTACGTTCATACTCATATTGTACCAAAGTAAAGGCAAAAATTCAAGGAAAACGTAAATAAAATTTATTTTTTTTACATTATTAAGTTGACAAATACTTTTTTATAGTATATTATAAATAAGCACTTTAGAAGTGCCAAGTAAATATCGCGGGATGGAGCAGCTTGGTAGCTCGTCGGGCTCATAACCCGAAGGTCGTGAGGTTCAAATCCCACTCCCGCAACCAAAACACGAAAAACGGTCTAAAAGGGCCGTTTTTTTTCGTTAAAAGCCACTTTTAGGGCTAAAAAATACGGTATAAAACCACCGTTCTTCCCAAAAAAGTGTTCATTTGGGAAGTAATTGGGCAGAAAAACACTACTAATATTCAACTCTTTTTGCCATTTCAAGCATAAACTTTTGTGAAAAGTGCGTGTAAACTCTGTCGTTGGTAGAAAGGTTGGCGCTGTGCCCCATCCACCTTGTTACTACTTCCTGGGGAACGCCACACTCTTGGCATCTGGTTGAGAACGTGTGCCTTAAATCATACATACGATGACCAGGACAAAGGCTACTAAAAATTTTGGCAAGTTCTGTAGTTCTAGGAAGTGGTAGATTCGCTTTAATACGTTCTACGTAAGGCGCAAGCATTGGCGTAATTGGTATTTGCTTAAAAACAACCTTGTTTTTCTTTTGCTTTAAGTTCCTAAAAGTTAAAAAGCCCGGCGTATCTATGCTAAGCGTTTCTAACTCGCACGGCCTACAACCGGCATAAAGCAGAACTATAAAAGAAAGTTCGTACTTGTGCCCTGGCATTAACGCTAAAAAGTTCTTTTCTTCTTCTAACGTTAGCGCCGTACCGTTAACTCTTTCGTGTAACGGTATTTTAACGGCTTTAATGGGGTTCTTTTTAATAATATCGTTGTCTACTGCGTAGTCTAAAACAACCTTTAACGTGTAATAGCAGTCTTCTGCAGTTCGCTTGTAACCTTTATCAATAATGGTGTTTAAGAACGTCTGCAACAACGGCGCAGTAATAGCCTGCACTTTTTTTCCTAAAAAGAAAGGCACAACGTAGTTGTTAAAACGGTTCATTATATTTGTAAAACTTTTTTCCGTAACGTTCTTTTGTTTAACCGTTAAAAGATAGTTTTTTGCAAAGGCAACGAAGTCGGTGCTTTTAAGGTTTAAGTAACTATATTCTTTGGCGTTAAGTTCCTGGCAGAACTCTAACGCCTTTCTTTTTGCTTCTTTTAACGACGTAGAAGAAAACGTTCTGTTGTAACCGTTACGTCTGTAACGAAATTCGTGTAGTCTATCTTTTTCACGGTAACGGTATTTTAATTCTTTTAATATTGGCATTTTTTTAATCTCCTTTTCGGTAAAGCCAATATCTTCAGCCTTATTCTGTTGTGAAACTGCAGGGGGAAGCGCAACGGCGCCGTTAAGTAAGGCATTTAACGTTTCAACGTGTAAAACGTCTGGCACGTTAGAATCGCACGTAGATTCATGCACCCAATGTTTAAGTTCTGTTAGCAACGTGCTAACGGCAAAAAGTTGTTGAATTGCTAAGTCAATTTTCTGTTTCATAGTAAAAAATACTCTCCTTGTTTTTTGAGAGTATTTTATATTTTTATCTACGAAAATTTTTAATGCGCTTTTAATTTATATATTTATAAACCTATTAAGGCGTTAAATATATAAATTAGCCAAAAATTAGCAACGTTACGTTACGCGTTAACCTTAGCAACGGCTTTAATTTGAATTAAAACGGTTTCACGTTGCACAACGTCTAATTTACTAAAAGCAGAAAGCAGTTCCTGTTCTTGCGCAGAAAGGTTGCTTTTAACAGGAACGTTGCCAAAGTCGTCTTCTCTACCAACAAGGTAGTCTATAGAACACCCAAAAAAATCTGCAAGTTGATTTAACGTTGTAATATTTGGTTCTAATTGCCCACGTTCATATTTACCCACGGCTGTTTGATTGCAGTCTAAAACTTCTGCAAGTTCTTTTTGCGACATATTTTTTGCTAAACGCAACTCTTTTATTTTTTCCATTAGTTATAATTTCCTATTTAAACATTAACTTTAGCAACGGCTTTAATTTGAATTAATACAGTTTCACGTTGCACAACGTCTAATTTATTAAAAGCAGAAATAAGTTCTTGTTCTTGCGTAGAAAGGTTGCTTTTAACAGGAACGTTGCC
>JAZOOP010000076.1:0-5336 GCA_045655065.1 Christensenellaceae bacterium
ACAAATTTAGTGGCAAATTAAATGCACATTTAACCAAAAACAAGTAAAATATATTACGAAAAAAGACAGTATTCGCCTATTATTATTCTTACATATAATTGACATTGACAAATATAATGTGTATAATATACTAGATTTATTATAAATATATATTTACATTAAGAGGAAATCGTAATGAAAAACTTTTTTACAAGTGAAAGTGTTACGTCTGGTCATCCAGATAAAGTTTGCGACCAAATTTCAGACGCTATTTTAGATGCATACTTAGTTCAAGACCCTAATAGTAGGGTTGCTTGTGAATGCTCAGTTACAACCGACTTTTTACTTATTATGGGCGAAATAACTTCTAATGCTGTGGTTAACGTTGAAGACGTTGCAAGAAAAGTGATTAAAGAAATCGGCTATACAGATAGTTCTATTGGCTTTTCTTTTGACACCGTTAATATCGTTGTTAAATTAAACAATCAAAGCCAAGATATTGCTTTGGGTGTAGATAATTCATTAGAAGCAAAATCGTGTAAAATTAACAAAGAAGATAATTGCGATATTTACGATAAAATTGGCGCTGGCGACCAAGGTATTATGTTTGGTTATGCATCTAACGAAACTACTGAACTTATGCCTTTGCCAATAGTTTTATCGCATAAAATGTGTAAAAAATTAGAAGACGTTAGGAAAGAGGGCGTTTTACCTTATTTAAGACCAGATGGAAAAGGGCAAGTAACTATTGAATATGAAAACGGCAAGCCAAAAAGAATTGAAACGGTGGTTTTATCTACCCAACATAATGAAGAAATTTCTACCGAACAATTAAGGTTAGATGTTAAAAAATTTGTTATAGATGAAATTTTGCCTAAAGAATATATAGACGAAAACACTAAATTTTTCATTAACCCAACGGGCAAGTTCGTTATAGGTGGCCCTAACGGAGATTCTGGTTTAACCGGTAGAAAAATTATTGTAGATACCTATGGTGGCAAGTGCCCACACGGTGGTGGTGCGTTCTCTGGTAAAGACCCAACTAAAGTAGATAGGTCTGCAACCTATATGGCAAGGTACGTTTGCAAAAATTTAGTTGCTAGTGGGCTTTGTGAAGAATGCCAAATTCAATTAGCCTATGCAATAGGTGTTTCAAAACCTGTTTCAGTTATGGTTAATACTAATGGTACGGGTAAAGTTTCTGACCAAAGGTTAGAAGAAATTGTAGTTAATGAATTTGACTTAAGACCTTCTGCTATTATTGAAAAACTAAATTTAAGACAACCTGTTTATAAAAATACTGCATCTTACGGGCATTTTGGAAGAGATTGTTTTTCTTGGGAAAAATTAGATAAGGTTAAAGATTTGCAAAAATATTTATAATGCAGTTGAAAGAAAAATTAACCAAGTTATTAAACAAATACGTCTTTAATGAAAAGTGGCGTTGTAACGTTTGTGAAAAGGAAATTTTTGAAGAAGTTTATTTTTGTAAAGAGTGCTTAGAAAAGTTGCCTTTTAATAACGATAAAATTTGTTTACACTGCGGTAGGAAAGTTATTCAAACTGAAGAATATTGCACAACCTGTAAAAACGTTTTAGTTTCTATTGATTTAGGCAGAAGTGCTTTTGATTATAAAGATGAAATTAAAGAATTAATACACGGTTTTAAATATAAAAACAAGCAATATTTAGCAAAAGTGTTTGCTTCTACTATGTCGCCATTATTTTTTATGAACTTTTCAGATGCAAACTTTATAACTTTTGTTCCTATGACAGAGAGTTCTGAAAAAGTTCGTGGGTATAACCAATCTAAACTGCTTGCTGAAGAAATTTCTAAATTGGTTAGCGTTCCTTTATTTGAGGTTGTAGAGAAGAAAGAAGATACTAAAGAGCAAAAGAAATTATCTAGGCAAGAAAGATTAGTAAATACGCTTAAAGCGTTTAAGATTATAAACAAAAAAGATGTAGTTGGTAAAAACGTTGTTATTATAGATGACGTTGCAACCACAGGTGCAACTGCAGAGGCAATTGCATTTAAATTAAAGAAAGCAGGTGCAAACAAAGTGTACCTATTGACAATAGCAAGTGTATCACCAATAGGTGGTTATTGATAAAGGAGTAAATTATGGGACTATTTAGATGGATTCTTGGTGGAGAAGCAAGAAGAAACTTAAAAAAATTAGATGCTATGGCAGATAAGGTTATATCTTTAGAACCAAGGTATAAAGAAATGTCTGACGATATGTTAAAACTTCAAACAGTTAAGTTTAAGGAAAGATTAGCAAATGGCGAAACTTTAGACGATATTTTATTTGAAGCCTTTGCCGTTGCAAGAGAAACTGCTTGGCGTGTATTAAAAATGCAACATTATAAAGTGCAAATTATTGGTGGTATTTGTTTGCATCAAGGCAGGGTAGCCGAAATGAGAACGGGTGAAGGTAAAACCTTAGTTGCTACTTTACCTGCATATTTAAACGCATTATCTGGTGAGGGCGTTCACGTTGTTACTGTTAACGATTATTTGGCAATGCGTGACGCAGAATGGATGGGTAAAATTTATAGATTTTTAGGTTTAACCGTTGGCGTAGCAGTTGCCGGTATGGACGATGATGCTAAGAGAAAAGCATATGCTTGCGATATAACTTATGGCACTAACAACGAAATGGGTTTTGATTATTTAAGAGATAATCTTAAATCAACTCTATCTGCAATGGTTCAACGCCCACTTTCATTTGCAATTGTAGACGAAGTTGACTCTATTTTAATAGACGAAGCAAGAACTCCGTTAATTATTTCAGGCGCAGGTGGAAAATCTAGCGAAAAATACGTTTCGGCAAATAGCTTTGTTAAAACATTGGTTTTAGATAAAGATTTTACTATAGATATTAAAGAAAAATCCGTTCAAATTACTGAATCGGGTGCAAAAAAGGCAGAAAACTTCTTTAATTTAAACAATTTTGCCGATATAGAAAATGCAGATTTATCGCACCATATTCAACAAGCCCTAAAGGCTAACTATATTTTCAAAAGAGATAACGATTATTTAGTTGTTGATGGCGAAATTATTATTATAGACGAACATACTGGTAGAAAAATGATTGGTAGAAGGTATTCAGATGGTCTTCACCAAGCAATTGAAGCAAAGGAAGGCGTAAGAGTTAGAAACGAAAGTAAAACCTACGCTACTATTACTTTCCAAAACTATTTTAGGCTTTATAAAAAACTTTCTGGTATGACGGGTACTGCTAAAACCGAAGAAGAAGAATTCCGTTCTATCTATGGTTTAGACGTATTAGAAATTCCTACTAATAAACCTGTTCAAAGAATTGATTACCCAGATATTATATTTAAAACTGAAAAAGGTAAAAACAACGCAATTATTAATGAAATTATTGAAAGGCATAAAATTGGTCAACCTATTTTGGTTGGTACTGCAACCGTAGAAAAGAGTGAAGAAATTTCTAAACTATTAATTAGAAAGGGTATCAAACACAACGTTCTTAATGCAAAAAACCACGCAAAAGAAGCCGACATTGTTGCTCAAGCAGGTAGGTTTGGTGCTGTTACTATTGCTACTAATATGGCTGGTAGGGGTACGGATATTTTGCTTGGTGGTAACCCAGAATTTATGGCAAAACGCAAACTTCGTGATAAAGGTGTTAGCGAAGAAAATATAGAACTTGCAACTTCATTTATTAGTAACTTACCTGAAGAAGTTGAAGAAATTAGAAAAGAATATAAAGAAATTTATAAAACCTTTAAGGCTCAAACAGATGCTGAAAAAGAAAAGGTTATGGCTGTTGGCGGTTTACACATTTTAGGCACGGAAAGGCACGAGTCTAGGCGTATAGATAACCAATTACGTGGTCGTAGTGGGCGTCAAGGAGACCCAGGTTCATCAGTTTTCTATATTTCGTTAGAAGATGACCTTGCTAAACGTTTTGGTGGCGATAAAATGACTAGAATTTACGAATTCTTTAAGGTAGATGAAAACGAGCCACTTCAATTTAAAATGCTAGCAAAAAGCGTTGAAAATGCGCAACGCAATATTGAAGGCAGGAACTTTGGTATAAGAAAACACGTTTTAGAATACGACGACGTTATGAATAAACAACGTGAAGTTATGTATGCTGAACGTATGAAAATTATTAAAAATGAAAACGTTCACGAAAGCATTATTAAACTTATTCCAGATTTTGTTCAATACGTTGTTGGTGGCGTAATTAACGACGAAAATAAGCCTGAAACATGGGATATTGAAGCATTAAATAAAGCAGTTGAATTAAGACTTTTACCAAAAGATTCTAACTTTATTACCAAAGAAAAGGCTGAAAATTGGGATTATGAATATTTTATTGAACAATTAGTTAACGAAACAGTTAGAGTTTATGAAGAAAAAATTGAACGCTATAAAGAACAAGGCATTAATTTCTACGAACTAGAAAGAATGATTTTCTTAAAGAACATAGACAATAAATGGATAGACCACATAGATGCTATGGACCAATTGAAAAAAGGTATTAGTTTAAGGGGCTATGGCCAACAAGACCCTGTTCTTGCATATAAGCAAGAAGGCTTTGATATGTTTGAAGAACTAACTTGGTCTATTCAAGAAGCAACGGCAACTCTATTACTAAAGGCTGAAATACAAAAAGTTCCTCAAGTTCAAAAAACTCAACAAGAAAACTTAAGAACTAATCAAGATGGAACGGCTAGTTATAAACCACCTGTTAAAAAGAAAATAGGTAGAAACGACCTTTGTCCTTGTGGTAGTGGAAAAAAATATAAAGATTGCTGTGGGCAAAAATAATTTTTAACACATATGAAATACGAACATAAACAAAATTTACACACTCATACTTCTTTTTGCGACGGCAATAATAGCGTTGAAGAAATAGTTTTAAAAGCCATAGAACTAAAACTAAATTCTATTGGTTTTTCAGGGCATTCGCCAGACTATTTAGAAAGTTATTGTATGTCTTATGAAGATGTAGAGAATTACGTTAAAGAAGTAAGGCGTGTGAAAGAAAAATACAAAGATAAAATAAGCGTATTTTTAGGTTTAGAGTATGACTATTACTCTAAATGTGATGAAACACCTTACGATTATATTATTGGTTCTGTTCATTATCTTAATACAAATTTAGGTATGCAAGAGGCCGACACGAGAGAACCAGAGCATTTAAGGTGGCTAATAGATAACTGCTATGGTGGTAAACCTATAAATTTAATTAAGTTTTATTTTAATTTAGTTAAAGAATTACCAGAAAAAATTAAAAATTTGAGCATTGTTGCTCATTTAGATATTTTATTAAAATCTCACGAAATTAGCCCTGTTTTTGATACAAACTCTAAAG
>JAZOOP010000077.1:0-4684 GCA_045655065.1 Christensenellaceae bacterium
TTGCTTTCTATAATTCTACAATTTTCTACCCTGTTTAATAACGTGGTTATATTAAAATACCTTTCTTTAGCAGTTGGGTTTTCTTCTAACCTTTCTGCAAAGGTTTTAGAATTAATTTTATCTTTTAAGTGGCTAAAATTAAAAGTTTCTGCTTCCGTTTCTATTGGAATAATTATTTCTTCTTCTAGTAAGGTTAAGCCAGACTTGTTTACTTTTTCTATTAAAAGTTCTTTAACCCAACGTAGTTGACGTTCGCTTGTAACTTTTACTCTCATTGGGTAATTAGCAAACTTTTTAACGTCTTTTACGTCTAGGAACACGTATTTAGTGTTTTCATACTCTACAGGGTCTAAAGAAATATATGCGTTTAAGGTTTTGCCCTTAACGGCAAACTTAACTATGCCTTCGCTACCAGCCCTAAAAGTTCTGCTAGATTTACTTTCTATAATTCTAACCCCTTTTATTCTTGCAAGTAATGAATATATGCTTAAATATCTTTCCTTAGTAATAGGTAATTCTTCTAACTTTTCTGCAAAGGTTTTTAAGTTAATTTTATCTTTTAAGTGGGCAAAAGTAGAAGTTTTTTCTTTTTCATCCGTTTTAGTTACGGCAACTTCTGTATTTGGCAATAGAATTGCTAACCTTAAGCCTTTTTCTTTTTCTAATTTGTTTTCAAAAATAGGTGTAAATATAATTGCAAGTGCAACTAAAATAATACACATATACCCCGGTGGAGATTGCATAAACGAAACGAAACTACCAATAAAAGGAACGTTTTCGTTTTTATAAATACCACGCATTTGCGAATATTTTACAGGAAACCTATCTGGTTGGCTAATTGCATCGCCTTGCAATAAAAACCACCTTTCGTTAGGGTGCTTTTCATTTTTTTCTTCTATGCCAACTACCCTATGTATAATTAAATAACCGTCTACTTCGTAAACCACTATATCGTATAACTTAATATCTTCTTCCTTAGGAATTATATAAATTAAAATAAGGTCAAAGGTAGAAAATTGGTTGTTTAGGTTGTTTTCAAAAAGATATTCGTTCTTTTCGTTTTTAGTTGCCATAGAAGAAGAATTTACAACTTTAAACGTAGGAGCATTATCTAAATAAGTGTTAGAAGTGCAACTAACGTAGGTAGAGAAAATAAAGAAAATAATTAAAATAGAGCATAGCAAAATGGAAGAAATGCAATCTAATAAACAACTCTTCTTTTTTCCTTTGTTCTTTTCATATTCTTTTAAAATCTCTTGGTCTTCTGCGCCACTTCTAATAAGTTTTAACGAAAGCTTAAATACGATTGATATCATAAAAATACCAACACTCGTAAGCAACACGTAAACCATTATGCAAATTACAAGAGAGTAAATTTCAAAAGGTGTCATTTTAATTCCTACGTAAAATTTAAATTCTTAAAATAGGCTATATGCCCACCCGTAAAAACGGGTAGGCATAAATAAAGCATTTTTATTATTTTTCAATTAAGCTTGTGGAGTAGTTCCGTCTGAAACGTGTACTTCTAATACAGGTCTTCCTAATGCTGCTACGAAAGCAGTATGTTCTGGTTTAGATGCAAGAATAAATTGGTTAATAGCAATTTCGTTTTCTAAAAGAACTTCGTAATAATATACGTCTTCTGCATCATCGTATTCCCAAACAATTTCTGTATTGCCAGCTTTTAGGTCAACGAAAATATCTTGACCACCATATTGAGTAGCAACGTCTTCAACAGTGATGGTATAAGTAGTTTTTAACGTATCAAAAATATCGCTACCAGTGTTTTCTGCTAATTTTAACGTGAATTTAATATAAGGTGCTTGACCATCAGCAGTAGTATATTGTAATTTTGCTAAGTGGAAGTCTTCGCCAGCGGCAACACCTTCTGCACCAGCTTGTTCAATAGACATAGCAGTAACGTTTGTTTCAACGTTGTATACACCTGCCGCACCTTCTTCCGTTGCTGTTGAAATTGTAATTAATTGTTCTAACTTTTCATCTGTAATATCTGCAGATGGGTTTGTGTAAGTCCAAGCAGCGTAAACGCCACCAATGGTTACGCAAAGAATCATTGCAATTAGTACGCTTAATTTTTTCATTGTTTTTATCTCCTTAAAATTATAAAATTTATATGTTTATTATAATATCACAAAAAAGGCTTGTCAATTATATTTTGAAAATTTTTCTTGTTTTATTGTTAAAATAAATAAAAAGTGTGGATTTTTGCCACACTTTTTGTTTATGTTTATCGTTTATTTGTTTTAACCTTATTTGTTTACTTTTGGTAAAGAGTTAAAACCTTTTTGTAGGTCTTCTTCCGTAGGGATATAATCTCCCATTAAACCGTCGTTATATTTGCCGTAAGCAAACATATCAAAATACCCCGTGCCTGTTAAACCAAACACTATAGTTTTTTCTTCGCCGGTTTCTTTGCATTTATTTGCTTCGTCTATAGCAACCTTAATTGCGTGGCTACTTTCTGGAGCAGGTAAAATACCTTCGCACCTAGCAAAATACTCTGCCGCTTCAAATACTTCCGTTTGAGTTACAGAACGGGCTTCCATATACCCTTTATCGTATAATTCACTTAAAACGCTATTCATTCCGTGGTAACGTAAGCCACCTGCGTGTGAAGATGCTGGTATAAAGCCGTTACCTAACGTATACATTTTTGCTAGTGGGGTAACTTTACCCGTATCGCAGAAGTCGTATGCATATTTACCCCTTGTTAAACTTGGACAAGATGCAGGCTCTACTGCAATAAACCTATAATCTTTTTCTCCCCTTAGTTTTTCGCCCATAAACGGAGAAATTAAACCACCAAGGTTAGAACCACCACCTGCACAACCAATAATAATATCTGGAACAATGCCATATTTATCTAGTGCAGTTTTAGTTTCTAAACCAATTATACTTTGGTGTAAAAGAACTTGGTTTAATACACTACCTAAAACGTACCTATAACCTTCAAGTTCGGTCGCTTTTTCTATTGCTTCGCTAATTGCACAACCTAAAGAACCCCCTGTCCCTGGAAACTCTGCCAATATTTTTCTGCCAACTTCAGTTGTATTTGATGGAGATGGCGTTACACTAGCACCATAGGTACGCATAACTTCCCTTCTAAATGGTTTTTGTTCGTAACTAACCTTAACCATAAATACTTTACAATCTAAACCAAAGTAAGAACACGCCATAGATAAAGCCGTTCCCCATTGCCCTGCACCCGTTTCCGTGGTAACACCAACTAACCCTTGCTTTTTAGCGTAGTAGGCTTGGGCTATTGCGCTGTTTAGTTTATGAGAACCAGAAGTGTTGTTCCCTTCAAATTTATAGTAAATTTTTGCAGGAGTGTTTAACTTCTTTTCTAAACAATATGCCCTAATTAACGGTGCTGGGCGGTACATTTTATAAAAATCGCGTATTTCTTGTGGGATTTCTATATACCTTGTATCGTCGTCTAGTTCTTGCTTAATAAGTTCGTCGCAAAAAACAGGGCGTAAATCTTCATAGCCCATTTTTTCTAAAGTTTTTGCATTTAATAACGGAGCAGGTTTTTCTTTCATATCTGCCCTAACGTTATACCAATATTTTGGTAGTTCACTTTCACTTAAATAAATTTTATAAGGTATTTTTTCCATAGCCGTTTACCCCTTTTATAAAAATAAAACCCATAAGCCTATTGCTTATGGGACGAATTTACCGTGTTGCCACCCAATTTCAAACGAATATTACTATTCGTTCCTTTGTAGGTACTATCATACCTTTTCTATTTACGCAAGAATTAACGTCAAAAACTACTTTTTATTCGCTTTTGCCCTCCACAGCCCATTCACAACTACTTAAATATTTCTTTCACACCTTTAAGAAACTCTCTGTAATCTAAAATTAATTGCTACTACTCTGCATCAACGGTTTATATTTAACTATTTACAAAATACCACATTTTTTTATTATTGTCAATTATTTTATGCACCAAAAGGCATTTTTATTGTGCGTTTTTGTTTTCATTTTGCTCTATTTCAAATTGAGTATTAGTAATTAAGTTAACGTAATCGCTTATAGCGTTAGAAATTTTTTCCGCCATTTTATATATTAAGTTTAGCCTAGTTAAGTTGAATAAATTATAATTTTTATTGCTTTTTTCGGCAACTACACCTATTATACTTAAATCTCCAATAACCCCTAGGTTTTTATCTACCCCTAAGCCTGGTTTTAAGCCTTTATTGGTTACCCTAATTAAACCAACGTCTTCGCTTAAGCCTACGGCGGCATCTATTGCTATTATTGTAGAATTTGGGTGCATTTGCTTAATATACGTTTTTGCATATTCTACTTCTTTTGCCGTTATAGGCATGTTTAACGTGCCATAAATATATGCGTTGCTTTTCTTCTTTTTTAATAGCGTGCCAACTAAAGGCCCTAAACTATCGCCTAAAACTAGGTCGCTACCAACACATACGAAAATAGGTTTTTCTTTTAATTTGTTACACTCTATAAGCGCTTGCAAAATGCCGTCTTCGGCAAAATTATTAAACACACTAAACGAAAATTGCTTTGTTTCCATTTTTAATCCCCTTATTTGCTAAAGGGATTATTAACCATTTTAATTATTTTATACATTATTAATTTTTTAAATACTATTGCAACAAACTAATATTTGTGGTATATTATATAAGGCTTT
>JAZOOP010000078.1:0-5683 GCA_045655065.1 Christensenellaceae bacterium
TAATTTTTTTCGTTGTGTTTTGTGTTAGTTTTTTTCCAGAAAACATTGTGCCAATATATAGTAAAGAAAGGTATTACGCAATATATAACGGAAATAAAGAAAAACCAAACGTTTCGTTTATGTTTAACGTTTACGAAAACACCAAGGTAGTAAACGAAATAATAAACGTATTAAACGAATATAACGTAAAAGCAACTTTTTTCTTGGGTGGCTGTTGGGCAGATGATAATGCCGAAACGTTAAATAGATTAAAAGATTATGGCTTAGAAATTGCAAACCATGGCTATTTTCATAAAGACCATAAAAAATTAAACTACGAGCAAAACGTTTTAGAAATAGAAAATACGGCAAAAATAATTGAAGGTTTATGTGGGGTTAAAACAAACCTTTTTGCACCACCATCGGGCAGTTTTAACGATTTAACGTTAGAAGTAAGTTATAACCTAGGGCATACTGCAATTATGTGGACTAAAGACACTATAGATTGGCGAGACCATAACGTAGACCTAGTTTATTATAGGGCAACTAAAAATTTAAGCAATGGAGACTTAATTTTAATGCACCCAAAAGAACACACTTTAAGTGCGTTACCAAAAATTATAGAATATTGCCTACAAAATGGTTTTAACCCTGTTACAGTTAGCGAAAATATAGAAGGAACATTATAGATAATATGACATTTTATAAAAAATACCCAAACGGGTTAAGGTTAGTTATTCATAGAATAGAAGGCTTACTTTCAGTAACTTCTGGCATACTTGTTAAAACGGGTAGCAGAAACGAAACGGAAGAAGAAAACGGTATTTCACACTTTATTGAACACACAATGTTTAAGGGCACGAAGAAACGTTCGGCTTTTGATATTTCAGATGAAATAGATTGCGTTGGTGCTCAAATTAACGCATTTACTTCTAAAGAACTTACTTGCTATTACACCAAATCTACTTCAGAGCATTTAGAAAAAACCTTAGATATTTTATCTGATATATTCTTTAATTCAGTTTTTGATGGTGCTGAATTAGAAAAGGAAAAAGGTGTTGTAATAGAAGAAATAAATATGTGTGAAGACACTCCTGAAGATATTTGTTTAGACCTTTTAGCAGAAAGTTATTATGGCAAAGAAGGTTTAGGTAGAACTATTTTAGGGCCTATTAAAAATATTAAAAGGTTTACCCGTGAAGATATTTTAAGTTATATGAATAAATATTACACGGCAGATAACGTTGTTATTTCTATTGCTGGTAACGTAGACTTAGATTATGCTGAAAAATTAGTAGATAAAATGTTTAACCAAGGCTTTTGTAAAGGCAATTCAGCAAGCCAAAAGGGTTACGATATAATAGAAAGAAGAAATTTATATAGAACTAAAAAAATAGAGCAATCGCACATAGGTTTAATTATGCCTGCATATTCCGTTTCTGATGAGCGTTCAGATGCACTAACCATTGCCAACATAATTTTTGGTGGTGGTATGAGTAGTAGGCTGTTTCAAAAGGTTAGGGAAGAACTAGGGCTTTGTTACTCTGTTTATTCTTATCTTTCACAATATAAAGATAACGGCGTATTAGAAATTTATGGTGGCGTAAATACTGAAAATAGAGATAACGCAGTAAAGGCCATTTTAGAAGAAATAGAAAATTTTAGAAAGAACGGCATAACTAGTAAAGAGTTTTATAGGGGTAAAGAGCAAATAAAATCTGCCATAATAATGGGTAGAGAAAACACGGCAACCCAAATGTTGTTGCACGGTAAATATTTGTGTTTCTTGAATAAAGAACTAGACTTTAACGAAAGATTAAAAAGGCTAAACGCTATTACTGAGAAAGACGTTGAACTTGTTATTAAAGACGTGTTTAATACATCTTTAATTAGTTCGGCAACGGTTGGCCCAAAACGCAATTCGTTAAAAATAAAATAGAGAATTAATTATAAGAAAAAAAGACTTTTTCATACAGAAAAAGTCTTTTTTTTGCTATTTAAAGAATATACATAAATATGAAAAAAATACTTTCAATAATATCTTTAGTTTTATGTGCAATAAGCACTATATTTACTTTTACCTACGGCATTTATCATTTAAAAAACGAGAAAGAAAATATTAGCAAAGATTATAAGTGTATATTAACGCTTTGGCACGTAGATACCTTTGAAGGTGGCACGGGTAGTAGAAAGCAGTTTTTACATAATATTGCAAAAGATTTTGAAAAGAAAAATAAAGGCGTTTTTATTATGGTAACTTCTTATACTATAGAAGGTGTAAAAGAGCAGTTAAATAAAGGAAATTTACCAGATATTATATCTTACGGGAACGGAATAGAAATTAATAATTTAAGCGAAATAAACTGTAAAGTTTGCTTTTCGGCAGGGGTTATGAACAATAAGAACTACGCAATTCCTTGGTGTAAAGGTGGTTACGTTTTAATAAAAAATAAAGGTGTAAACGAACAAAAAAATAAAAATATAATTGTTTCTTCGGGGGAATATGCTCAGCCAATTTTAGCACTTTTATTAGAATTGGAAAAAGGGGAAATAAACAAGGAATTTTCTAGTGATTTTAATAGTTATAAATTAAGTATTTTACCGCAAAAACAAGCCTATGAAAATTTTGTGGTTGGTAAAAGTAAATACTTAATTGGCACTCAAAGAGACGTAATAAGGTTAACTAATAGAGAAGTAGATTTTGAAGTATACTCTTTTACCCAATTTAACGACCTTTACCAATATATTTCTACCATAACCAATAAGCCTGAAAACAAATTTTATGCCGACTTATTTATAAACTATTTACTAGAAGAAAACCAACAAAAAAAATTAACGCAAATTTCAATGTTTTCTAATTATTTCAATTTAGGTTATGAAAACGTTAACTATTCTAAAATAGAAAAGACAGTAAATACTTACACTATTTCACCATTTTTGACTAGTGTGGAATTAGGTAGAATAAAAACGCTTTCTCTTCAAACCTTTAACGGCGAAAAAGAAGAAATAAATAATATTAAAAAAATGCTATTTTGTCTTGAAAAAAATTTAAAAATATAGTAATATTATATAAGGAGTAGTATGGACTTTATAGAAGAACTTAAAAATTACTCTTACGCAGAAATTTTAGAAAATGAACCTATGAAAAAACACAACTCCTTTGGTGTTGGTGGTAATTGTAGGTATTACGCTAGGGTAGATAGTCTTTACTCTCTTCGTATTTTAATAGATATAGCAAAAAGGCGAAAAAAGAAATTTAAGGTAGTAGGAAACGGCTCTAATTTGCTGTTTTCCGATAGCGGATACGACGGAATAGTTGTTTCGTTAGAAAACTTGCAAGATATTTTCTTTACCAAAAACCAAGTTAAAGTTATGGCTGGGGCTACACTTAACCAACTATTAGATTTTTGTGTTAAAAACAAACTTTCTGGGGTGGAAAACTTGGTTGGAATACCTGCTACGTTAGGTGGCGCTGTGGTTATGAACGCAGGTGCTTTTGGGCATAATATAAGCGACTACTTAACCACCATTCAAACACTAAAGAACGGCAAAATGGTGCTCTACGATAAAAAAGATTGCAAGTTTGGCTATAGAACTTCTAGGTTCTTAAATAAAAACGAAGTTGTTGTTTGTGCTAATTTTAACTTTGTTTTTAAAGAAACGGAAGAACTTTTAACTACAATAAAAAACAACCTAGAAAAAAGAAAACTTTTGCAACCTATTGGTAGAACTTTTGGTTCTGTTTTTAGAAATCCACCGGGGCAATATGCTGGCAGTTTAATAGAAAAATGTGGGTTAAAAGGCTTTACTATAGGTGGGGCAAGCATTTCTACGAAGCACGCAAATTTTATTATAAATACTAAAAACGCAACTGCAAAAGACGTTAGGTTAATTATAGATTTCGCTAAGCAAAAGGTTAAAGAAAAATTTAATATTTTGCTAACGGAAGAAGTTGAATACGTTGGGGAGTTTTAATGATTTTAACGGCAGATTACCACACTCATACAAAATACAGCCACGGTAAGGGCAGTATATACGAAAACTCTATAATGGCTAAAGAAAAAGGGTTAATAGAACTTGGTATTAGCGACCATGGTTTTTCTCACCCTGCCTACGGGTTAAGAAAGGGTAAGATTTTAGACTATTCTAACGACTGCAAAAAAGCCACCGAGCAAACGGGCGTAAAAGTATTAGTGGGTATAGAAGCCAACGTTATTTCTACCGACGGTAGTGTAGATTTAACCCCAAAATTTTACGATAATTTTGATATATTTTTTGCAGGAATTCATAAGTTTGTTTTATATAAACCAGGTGGGTTTTTTCCACTATTTATGCAAGGTGCAGTTAAATCTTTTTTAAAAACTAAACCTTCTAAATCGGTTGTAGATGCTCACACTAAAACGTATATAAATGTAATTAAAAATAACCCTATAGATGCAATAACCCACTTAAATTACGGCGCTTTTGCTAACGTAATAGAAGTTGCTAAAGCGTGTGCAGATTACGGCACTTATTTAGAACTAAACTCTAAAAAAGTGCACTTAACAGATGAAGAATTATATAAAATTATTCAAACGGGAGCTAGGTTTATAATCTCTTCAGATGCGCACAGCCCAAATAGAATTGCAGAAATTTCTTTAGTGGAAGATATGGTTAAAAGAGTTAATTTTCCACTAGATAGAATAGACAATATAAACGGCAAATTACCTAACTTTAGATTTAGGCGTTTTAAGGAGGGGAAATGAACTTTTCTAAAACCTTAAAGCAAGAAATATTATCTAAAAGAATAAAGGAAAATTGTTGTAAAAAAAGTTTTCTAGCAGGGCTTATGCGTGGCACGGGGCAACTTTTTATTGAAGACGATTTGCTTGGGCTAGATTTTACCGTTTACGACGAAAGTTTGGCTTCGTTATGTGTAGAATACCTTAGAGTTTTATACGGCTACGAAATAAGAGAAGTTTCAGTTGGAAACGACCATTTAAATAATAGAGAAACCTTTGAACTTTCTATTAAAGGAGAAAGGTCAACGGAAATTTTACTAGATTTAGAAGTGCTTGTTCTAGACGGCGAAGAAATAATTGTTAACACACATCTCTATGGCGAACTAACTAAAAAAGAGTGTTGCTTAAAATCTTTTATTAAAGGGTTGTTCGTTGCAGTAGGTAGTTGCACTTTGCCAAGCAACGAAGACCTTGCAAGCACGGGCTACCACGCACAATTTACTTTTAGCCACGAAATACCGGCAGAAGAAACTGAAAGAGTTTTAGGTAAATACGATATAATTTCAAAAACCACTAAACGAAAAGGGCAAGTTATTTTATATATAAAAAGTGCCGAACAAATTAAAAACCTGTTGGCATTTTTAGGTGCTTCTTTATCTGTTTTAAAAATTACAGACCTTATGATTAGTAGGGAAATGATAAACAACACCAACAGAAGAACTAATTGCGATATGGGCAACGTTTCTAGGCAAATAGAAGCCACTTTTAAGCAGGTAGAAGCCATTAAAATACTGCAAGAAAAAAATATATTGTCTACTCTTAAACAAGACTTGCAGTTAACTGCAAAGTTAAGGCTAGAAAAACAAGAAATGTCTGTAATAGAACTTGCTAATTTTATGGGCATTAGTAAAAGTTGTTTAAACCATAGGCTAAATAAATTAATAGAACTTTCTAAAAAATAACGAAGGAAATACTTATGACGG
>JAZOOP010000079.1:0-5987 GCA_045655065.1 Christensenellaceae bacterium
TTTGCTTTTGACTTATCGGATATTAAATTCTGCCAGAATTATTTTAAGAATGAAGAAAAGAGAAATCCTACCGTTACTGAGCTTAAAATGATTGATACTTACTGGTCCGACCACTGCCGTCATACCACTTTTGCTACCGAGCTTAAGGATGTTGAAATTGAGGATAAGGTTGTTAAAGGTGCATTTGAAGAATACTTAAAGACAAGAGATAAAGTATATCAGGGAAGAACTCCTAAGGATATGTGCTTTATGGATATTGCAACTATTGCAACCAAAGAGCTTAAGAAAGACGGTGTTCTTAAAAATCTTGACGAATCGGAAGAAATAAATGCTTGTTCTATCGAGGTTGATGTTGATGTTGACGGTAAGATGGAAAAATGGCTTGTAATGTTTAAAAACGAAACTCATAACCACCCAACTGAAATTGAACCTTTTGGTGGTGCTGCAACCTGTATTGGTGGCGCTATAAGAGACCCACTTTCAGGCAGGTCTTACGTATATGGTGCAATGCGTGTAACGGGTGCTGCAGACCCACTTAAACCTATTAACGAAACCTTAAAAGGTAAACTTCCACAAAGAAAATTAGTAACAACTGCCGCTGCAGGCTATTCTTCATACGGCAACCAAATTGGTTTAGCAACAGGTATTGTAGATGAACTTTACCACGATGGTTATGCTGCAAAACGTATGGAAATTGGTGCTGTTATTGCAGGTGCTCCTGAAAAGAACGTAAGGCGTGAAGTTCCTAAGCCAAACGATAAAATTATTTTATTAGGTGGTAGAACGGGTAGAGATGGTTGCGGTGGCGCAACAGGCTCTTCTAAATCGCACAATCTACATTCTTTAGAAACTTGTGGTGCAGAAGTTCAAAAGGGTAATGCCCCTGAAGAAAGAAAACTACAAAGGCTATTTAGAAACGAAATAGCAAGTAAAATGATAAAACGTTGTAACGACTTTGGTGCAGGTGGCGTTTCAGTTGCTATTGGCGAACTTGCTGACGGACTTTTAATTGACCTTAATGCTGTTCCTAAAAAATACGAAGGCTTAAATGGAACTGAACTTGCTATAAGTGAATCGCAAGAAAGAATGGCTGTTGTTGTTAGCGAAAAAGACGTAGAAAAATTTATTGCACTTGCTAATTCAGAAAACCTTGAAGCAACCGTTGTTGCAACTGTTAAGGCCGAACCAAGGTTAACAATGGTTTGGAACGGAAATAAAATTGTAGATATTAGTAGGGAATTCTTAAACTCTAATGGTGCAGAAAAACATATAGATATTACTACTGCAAAATGTGAAGATTATAATAAATATGTTACACATAATTTTGCTAAGGAATATTTGGATTTAGCAGGCGATTTGAACGTTTGTTCTAAACGTGGTTTAAGTGAAAGGTTTGACTCTACTATTGGTGCAGGAACAGTACTGATGCCTTTTGGTGGCAATCGTCAAAGAACACCAATTCAAGCAATGGTGCAAAAAGTTTCTGTAGAAAAAGGCGAAACGGAAGATTGTACTTTAATGTCTTGGGGTTTTAACCCTTATATTAGCGAAAAGAGCCCTTACCATAGTGCATATCTTGCAGTAATAGAATCTGTTAGTAAATTAATTGCTACCGGTGCAGAATTTAAAGACGTTTATTTAACGTTCCAAGAATTTTTTGAAAGACCTAATAAAGATAGTAAACGTTGGGGTAAACCGCTTTCTGCATTGCTTGGTGCATTTAAGGCACAATTAAATTTAGGTATAGCTGCTATTGGCGGTAAAGACTCTATGAGTGGTAGTTTTGAAAAATTAGACGTTCCACCAACCTTAGTTTCTTTTGCTGTAACAAATAGCAAAGTTCAAAATATTATTTCTCCTGAATTTAAGGGCGCAAACAATAAAGTTGTAATTTTAACTCCTAAACATGATGAAAACAAATTGCCTGTAACTGAAAGTTTATTAGAAATTTTTGCTTTAACTACAAAATTAATGCGTGAAGGTAAAGTAAATTCTGCTTATACTCCAACGTATGGTGGTGTTGCCGAAGCAATATTTAAAATGTGTATAGGTAATGGTTATGGCTTTAATTTTGACAAAGACCTTGAAATGCAAGAAATCTTTGGTTATAACTATGGTTCAATAATATTAGAACTTAATGAAAATATTAACGTAGGTAAGTTATTAGGTTATACTTCTAACTATTCTTCAATTACTTATAGAGATGAAAAAGTTCTAATGGATAAATTAGAAGATGCTTATGAAAACAAACTAGAAAGTGTTTTCCCTTGTAACGTAGAATTTAAAAACGATACGGTTGAAAACTATAGGTTTGAAACTAACAAAGTATTTACTTCTAATATCAAGGTTGCTAAACCTAAGGTTTTAATACCTGTATTCCCAGGAACAAACTGCGAATACGATTCTGCTAAGGCTATGGAAAGAGCCGGTGCTGAAGCCGATATTTTCGTTATAAATAACTTAACCGCAGATGGAATTTCTAGAAGCATAAATACTTTTGCTGAAAAAATTAAATCTTCGCAAATGATTTTTATTCCAGGTGGTTTCTCTGGTGGTGATGAACCAGATGGTTCTGGTAAATTTATTACCGCTTTCTTTAGAAATGGCGCTATAAAAGAACAAGTTACAAACCTTTTAGAAAAAAGAGATGGCTTAATGTGTGGTATTTGTAACGGGTTCCAAGCATTAATTAAGTTAGGTCTTGTTCCTTATGGTAAAATTATTGAAACCGATGAAAATTGCCCAACTTTAACCTTTAACAGCATTGGTAGGCACCAATCTAAAATAGTTAAAACAAGGGTTGTTTCTAATAATTCACCTTGGTTACAAGGAGTTAACGTTGGCGAAATATTTAACGTGGCTATTTCTCACGGTGAAGGTAGATTTATTGCTTCTAAAGAGGTTTTAGAACAATTAAAAGCAAACGGGCAAATTGCTACTCAATATTGTAGCGAACAAGGAAATGCAGCAGTTTCTACCCAATATAACCCAAATAACTCTTATATGGCTATTGAAGGTATTCTTTCTCCAGATGGTAGAGTTTTTGGTAAAATGGGGCATTCTGAAAGGTATAATAATGGATTATACAAAAACGTTTATGGCAATTACGATATTAAAATGTTTGAAAGTGCTGTTAAATATTTTAAGTAATCATTAATTAAAAAGAGCAACATTAAAAGTTGCTCTTTTTTACTTAATTTTTTTGTGTTTATATGGTGTTTGTTTAAATTTCTTTTTGTATACTGATATAAAATGAGATGCATCGTAAAAACCTGATTCTAACGCTGCCTCAGTAACACTAGCGCCTTTTTCCATTAATTGTTTTGCTAAGGATATTTTTTTAATTTCTAAATATTCTTTTGGGGAAAGGTGCAAATATTTTTTAAACCACCTATTAATTGTTGCCGTGCTTATAAAACATATTTCTGCTAAATCTTTAACGGTATTTATATTTGTTAAATTCTCTTTTATTATTTGTAAAACTTCTTCAAATTCGGGTGGTATTTCGCTTTCTATTTCATTTTTATCTAATATGTTTTCCCCTGTGTTAATTATTGTTAAAATTTCCATTAAGGTTGTAGTAATATATAGTTGGTTTTCTTTTCCTTCTAAACAAAAATTATATAGTTTATAAAATTTATCTATTAATTTTAATTTTACGTTTTCATTAAAAATTATTAATGGCATAAAATTTTCTTTATATATAAAATTAAAAAACGGCGAATTTTTTTCTGCATTTATCCATAATACAAAATGTTCGCTAACTCCGTTTTTATTATATACGCAATGGTGAACTTCGTTGGGTAAACTTACGGCAAGTTCGCCTTTTTTTACGGGGTAAAGTTTGTTTTTAATTAAAAAGGATACGTCGCCCGAAACGTTTATGTAAATTTCGTAACCATCGTGAACGTGGGGGCCGGTTATATTAGGGTCGTCTTTATTAACATAGTTTAATCCGTGAATAATTTTAAAATTCGCATTAGTTAAATCTAATAAACTACAGTTTAATATTGGGTTAATTGTTTTTTTCATAATAATGACTGTATTTTCCTATTTTATGAGCGTAATATAATATTAAATATGATATATGTATGATATTATAGTATCATAAAACAAAAATCTAGTCAACTGTTAAGGAGAAATTATGTCAGACGGGGTTTTACTTACAATAAGCATTTTAATGGCATTTATAGGTGGTTTTGTTAAAAAGGTATACGTTAAAAAATTTAATGGCTCTAAAGAAAGAAATTTTTGTAATACTTTAGTTTGTTTAGCAGTAATTATTGTTTTTTTAATATGGGGTGGTTTTGGCGAATCATCTTTATTTACCTTATTGCTAGGTCTTGCTTTTGGTATTGTAACCGGAACGCAATATTTATTTAGTTTTATGGCAATAAGTGTAGGGCCTTGGGCTTATACGGCAATAATTAGTTCACTTTCAACTTTAATTCCAACAACATCTGGTTGGATATTTTGGGGCGAACCTGTTTCTATTTTTCAAGTTTTTGGTATTATATTTTTGGTTGGCTGTTTATTACTTTCAACAGATACAAGTTCAGCAGAAAACAAGAAGATATCTTTTAAGTGGTTGTTTTATGCAATAATTACCTTTATTACAACTGGTTTAATTGGTGTTTTACAAAAAATTCACCAAACCTCACCATATAAAGGGGAGGGAAACGCATTTTTAATAATTGCTTTTATTATTTCTATGCTATTTTCTTTTGTGTTCTTTGCTACTGATATTTTCAAAGAGAAAAATGTTAGTGTGGCAAAAAAATTAAATTCAAACGAATATGCTGAAAAGAAAGTTGGGTTAAATAGTTATTTTTCTGTTATTTGGATTTTATTAATTGCCTTCATTGGTATTTCTGCTGCGGTAAATAATAAATTAAATTTATATTTATCTGGCGTGTTCCCAACGGCTTTCTTTTTCCCAATAACAAGTGGTACGTCGCTTTTACTAACAACGTTATTTGCTGTTGTTGTATTTAAGGAAAAATTAAAGAAAAAACAATGGTTAGGTTTTGCATTTGGTGTAATATCATTTGTATTTTTCTGCCTATCTAAAATATTTTAATAAAATTTTAATTATTAATATATTATAAAATATGATAAGGGGAAAGGGCTTTACTTCTACTAGTAAGGCCCTTTTACTTTTATATTTTTTTACAAAAGTTTAGAAATTTGTAAACAAATTTTCTCCTAATTCTAAACCACCATAAATTTTATTTAAAAAATAAAAGAAGTTATCTTTACGATAACTTCTTTGGTGGGAAGAGGTGGATTCGAACCACCGAAGTCACTGACGACAGATTTACAGTCTGTTCCCTTTGGCCACTCGGGAACCTTCCCATATTAAGTTGGAGCTGGTGACTGGAATCGAACCCGCAACCTGCTGATTACAAATCAGCTGCTCTGCCAGTTGAGCTACACCAGCAAAATTATGTTAAAATACTTTTGGTGCCTCGGGGCGGAATCGAACCACCGACACAGGGATTTTCAGTCCCTTGCTCTACCGACTGAGCTACCGAGGCATTACTAAGTATATTTTTTTGAAAATGCTTGCATTTCTACAAGCATTTTCTTTTGGCGACCCGGAAGGGGCTCGAACCCTCGACCTCCAGCGTGACAGGCTGGCGTACTAACCATCTGTACTACCGGGCCAAATAATTTTTAGTTTTAAGAAACTTGGTGGGCCTTCACGGACTCGAACCGCGGACCAATCGGTTATGAGCCGACCGCTCTAACCAACTGAGCTAAAGGCCCTTAAAACGTTAATTTTCTGCTTTTTCTACTGGTCGGGGTGAAGAGACTCGAACTCCCGACCCCATGGTCCCAAACCACGTGCGCTACCAACTGCGCTACACCCCGTTTCTTTTTGAACGCTATATTATACTATAACAAAACAAAGAAAATGTCAAGAAAAAAAACAACATTTTTTAATTTTTTTTAATATTTTTTTATTTTATTTTTTTTTGCAAAAA
>JAZOOP010000080.1:0-11409 GCA_045655065.1 Christensenellaceae bacterium
TCCGACTTCATATAGAACTATACCAAGTAATGCAGAAATTAAAATTAAAATTATTGGCGAAATTTCCTTCTTAAAACCAAACTTAAAGGTATAATATAAAATAGCCGTAGAAAGAAACACAACCAATGCACGCCAATCAAATGAAACAGGTGCAAAAACAGAAGAAATCCCTACTAAAACGGTTAATCCCATTAGTATACCCGTAGATATAATTAAGCCAATTACGACAGGTCTTAAGCCTGTTAAAAATGCTTTTACACCAGCAAATTTAAGTAAACCAACCATAACAGATGCAATTAACAAAATTATAATAAAAGATGGCAAAACTACACCTAACGTTGCAAAAAATGCACCAATAATTCTACCAAAAACCCCGCCGACTATCAGTTCACCTTGAGAAGAACCAATAAAGGTTGCCATATTAATTGCTATTGGGCCAGGAGTAGATTCTGAAACGGCAATAAAGTTCATAATTTGTTCTTCTGTTAACCAACTATTTACTAAAACTTCGTCGGTTAAAAGTGGAATCATTGCGTATCCACCACCAAAAGAAACAATACCTATTTTAAAAAACGTCCAAAACAAGTAAAGAAGATTAATCATTTTTATCGCTCTCCTTACTAGTATTAGTTGGTTTATTTTTTATTAAGGTAAACAAGTAAACAACAACACCTATAACCCCACCCGCAAGAACGAATACAATAGAAGATACTTTACTTGAAAGCAAGGTTAATACTAACATTAAAACTATTGTTAATAAAAGTAAAATGCAATTAAACCAATTCTTTTTAAGTTTAATAAGCATTTTAATACCTGCATTTAATATTATAAAAGAAACACAGGCTTGAATACCTTTAAAAGCATATTGAACGTATTCTAATTGATAAAAAATATCAAAAAACAATGAAATTATAGTTATAATTATAAAAGATGGCAAAACGACACCTAAGGTTGCAAATAAAGAACCAAAAAAGCCTGCACATTTATAGCCTATATAAGTTGCAGAATTTATGGCTAAAGGACCTGGCGTTGATTCTGCTATACCTATTAAATCTAAAAATTCATCACTAGAAATATAATTTTTCTTTTCAACAAGTTCAGTTTGCATAACGCCTATCATAGCGTATCCACCACCAAAGGTAAATAAACCTATTTTAAAGAAATTCCAAAATATGCTAAAAAGTTTTTTCATTAAAATTCCTTGTTTGTTACTTATTTTATAATAAATAAAGCCTTGCAATCGCAAGGCTTTTTGTATTTTTATTAGTCGTTATTAATTAAATCTGCGATTGAAACATCACTAATTGTTTCATCTTTCCATTCACGAAGTTCTTCTTCGTCTTCAACCTTCTTAGATGCACGTTTTTTAGAACCTTTTGCAGATTTTTCATCTTTTTCTTCTTCTACAGGTGCTTCTTCAGGAAGTAATGCCTTAATAGATAAATTCATTTTTTCTTTTTCAACGTTAATATCTAAAACTTTTGCTTCTACTTCTTGACCAACTTGTAGAACTGAAATTGGGTTTTCTAACCATTTGTTTGAAATTTGAGAAACGTGAATTAAACCATCTACACCTTTTTCAATTTCAACAAACGCACCAAATGGAACTATTCTAACAATTTTGCCTTTAACAACGTCGCCTATAGCATATTTTTCTTCAACAGAATCCCAAGGTTTTGGTTGAAGTTGCTTGTAACCAACAGAAACTCTTTTTGTTTCAAGGTCAATTTTTAGAATTTTGAATTCATATTCTTTATTTAATTCTAAAATGTCAGCACATTCGTTGCAACCAGTCCAAGAAAGGTCAGAAATATGTGCTAAACAATCTATACCATTAATATCAATAAAAGCACCGAAAGGAGCAAATCTAACAGGTTTACCTAAAACAACGTCGCCTACTTGAATATTATCAAAAAATTCTTTTTCTAATTCTGCTCTTTCAGCATCTTTAATTGCTTTTTCTTCTTCTAGAATAACTCTTGCAGAAGCAACGATTTGTCTTCTAGCACCACGAGATTCTACTTTTTCTGCTTTAACGTTTAATTTTTTACCAACGAACTTTTCTAAATCTTTAACGAAACCAATTTTAATTTGAGATGCTGGAATAAATACTTGGTAACTACCAAACTTACCGGTTAAACCACCTTTGTTTGTTTCAACAATTTCAGTTTCAAAAACTTTACCATTTTTAATTAATTCAATTTCAGCTTCTTCTGCTAAAATTTTAGCCATTGCCTTTTCAGAGAACCTAATTGGGTTTTTAGCAACAACCATAACTCTAATGTCTTCGCCAATTTTGTCTTTGTAGTCTTCTTTATTGTAAGCATTAATCATTTCGTCTTTAGAAAGTTCTATATCTTTCTTAGAGTTTTTCAAAGAAATGGTCAAACCAGATTCGTTTGCTGAAGATATAGTTGCAACAACTACTTGACCAACCCTATAGTCTTTAGCAGGTTTAATTTTTTGAAATGCTTTTTCCATTAAAGACATTTTCTTAACTTCACCTTCAACAGCAACTTCTTCAACTGCGTTTTCTTCAGTAGCAACTTCGGTATCTACTACTTCTGTTTTGATAATTTCTTCTGTAACTTTTTCCATATTAAAAATAACCTCTTTGAATTGTTCTTCTGGTGTGCTCGCCCCAAACACAATTCCAACCTTCTTAAATTTTTTTATATTCTCGTAATCAAAATTACTAGGGACGACAACGTAAAACACATGCGAGCAATGTTGTTGACATATATCAAATAATTTTTTTGTATTATTGCTATTAGAACCACCTAAAACAATAACCGCATCACTTTTTTTTGATATAATTTCCGCTTCTTTCTGACGCTTAGATGTAGTATAGCAAATTGTTTTGAAAATATCAACTATTTTACCCGACTTGTAAGCAAAATTTTTTTTAATTTTATTAAATTTTTCTTCATTATAGGTAGTTTGAACAACTATACAAAGTTTTTCTGCTTTTTCATTTAATATTTCTTCAACATTTTCCGTTATTAACGCAGTATTATTACACCAACCGTTTACACCTATAACCTCTGGGTGATTAGCGTTACCAATAATTACAATTTTATACCCTTTATTATAATGTTCATAAACAATATTTTGTATTTTTTTTACAAAAGGACAAGTACAATCTACAATATTAACACCAATTTCATTTAGTTTATTGAATACTTCTAATGTTTCTCCGTGCGTTCTAATAACAACAGTATCGCCTTTTTTTAAGTTTGCCTCTTCTATACTATTTATAATTTTAAGACCATTATCGTTTAAATTTTTTGTAACTAGTTCGTTATGTATAATTTCACCAAGAACAAATCTTCTTTCACTCTCTATTGTATTTGCCGTGTTTATAGCCCTTTTAACACCAAAGCAAAAACCACAATTTTTTCCTTTTAATACAATCATTTTTTCATCAAAACCTTATCTTTTAATTCTTTTTGTAATGATTTCATTGTGTCAGCAATAATATTGTCCATAACATTTATATCATCTTCGGTTAACTTCTTACCATAAAAATCTTCAAAGTATATGGGTCTACCTATAATTATATAATTTTTTCTTAAAAATTTAGCTTTTTTTAATAGCATCATTGGAACTATTGGGGTTTTTGTTTTAACTGCAAAAACACTACAACCACTTTTTAGTTTTTGCAAATTATCGTTGACCTTATTTCTAGTTCCTTCAGGAAAAATTACAAGTTTATGCTTGTTTTTTAGAACTTTCATACAATCTAACATAGATTTCATATCAATATTTTCTCTATCAACAGGTATAGCACCAAAAGATTTAATTACTCCACCTATAAGTTTGTTTTTAAACAATTCTTTCTTCGCCATAAAGAAAATATCTTTATTATAGACTTTTGCAACGTAGCCACAATCTAATGCTGAAAAATGGTTACAGCAAAATATAGCACCACCTTGTGGCACGTTTTCTTTGTTAATAACCTTTAACGGATATAACAAATTAAAGAAGAATAGTATGGTTTTATGAATTATGTTCATATTAAAAGTCCTTAATTAAACTCAAATGTTTTTGGCTATTTTATGTAAGATAGAATTTTTTTGCAAACTTCTTCTATGCCCATATTAGAAGTATCTACATAAATGGCGTCTTCTGCTTGGGTTAAAGGAGCAAAATCTCTATTTTTATCGTTATAATCTCTTTGTTCAATTTCTTTAGTTAATTCGTTTAAGTCTACTTTATGCCCTTTAGCCATAAGTTCAGAATATCTTCTATTTGCCCTTACTTCTACGCTAGCAGTAATATAGAATTTATACTTTGCATCTGGTAAAACGAAAGAACCAATATCTCTACCATCTAACACGCAAGACATACTTGTGGCAGTTTTTCTTTGCATATCTACCATTTTTAGCCTAACGCATCTTAAACTTGAAATATTAGATGCCGCCATAGAAACGTGTGGTTCTCTTATTTTTTCAGAAACGTCTTCACCATCTAAAAAAGTATGTTGAGTTCCATCAATATATCTTATTTCTAGGTTTATGTCGTCTATAAAAGTTTTAACACCTTTTTCATCTAAAGTATCAATACCAAGACTAATTGCTTTAACTGCGCAAGCCCTATACATAGCACCCGTATCTAAATATAATATGTTTAATTTAGAAGAAAGTGCTTTTGCAACCGTACTTTTTCCACTACCAGATGGGCCGTCTAGCGCAATATTA
Source organism: Christensenellaceae bacterium (assembly GCA_045655065.1). Lineage (GTDB taxonomy): Bacteria > Bacillota > Clostridia > Christensenellales > Borkfalkiaceae > UBA1259. The sequence continues at coordinate 4,701 of JAZOOP010000080.1, forward strand.
ATAATTTCTTTGTTCATAAAATTTTCCTCCTAGGTTTTAACAATTTAACCCGGCTGTATACCCTGTAGAGAAAGCGATTTGAAGGTTAAACCCACCCGTAAAAGCATCTACGTCTAATACTTCCCCACAAAAATAAAGGCCGTTTATTATTTTACTTTCCATAGTTTTAGGGTTAATTTCTTTTACGCTAACCCCACCGGCAGTAACAACTGCTTCTTTAATATCTCTTATTTTGCTCACCTTAAAACTAAAACATTTAAGCGTATTAATAAAAGAATTTCTATTTTCTTGCGTAACTACGCAACATTTTTTATTCCCATTAATTTGGCTCTTCTTTAATAATATTTCTACTAAAGATTTTGGAACGTACCCTCTTGCAACGTTAAAAAAATTAGAATTGCTATTTATTTGTAGTTCGTTTAATAATCTATTTTCTAATACTTCTTTAGTTAAAGCTGGTTTTATGTCAATTTCAAAAGATAAATCTTGTAAAGAAAGCCTATTTATAAGTGAACTTGCCGTTAATATTAGTGGCCCAGAAACGCCAAAATGCGTAAATAACATTTCGCCTAATTCAGAATAAATTACTTTTGAGCCATTTTTTACGGTTAGTTTTACGTTTTTAAGGGATAAACCCTGTAAATCTTTATAAAAAACTTCTTTAATTTCTAACGAACAAAGTGCAGGTTTTGTTTCTACAAGGCTATGACCTAAATTCTTAGCAAATTTATAACCGTCTCCGTCGCTACCCGTTAACGGATATGAAAGTCCACCCGTTGCTACAACAACACTATCGCATACAATTTTTTTGCCGTTTTCTAATAAAACACCTTTTACCTTAAAATCTTCAACGATAATATCTTTAACCTTGGTGTTTAACAAAATTTCTGCACCATTTTTTCTTAGGTAATTTTCTAAGGTTTTAGTAACGTCGCTAGCCTTATCGCTTACAGGAAAAACTCTGTTTCCCCTTTCAGTTTTTACTGGCATTTTGTTTTCTTCAAAAAATTCAATTGTATCTTGTGGAGTAAAATTATTTAGTGAACTATATAAAAACTTAGGGTTAGATACTATATTTTGCATAAACTCGTTAACAGGGGTATTATTTGTTAAATTACACCTACCTTTACCCGTAATATAAATTTTTTTACCTAACTTTTCGTTTTTTTCTATTAAAGTTACGCTTTTATTGGCATTTAGTGCAGAAACACCTGCAAATAACCCAGATGCTCCACCACCAATTATTACAACTTTATGCATAAATCTTTTACCTTTTGTACTTTAGTGAAATTGGTTTTATCATAAACCAACGGTGTAATAGTTATGTACCCTTTTTTTAGCCATTCTATATCGCAATCTTCTAAATTTTCCATACAATTTATTACTTCACCCGTAAGTTTAAATTTATTTTCTCCAGTTTTTTCATATCTATCTGAATATAAATTTTTACCTAGTGGAGCAATTTTTACACCCTTAATTTCAAGTTCTTCGCTTGGAAAATTAATATTCCAAATGTCGCCAGGGTTAGAGCAAGGCAACAATGAATAAATAATGTTTTCTGCTAATTTGCTGTATTTTTCATAGTCTTTAACAACACGATTATACAAGGAAAAAGCAAACGAAATTTTACCAAAGAAAGATGCCTCATAACAAATTGAAACAGTTCCAGAATAAAGAATATCTGAACCAATATTATGTGCATTGTTAAGCCCCGCAACAACAACGTCTGCATTAAAATCGTTAAAATGCAACATTGCAAACTTAACGCAATCTACAGGAGTGCCGGTTAACGAATATGCACGGCAACCTTTTATATTTTCTTCTTCTAAAATTAACTCTTTTTCTATTGATAACGAGTGAGACATGGCCGAGCAGTTATGTTTTGGCGCAACTACTAATACGTTATTTTTATTAGAAAGTTGTTTAGCAAAGGTAACTAACCCGTTGTTAAAAATTCCATCGTCATTACATAGTAAAATATTCATAAAAACCTTTTATGTTAGACATAAAATATATGTATTCGTTAGTAATTACTAGCGTTTTATATCTTGTAACTTTTTATATTCTTCTACGGCAATTTTGTCGCATCTATTATTATATTCGTTATCTGAATGCCCTTTTACTTTTACAAAAGCATAATTATTACCACTTAAAACAGATAATAATTCTTGCCATAAATCTATATTCTTTACAGGCTTTTTAGAAGATGTTTTCCAACCTAGTTTCTGCCAATCTTCTATCCAACCCTTATTAAAGGCATCTACAACGTACTGCGAGTCGCTATAAATAACACAATCACATTTTTCTTTTAAGCACTTTAACCCTTCTATAACGGCAAGCAATTCCATTCTATTATTTGTTGTTTCCACCTTAGCACCAGAAACAACTTTCTCTACCCCGTTATAAATTAAAATTGCACAATATCCACCGTTACCTGGGTTACCAGAACAAGCGCCGTCTGTATAAATTTCTACTCTTTTCATATATTTTCTAATTCTTTAGACCTTTTAATACAAGCAACAATTGCTTGGTCTATAATTTCGTTTATTTTATTTTCGTTAAAAACTTTAACTGCCTCTATTGTTGTGCCACCTTTACTACAAACGGCTGAAATTAGTTCTTCTAGGCTTTTATCTTTGTTGGCTAAAACCATTTTACCCGCACCTATCATTGTGGCACTAGCAAGGCTTAATGCCTCTTCTTCAGTCAACCCGTTTTTAACACCTGCATCAATTATACCTTTAAGGAATAAATAAAAATATGCAGGAGAACTTCCACTAACACCTGTAACAGCATTAAGTTTGCTTTCTTCAACAAAAACTACGTTTGCTATTGATGAAAAAATATTTTTTATAAAGCCAACGTCTTCTTGGTTAGTAAAGTCTGTAGCATCAATACCAACAGCACCACTACCAATAGCGCATGGAGTATTTGGCATACATCTAGCAACGGCTGAGTTGGTAAAATAAGCCTTAATTCTTTGCTTTTTCACACCCGCCATAATAGATATAACCTTGTTGCATTTTACCCCGTTTAAGCCGTTAATAACGTCGTTAAAAGTTTGAGGTTTAACAGCAAACAAAACAAATTCGCTGTTTTCTACCAAATAAGCATTATCTAACGTTGTATTTACACCTAGATTTTTTGCTTTTTCTAATGATTTTTCAAAAATATCACTAACCAAAATTTGGGTTGGCATTAATGTTTTGCAGTTGATTAAGCCTTGAACTATAGCAGTTGACATAAAACCAGCACCAATAACACCAAGTTTAAATTTCTTTTTCATTTTGTACCTCAATTTGATTGACTATTTTAATAAAGTAGTATATAATCATTATGTTTTTAGGGGAGTGGCTCAACGGTAGAGTAGCGGTCTCCAAAACCGTAGGTTGCGTGTTCGAATCGCGTCTCCCCTGCCAAATCTCAATCTTTAATGGTTGAGATTTTTTTATTTTAAATATATTACACGCAACCGAGGTTGCTTTATATTTTGTTTTATTTTAACTTTGCAAGTGCTTTACCCGCTTTTCTTCCAATAATTTCTAAGGCATGGTTATTATAATGCGGTCCACTTTCCTTTGGATTTAAGTGCCTTTTTTTAACCGAAAGTTTAGCGCAAACCCTAGTTAGAATAACAAAGTCTTGGTCTTCTTTAACAGCACGTTCTTGTGCTCTCATTATCATTTCATCATTAACCTTTGTAGCATCGGGTTGCCATTCTGCATATTCAGCAAAATAACCAACTTTTATAATGCAAAACTTATCTATATGTAAATCTTTTTTAAGTGTATTTTTAAACTCTATAAGTTCAGTTAGATAACCTTCTTCGGTATTCTTTTTCAACGCATCAGATTCGCCTTGCAACCATACCAAATAAATTTTGCCAATATCAAAATTCTCGCCAGAACGAACTATACCACGCTTACATTTTTCTATTAAAGCCTTATATCGTTCCGAGCCAGGCTTCCACAATGATAAAGAAGTATTTCCCCTAGCACAATGTATTGCAATGGCACTACCTTTCTTCTTTGAATATGCATTACAAAAAGCAGGAACTAAAGAACCACAACCACCTGCAGGCTTCCAAAATATTCCATCACCAATATCTTCGCCAACAGGGTCTTGAACTGTAACGAATTTATCTGTTAAAAATTTATACTCTAAACAATTTTCTGCAACAGCATATCCGGGTTCGCCTGTAGAGCCTTGCATATTACTTTGACCTGCAAAAATTAAAATATCCATAATTTCTCCATATATTAATTAAAAGGCATAACAGCCTTAGCATTAAGGGTTAACTTTGCAAAGTTTTTATTTTTGTATTGTAAATAACCTTCGCTTGCTATCATAGCGCCGTTATCAGTACAATACCTTTTTTCAGGTAAAATTAATTTAACGCCGTTTTTAGCACTTTCTTCTATTAATCTTTCTCTTAAATATCCGTTCGCACCAACACCACCAGAAACTGTTAACGTGTTATAACCACTTTCTTTTAATGCCATAAACGCTTTTTCTATTAAAACTTCTATCGCACTGTATTGAAAACTACAAGCAACGTCTTCTTTTTTAATTTCATTACCTTTTTGTTCTTCTGTGTGTACGTAATTAATTACTGCAGTTTTTAAACCACTATAAGAAAAATCGTATTTACAACCTTCATAATGAGAAAGCATTTTTGGTAATTTAATAGAGTTATTGCCTGTTTTTGCAAGTCTTTCTACGTTAGGGCCACCTGGGTAACTTAGCCCTAAAACCCTTGCAACTTTATCAAATGCTTCGCCAACAGCATCGTCTATTGTGCTACCTAAAATATTAATATTATAATAATCTTTAACGTCAATAATACAAGTATGTCCACCACTTGCTAAAATAGTAATAAATGGCGGTTTTAGACTTTTATCTGCTAAATAACCAGCCGAAATATGCCCCCTAATATGGTTTACAGGTATTAACGGTTTGTTTAATGAAAAGGCAAGAGCCTTTGCAAAAGACACGCCAACTAATAATGCGCCTAATAAACCTGCGCCTTCAGTAACGGCAATAGCATCTATATCGTTAAAGGTTAAATTTGCATTTTTTAGTGCCTTTTCTGTAGCAATTTGTATTGCCGTTGTATGACCTCTTGAGGCTATTTCGGGAACTACTCCACCAAACTTAGCGTGTTCGGTTGCAGAACTAATAATTTCATCTGCTAAAATTTCTCTTCCGCCCTTTACTATTGCAACGGCAGTTTCATCACAAGAAGTTTCTATACCTAAAATAATTGCATCTTCTTTTATATTTATGTTTGTAAATTTTTCTGTATATTTCATTGAGATTTTTTTAAGAAGTCGTTAATAAACCCTTGAATATTTCCGTTCATAACCGAATTAATATCGGAACTTTCAAAACCTGTTCTATGGTCTTTAACTAAAGTATAAGGGCAAAAAACGTAACTTCTTATCTGACTACCCCATTCTATTTTTTTTATATCGCCTTTAATATCTTGCTCTCTTTCTAACCTTTCGGCTTCTCTTTTTTCCAAAAGTTTACTAATTAACATACGCATAGCCATTTCTCTATTTTGAGTTTGACTACGTTCGTTTTGGCAAGAAACAACAATTCCCGTAGGAATATGAGTAATTCTAATAGCAGAATCGGTTTTATTTACGTGTTGCCCACCTGCACCAGACGCACGATAGGTATCTACCCTAATTTCATCTGCATTAACTTTTATTTCTTCGTTATCTATAATTTCAGGCATAACTTCTAACGAAGCAAACGAAGTATGCCTTCTTTTATTAGCATCAAACGGAGAAATTCTAACAAGCCTATGAACGCCTTTTTCCGCTTTAAAATACCCGTATGCATTTTCACCTTCAACCTTGAAAGAAACACTTTTAATGCCTGCACCATCGCCTTCTAGCCTATCTAATTCTGTATAAGAAAAGCCGTTTTTCTCTATATAGCAAATATACATTCTATATAGCATTTCAGTCCAATCGCAAGCCTCTGTTCCACCTGCGCCTGAGTGTAAAGTTAGAATAGCGTTCAACTTATCGTATTTACCTTTTAACAATGCTTGCAACATTATATCTTCTAACGTAGTTTTAACTTCTTCTAATTGTTCTTCCACCTCAGATAAAGCACTTTCATCATCTTCCATTTCGGCTAAATCTATAATGTCAATACAATCTAGTAAGGTTTTTTCAAGTTTATCAAAAACGGAAACCTTATTTTCTAGCCTTGAAATTTCAATAGAAATTTGTTGCGCTTTTTCTAGGTTAGAATATATTTCTGGTTTTTCCGAAAGTTCAGTTTTCTCTTTTAGGCTTAACCTTAAACCATCTAAGTCAAAGAGAGTGCCCTGCCTCGTTTAATTTTGCTTTTAGTTCTTTAACAATTAACCTAAACTCTTCTGCCTTAACCATTTTAACTCCTAAATATCGTTTGCAATAAATTCTTCGCCATTAAAGGTATATATTTTAGTAAAACCACACTCTTTGCATATTTGAACGGCTTCTTCAAAATAAAAGGTTAACTTTTCGGCATAATGGCAGTCGCTAGCAATAGTAATTTTACCACCACGCTTACTAATTTCTTCCAACACCCATTTTTGCGGATAAACTTCCGTTCTTATACCCCTTGCAATTGCACCTGTATTTACTTCAAAAATAATTCCTTTATTAATTAAATACTGAACACAATCTAACACAATTTCTCTATATTC
>JAZOOP010000081.1:0-30472 GCA_045655065.1 Christensenellaceae bacterium
AGTAATCCGAAATATACCATTGCGGTGACGTTAGCGGTGAGGTCCCACCTGTTCTCATACCGAACACAGAAGTTAAGCTCACTTGCGCCGACAATACTTGACTGGAGACGGTCCGGGAAGATAGGTAGTTGCTGCATCCAATTAAATAAGTGGATAAAATCCACTTTATTGCCCCTTAGCTCAGTAGGTAGAGCAATCGGCTGTTAACCGATTTGTCGTCAGTTCGAGTCTGTCAGGGGCAGCCAAAAAGAAAGAACACCCAAAGTGGTGTTCTTTCTTTTTGCTTGTTCTTGCCAATTGACGAGAACTGATGTTCGGTTGAGCGATAGCGAAACCATCGTAGCAAAGCGGAGATGCGTCTGTCAGGCAATCGCCCCCGACAGTGAGAACTGAACGAGTGATTTTTGCTTTTAGCAAAAAACACGTCGTCGACACTGCTCCGTTTTACTACGCAGGGCTACATTTCATTTCGCCCGAGTCTTACAGACGAAGAAAGTAGTTCGGGCGCCTTTGAGGGGCATACATAATGGACTTAGTCCATCGTAGCAAAGCGGAGATGCGTCTGTCAGGGAGTTGCCCCAAGACATTTTTTCGCCCCATTAGTGTTGTCAAAAATAAAAAGCCACCGAAATTTCGGTGGCTTTTAATCTTCTAATTCTAAAATATAATCGGTTGTAACTTTATAAAATTTTGAAAGTTCAATTAAAACGTCAATTGGTAGTTGGCGTTTTTCATTTTCATATTGCGAATATGTGTTCTGTTTAATATTTAAAATTTTTGCAATTTCTGTTTGTGTTAAATTATTTTCTTCTCTTAATTCTTTTAATTTCATATAAATATTATATGATATCTCTGTTTGAGATATTGACATATATCTCAAATTGTGATATAATAACCATAAAAAGTGAGAGGCACTTAAAAACAAAGGAGAAGATTATGGAGCAGGATGTTGAAAAAGTATTAAATAAGATAAAATTAAATGAATCTAAAAAATCTATTATTGGTTTTATTTTTCTTATGACAATACCAGCTTTTGTTTTTGCTGGATTTGCTATTTTTTCATTAGTTTATTGGGCTATGCATTTTGATGAAATGTTTTTTGTGGGAGCACTTGGTTTGATAGATTGTTTATTTATAGTAGCTACCTTAACGGCTTTTACGAATAAATATGGATTTACCAAATATAATTATAATAGTGTATGTATTGTTATGGGCGCAGATAAATATGCACCAAGGACTCGTATTGAAAAATATTTGGTATTAAATGCTGACAATACAATTTCAGTAAAAGAAAAAAAAGTAGGTAGTGGTGGTGACGCACATTTATTAGTAATATTATTTACAGGTTTAATTAGTCTTCTTTTAGGAGTATTTAGATTTTTTATTGAATTAGTACGAGTATTAAAAAGCGAAGAAAGAAAAGTAGAGTGGGAAATTCAAAAGTATAGTCTTTTACAAGATATTAAGAAAGATGGAATACATTTTTGGCTCGGAATAATTATAATGTTAGGAGTTTTTGCAGTTCTTTGGCTGATAACAATATTGATATAACTAACAGACATTTATTTTGTAAGTGTAAGCCAAAAAGAAGAACACCAAAAAGGTGTTCTTTCTTTTTCTGTTTATAAACTTTATAAAAAATTGAACTAAAAAACATCGTTAAAATTTAATAAAACGTATTGATTTACCATTTGTTTAATGATATTATATAGTAAGAAACAAAACTTTGTGGAGGCATTAACAATGAGTGATAATAAATTTTATATTTGCGAACATTGTGGTAATATAATTGGCTTAATACACGATGCGGGCGTACCTATAATGTGTTGTGGGCAAAAAATGACTAAAATAGAACCTAACGTAGTAGATGCAAGCGAAGAAAAGCATCTTCCCGTTGTTGTGGCAGATGAAAACGCAGTTAACGTAGTTATTGGCTCAGTTGCTCACCCAATGGCAGAAGAACACCACATTTCTTGGGTATATTTACAAACGGATAAAGGTGGCCAACGTAAATGCCTAACGGCAGGGGAAGAACCTACTGTTAAATTTGTTCTTGCAGACGAAAAACCACTTGCCGTATATGCTTACTGCAATTTACATGGGCTTTGGAAAACGGAAATTGAAGAAGAAAAAGTATGCCCACTAAAACCAATAGACCCAACGTTAAACGAAAATTATACAGTTTGCCAATGTAATAACGTAAGTTATTTTGACATACTAGACGCTATTAAAAATAACGATAACATTAATAAAGTTTTAGATATGTTTGAAGCAGTTAAAAACACCACTAAATGCTCTACGGGTTGTGGTGGCTGTTATGAAAAGGTTATAAAAATTATTTCTTACGTTTTAGAAAACGGAGAAAATTTTTAATTAGTTAATCAACAACAAAAAAGAAAGAACACTAAAAAGTGTTCTTTTTTAATATTTAATCGTCCGAAACAACCATATCAAAATCTTCTAAATTTGCAACTTTATGCGTTGCTTTTAAAGAAAATTTAGAACTATCTACAAGTAAAATTTTCTTTTTGCTTTTTTTTAATGCTACATATTTAATTTCTTTTTGTTCTAAGGAACTTTCGTAAACTTCGCCACCCGTTACTGTGGGTTATTCTTTTTAACTTCCGACTTACGATTTCCTTTTCTCATCATTACTACTTTACTACTGTGTTTTTATTAGGTCGCTGCCTACCTATTATGGAGGTGCATTTTTTATATAAAAAAATGCTAGCAAATTAAAAACAAGCCTTTTGTTGTAGGAACGCTTGAAATTTAAAATATTATATGTTATAATATTTACTCAAATAGTATGTCTATTAGTTGTTAAAAACAAACTAAGGGCTATGCATTCAAAAGGCAAAGAAACTTTTAAAACATACATGAGGAGTGTGAAATTTTGGACGCTATAATTATTTCTAACTATTGGCATTTTCCTATTGAAAAGGCAAGTAGTCGTTATCACACAATAGCAACGTTAGCACAAGAACAGGGTGTTTCTATAGAAGTTATTACTTCTAGTTTTTATCATACAAAGAAAAAGCAAAGAAATGAGAGCGAAGTGTTAAAAGGGCTTCCTTATAAAGCCACTTTGCTTAAAGAAGGCTCATATAGTAAAAACGTATCTCTTTCTCGTTTAATGGCACATAATGGTTTTTCTAAAAACGTAATTAAATACCTTAAAAAGCGTAATAAACCAGACGTTATTTATTTGTTTGTTCCGCCTGTAGGGTTGGCAAAAAAAGTTGTTAAATATGCCAAAAAGAACAATATTCGTGTTGTTATAGACGTTTTGGACCTTTGGCCAGAAGCGTTTGCAATGTTTATGCCTAAGTCAATTGTAAAATTAGCTTTAAAATCAATGAAGAAAGCGGTAGAATATGTATACGCTAATGCAGACGATATAGTTGCCGTATCAAATACCTACGTTCAAAGAGCAACCAGCAAGAACTTACGTAAAAATATTGGGCATAGCGTATTTCTTGGCACAGATATAAATTATTTTGATAATGCCACAAAGAATGCTCCAGCATTAGAAGGAAAACTACGCCCAATTACAATGGCATACATAGGAATGTTAGGGCATAGTTACGACCTTTGTGGAGTTATGGACTCAATGCGTATTTTAAGGGAGCAAGGGTTTGACAATGTTGAATTACTAGTTATGGGTGACGGGCCTTTAAGAAATAAATTTGAAAGTTATTCTAAACAATATAATCTTCCTGTAAGATTTACAGGTAGGTTATCTTATAACGATATGGCTAAAAACCTTGTTAAGTGCGAAATAGGAATAAACGTGCTTGTTGGCAAATCGTATGCAACTATTATCAATAAACATGCAGACTACGTTTCGGCAGGAATTCCTATAATAAACGTTCAAAAGGACCAAGAGTTTAACGATTTACTAAAGGCTTACGATGCAGGTTTAACTTGTGTACCTGGCGACATCAATGCTTTAGCAAAAGCAATTAAGGTGCTTGCAGAAGATGAAGAAATTCGTAAAAGATTGGGTAAAAACAGCCGAAAACTAGCAGAAGAAAAGTTTGACAGAAAAAATTCTTACCAAGAAATAATTGACGTAATAATGGGAAAAAAATAATGACATTACAACTCTTAATTTCCACAATGCACCAAACGGATTATTCGTTGCTTAAAAAAATGAATATTTCCTCTGATGCGGTTGTTGTAAATCAATGCGATAACGAAAGCACAAAAACTATAGAACACAATGGTTATAAAGTGCTTTGGATAGACACTACGGAAAGGGGTTTAAGCAAAAGTAGAAATATGGCTATTCGTAATGCAACTGCAGATATTTGCATGCTTGCAGACGACGATATGGAGTATTTGCCTAACTACGTAGATACCGTGCTTACTGCCTTTTCTCGTATAAATGCCGATATTATTGGGTTTCAAGTTTGTGGAATAGAGAGTAAATTTAAAAATTATTCGCAAAAAGAACAAAAAATTGGCTACTTGAAGTCTATGAAAATGGCATCTGTGGAAATTGCATTTAAGAGAGCAGTTTTTGTAGAAAAAGATATAAGTTTTAACGAATTAATTGGTGCTGGCACAGAATTTTTAATGGGTGAAGAGAACGCTGTGCTTTTTCAATGCTTAAGAAAGGGGCTTAAATTATATTATATACCACAAATTATTGCAAATTTGCATATTGGCAATTCTACGTGGTTTACTGAAAGAAACGAAAAGTTCTTCATAGGCAAAGGGGCATCATTTGCTGCTATGGAAACGCCTTTTACTTGCTTTTTAATATGGCAATGGGCAATAAGGAAACGTGGTTTATATAAGAACGATATGCCTGTTTTCAAAGCAATTAAGCTAATGCAAAAAGGCAAAAAACTATATTTAGAAAAGGTAAAGGTGAAAAAATGATACCAAAAAAAATACATTATTGTTGGTTTGGTGGCAATCCTTTACCAGAACTTGCACAAAAATGCATAGCAAGTTGGAAAAAATTTTGTCCAGATTATGAAATTATAGAGTGGAACGAAACTAATTACGATATAACAAAAAATAATTATATGCATCAGGCTTATGAAAACAAAAAATGGGCTTTCGTTTCCGATTATGCAAGGCTTGATATTATTTATACGCAAGGTGGAATCTATCTTGATACAGACGTAGAACTTATTAAGCCAATAGACGATTTACTTGAACTTGATGCCTTTGCGGGTGTTGAGCAACACTCGGAACACGTTGCTTTGGGGCTTGGCTTTGGTGCAGTACAGGGGCACTCAACCATACTAGCATTGCGTGATTATTACAACAAATTATACTTTGTTAACAATGGAGAACTAAACTTAACTCCTGCTCCTAAAATTCATAGTGTTGTTTTGCAGAGCATGGGGTATCGTTTTTCAAAGCAAATAACGAACACCTGTGGAATGACTATTTTTCCAAGCGAGTACTTGTGCCCAATTAATTATAGCACAAATGAACTAACCATAACGGAAAAAACCTATTCAATTCATCATTATACTGCAAGTTGGTATGATGAAACGCAAAGGTATGCGTTAAAGTTAAAAAGAAAGTATAATCGTTTTATGCCAAGAAAAATGGCAGCAGTATTGGCAACAGCCGTTGCAAAAGCAAAATGCGAAGGGTTTGGCGCTTGCCTAAAATGGATATTTAAAAAGCGCAAATAGAGGAAAATATGATTACAATAATGACACCAACGTTTAACAGAGCGTATATATTAAAAAATGCATACGAATCTTTAAAAAACCAAGATTCGTTTGCTTTTGAGTGGATTATTGTAGATGACGGTTCTTTAGATGAAACTGAACAACTAGTTAAAAGTTGGGTAGAAAAAGAAAAAAACTTTTCTATCGTATACTTTAAACAACAAAACGGAGGCAAACATCGTGCCGTTAATAAAGGCGTATCTTTGGCAAAATACGAATACTTTTTTATTCTTGATAGCGACGATAGCCTAACTAAAAACGCCGTTTCTAAAGTTCACGAATGGATTTCAAGCATTGAGGGGCAAGAAGGTTTTGCTGGTGTTTCTGGCTTAAGAGGAAATGGTAAAACCGCTATAGGTGGCAAACCTAAATTTTCGTACGTAGATGCCACTAACCTAGAAAGAAAGAAATATGGGTTATTAGGCGATAAAGCAGAAATATATAAAACGGAAGTATTAAGGCAATATCCTTTTCCAGAGTTTGAGGGAGAGAATTTTTTAAGGGAATCTGCCGTGTGGGATGGAATAGCTAAAGATGGGTTAAAAATTAGGTGGTTTAACGAAATAATTTATTTGTGCGAATATATTGAAGATGGGCTTACTAAAAACACAAGCATACAAACCTACGCAAAAAACTTTAATGGTTATACTTATTGTGCTAAATTATTTTTAGAAACACATGCTTTTTTCCCTTGTTTAAATAAATGTGGAGAATTTCGCCGTGTGGCGAAAATTAAAGGCTTAAAAATTAGCGAGTCGGCAAAGTTGTTAAAAGTAAACGCCGTATTTTTTAGGTTGGGTATATTATATTTTAATTTAAGGCAATTTATAAAAATTCTTTTAAGAAAATAGAACAATAAGGCGAAACACATGGTAAATACAAAAAATAAACTTAATATTGCTACCATTATTTTTTTCGTGTTCCTTTTAACACCATTTTTTAGTATTGTAGGAATACGAAATGCAATGGGTGAAGGCATATATCAAGCATGGCAAGTAATATCTATTTGTTCGTTGATATTTATGTTTTTTGTTAAGAATGTCCAAATAAAAATTAATTGGGCAGTTTTGCTTTTTACTATTTATGAAATTATAATTTTATTTAGTTGCGCCTTAAATAATAGAATTACCCTTGGTATTATTGCAATAACTATGGCATCAATATTAATTTTTGTGTTACTACAAACAGATTTGTTTTATAATATTTTAAGTGCAGTTAGTATTATTGTTTTTTTAGCATTAATAATAAATTTTCCTTTTGTTATACAAAATAGCGCTTACAGCAATGCCGAATATTTTATTGGTGGTAAAAACGCTTTAGGAATTTTCTTAATTCCAGGAATGTTTTTATTAATGCTTAGTTCATTAGAAAAATACAACAAATTAAGTAAAGTTACGTTATTTGCAATACCACTTGGTTTATTAACAATTTTCATTGGCTCAAGCGGGACGGGTATAGTTGTTGCTATTTTTACAATATTGTTTTTGTTATTGGCTATAAAATTTAATCCTAATAAAACCATATATCTTGTAGTTATTTTTACAATTTACTCATTACTGCTTTTGTTTTCAGACTTCTTTTTGCAAACAGATTCTTGGTTAAATATAACTAGTTTGTTAGGAAAAGATACTTCACTAACTTCACGAACTACAATTTGGAATCTTGCATGGAATATAATAAAAGAAAATTGGTTGTTTGGGGCAGGTAGAGGAGTAGAGTTGTCATACCCTAACAAATGGGAGGCAATGATATTGGTTACCGAAGCGCATAATTTTATTTTGGAAATTCTTCTTGAAGGTGGCTTCGTTGCTTTAATAATTTTTGGCGTATTATTTTTTAAGTCGGTTTATCACTTAAATATGAAGAACCCAAAACATAAAATAATTTTTATAGCGATATGTTTGTTGCTTATAAATGGTTTAACGGAATCTACGGTTAATAGTTATTTAGTTACAATGATATTGGGAGTTACGTGTAGATACGCTACTGAACATGAAAAGAAGAGTTTAAGATAGAAATGGATAGTAGATTAAAAAAACTAAAGTGGAATTCAATATTGGCGTTATGTTATCAATTCATACTTATTATAACGGGATTGATTCTTCCAAGGTGCTTTTTACACTATTATGGTTCAGAAGTTAACGGCTTAATTTCGTCTATAACGCAGTTTTTAGCATTTATTAATATTTGCGATTTAGGTATAAGCGCCGTTGTTTCGGCAGCATACTATAAACCACTTGCTGACGGCGACACGCACACCATAAGCAAAATATTCGTTTATTCTAGGCGATTCTTTAGAATAATAGGCTTTGTTTTAATAGGGTATATTGCCGTTTTGCTTGGTATATATCCAACACTTATTAACAACACGTTTGATTTTTGGTTTACTTTTGCGCTTATTGGGGCAATGAGTTTATCGCAACTTGGGCAGTACTTTATAGGAATTTCTTATCAACTACTACTAAGTTCAGACCAAAAGTCTTACGTTCAATTAATCGTTAACGGTAGCACTCTATTAATAAACACTATAGTAAGCGTGTTATTAATGGTTATGGGAGCAAGTATACAAGTAGTAAAATTAACTACTTCTATAATATATTTATTGCGTCCACTTATTTTGTATTTATACGTTAAAAGAAACTACGTAATAGATAAAAGCGTTTCAATAGATAAATCGGTAATTCCACAGCAAAGAAACGGCATAATACAGCATATTGCATATATGGTGTATACGAATACAGACGTAATGGTGCTTACTTTTTGCTCTACGTTAAAAAACGTTTCAATTTATTCGGTTTATACCCTAGTTACAAATAGTATAAAACAAATTATTACCGCAGCAACTACGGGCGTACAATCTTTATTTGGTAATATTATTGCAAAAAACGAAAATAAAAGATTAAAATCTTTTTACTCATTGTATAATTGGGGAACCCACACCATTTGCACAATTTTATTTACTATAACGGGGCTTTTAATAGTTCCTTTCGTGCAAATATATACTAGAGGGATAACTGATGCAGATTACAAGTTGCCGTTATTTGCTTTATTAATAACCATAGCATACTTTTTTGATAGTTTACGAAACTGCCAATACGTTTTAATTCGTGCAGCAGGGCATTTTAAGCAAACGCAAACGGCTGCGTTAATTGAATGTTTACTAAACTTAAGCATTTCTATAGTTTTAGTTTATTTCTACGGCTTAATAGGCGTAGCAATAGGAACTTTAGTTGCCACGTTGTTTTTTGTGGTTTACGAAATTATATACTTTAAGAAAAATATTGTATTTGCCCCTATTAAATCTTCAATAAAACAATTCTTTGTAGATGCACTTATTATAGGAATAACAGTTGTAATATCATTGCAAATTAATTTATTTACAGGAAGCATAGTGTCTTGGTTGCTTCAAGCAATAGTTGTAACGGCTATTTGTTTAGTAGTTAGCACTATAGGCCAACTTGTTTTCTATATTGGTAACGTAAAGGTAGCGCTTGGTAAGGTAACGTTAAAATTTAAGAAAATAAAGAATTAAACGCTTACTTTAAAGCCAAAATCTAACCTTTTTCTATATATTTATGGAAAAAACATATTGAAAAAAACTCCAAATATAATAATATATAATTATATAGCGTTTTACGTTTATAAAAAAGGAGTGCATTATGAAAACAGTAAAAGATAAATATTTAGTTGTTGGTGCAGATTTTGCGGGATTTCCACTTAAAGAAGTAGTGGTAGAACACCTTACCAAAAAAGGTTGGAAAATTTTAGATTTAGGCGTTAAAAAAGATAGCGACCCTAACGATACTGATTTAATGT
This sequence comes from Christensenellaceae bacterium, assembly GCA_045655065.1. Lineage (GTDB taxonomy): Bacteria > Bacillota > Clostridia > Christensenellales > Borkfalkiaceae > UBA1259. Next base: position 9,519 of record JAZOOP010000081.1, read on the forward strand.
TCCATAGGGTAGGGCTACGTGTTGGCGCAGAAATTTCTGAAGGCAATTACGAAAGGGCAATGATTTTCTGTGGTACAGGTATGGGTATTCACATTGCGGCAAGTAAATGCCCACACGTACACGCAGGTGTTGTAGAAAGTTTACCTGCAGCCCAAAGGGCAATTACAGGTAACGGAGTAAACGTTTTAGCAATGGGTGCTTTTTACGTTGCCCCACAAACTGCTTGCGATATTGCAGATGCTTATTTAGGAAACCAACTTGGCTCTGGTTGGGAATGGTGGCATAATTTTTATGAATTCCATAAACTTGCAATAGATGAATTAGAAGCCTTTGACTACGAAGAATACAAGAAAAACGGCTTTAAGGTAAATAAACTTGGCGACTACGATTTAACCTTAGATTTTGATAAAAAGCCAGAATAAAAACTTAAAATTTAACTAATATTGCTATAATTTTATTGAAACCTAACTAAAAAATAAAGAACACCCTAGGTAGTGTGGTGTTCTTTTTTAGTTAATCTTCAGAAATTACCATATCAAAATCTTCTAAATTTGCAACTTTATGCGTTGCTTTTGTAGAAAACTTAGAACTATCAACAAGTAAAATACGTTTTTTGCTTCTTTTTAGTGCGGTTAGTTTAATTTCCTTTTGGTCTAAAGAACTTTCGTAAATTTCGCCATCTGTTACTGCTGCACAAGAAAGCAACATTAAATCAAAACTAAATTCTTCTATTTGCCTAATAGTATAACTGCCGGTTGTTGCTATAGAACTATAGCCTATATTTCCGCCAACCAAAATTAAATTAACGTTTTCTTTTTTGGCTAGTTGCAATGCTGTTTGCAGGTTGTTAGTTACAACTGTTTTATAACTTAAATCTAACCTTTCTGCAAGTGCTAAAACGGTAGAAGAACTATCTATAAAAACACTATTAAAAGCAGGTAATAACGGCAATGCTTTCGTTGCAATTTTTTGTTTTTCTTTGGCGTTTTTTACCATTCTAATAAAAATAGAAACTTCTTTAGAATTATCTACAAGCACGGCACCGCCATGGCTACGTTGAATAAGCCCTAAAGAGTGAAGTTCTTTTAAATCTCTACGAATAGTTGCATCGCTAACGTATAATTTTTTTGCTAAAAATTTAACGTTTGTAGAACTATCTTTTTTTAATATTTCCATAATTTTTGTATGGCGCTCTGGTAAATTCATATAAAAATATTCCTTTTTTTGTGTTTAAGTATGATTATTCGTACTTATAATTTAACAAATATATGATTATTTGTCAATAAAATGAACACATATGGACAAGTTAACGTGTGTATGCTATAATAAAAAAGCAATAAATTTTTATATAGTTTTCAAGGAGAAAAATGAATAATAGATATCAACTTGCAAAAGAAACTTACCTTAAATATGGCATAGATACTGAAAAGGTTATAGAAAAATTAGCAAAAATTCCTGTTTCGCTACACTGCTGGCAAGGCGACGACGTAACTGGTTTTGACCACGACGGCCCTTTAACCGGTGGAATTCAAACAACCGGCAATTATATGGGTAAAGCAAGAAACCCTGAAGAACTGATGGCAGATTTAGAAAAGGTTATGTCTATTTGCCCAGGGGCAAAAAAACTTAACGTTCACGCTTGCTACGCTATTTTTGAAAAAGGGGAATACGTTGATAGAGATAAACTTCAACCAAAGCACTTTAAAAAGTGGGTAGACCTTGCAAAAAAAAATAATATTGGTTTAGATTTTAACCCTACGTTTTTTTCTCATCCTATGGTAAAAGACGGGTTAACCCTTTCTAGTCCAGATGAAAAAATAAGAAAATTTTGGATAGAGCACGGCAAGGCTTGTATTCGTATTTCTAAATATTTTGCTGAAGAAACGGGCGTTCCTTGCGTTATGAATATTTGGACGGGCGACGGCTTTAAAGATATTCCTGCCGATAGGTTAGGACCAAGGCAAAGGTATAAAGAAAGCATAGAAGAAATCCTTTCAGAACCATACGATAAGGCTTTGGTTAAGCCTTGTATAGAATCTAAGGTGTTTGGCATTGGCGTAGAAGCATACACGGTTGGTAGTTCAGAATTTTCTTTAACGTTTGTTAGCCAGCACGAAGGTTGTTTGCCACTTATGGATAACGGGCATTACCATCCTACTGAAATGGTTTCAGATAAAATCCCTGCGCTATTAACTTTCTTCCCTGAAATAGCCTTGCACATAACAAGACCTATGCGTTGGGATTCTGACCACTCTGTTTTATTTGATGACGAAACCAGGGAAATGGCAAAGGAAATTGTGCGTTGCAACGCATTAAATAGGGTTTATATGGCGTTAGATTATTTTGATGCTAGCATAAACCGTATATCTAGTTGGGCTGTAGGTTTTAGAAGTTGGCAAAAGGCACTACTTCTTGCTATGCTTACACCAAACGAACGCTTAAAAAACTTGCAAGACGAAGGTAAATTTACCGAACTTATGATAGCGCAAGAAGAAATAAAAATGTTACCTTTTGGAGAAGTTTGGAACAAATATTGCGAAGTTTGTGGCGTTCCTTTAGACGATAAATTATATTCAGTTATAGAAGAATACGAAAAAACTATTTTATTAAAAAGGATATAAAAAATGTATTATTTAGCAATAGATATTGGTGCTTCTAGTGGTAGGCACATTGTAGGTTATTTAGAGAACGGCGAAATAAAAACAGACGAAGTTTTTCGCTTTAAAAACGGCATAAAAAAGCAAGAAAACACACTTGTTTGGGACGTAGAAGAACTTTTTATAAACGTAAAAGAAGGCATTAAAAAGGCTTTTCTTAAGTATAAAAACATAAAGTCTTTAGCAATAGATACTTGGGGTGTAGATTACGTGCTAATGCAAGGCGATACGCCTATTTTGCCTTGTGTTTCTTACAGAGATAGTAGAACGGAAAAATCTAGCGAAGAAGTACATAAAATTTACCCTTTTGAAAAGTTATATAAAAAAACAGGCATTGCCTTTAACACCTTTAATACGATTTATCAGTTGTATGCAGATAAGTTAAGTGGCAAACTTAAATTCGCAACCGACTTTTTAATGATGCCAGAATATTTAACCTATTGCTTAACGGGAATAAAGGCAAAAGAATATACAATTGCAAGTACAACGGGCTTACTAAACGCAGAAACGGGCGACTTTGATTACGATATTATTGAAGCCTTAGGCTTGCCAAGAAATATTTTTTCAACTCCTAAACCAACGGGTAGTGTAGTGGGTAACCTTAAAGAAGAAATTGCTAAAGAAGTTGGTGGTCAACTAGAAGTTATATTATGCGCTAGCCACGATACTGCTAGTGCTGTAGAAGGTATTCCTATCAAGGGCGATAATCCTTATATTTCTAGTGGAACTTGGTCTTTATTAGGCATAAAAAACCAAAAAGCCATTACTACGGAAGAAAGCAGAAAGGCAAACTATACTAACGAAGGTGGCGTAGGTTATTTCCGTTATTTAAAAAATATAATGGGTATGTGGATTGTAAACAGCCTAAAAGCAGAACTTTGCCCCGAACAAGATTTTGCATATATAATTAACAAAGCAAAAGAAAGTACTTTTAACGGCGTGGTAGATATAACGGAAAATAGGTTTTTATCTCCACAAAGTATGAAGGCAGAATTTTATAATAGTTTTAACGAAAAACCTACAAACTTGGGAGATTATTTCAAAAGTGCCTTGTTAAGTTTGGCACATAGTTATAAAAAGGCGTTAGAAGAATTATCGCTAAACACTTCAAAAAAATTTACTACGTTATATATAGTTGGTGGTGGTGCAAAAAACACTTATCTTAACCAATTAACAGAAGAAATTTGCAACGTAAAAGTGGTGGCATTACCTATAGAAGCAACGGCACTTGGAAATTTAAAAATACAAATAGAAAGGAAGAATTAATATGAAAGATATTTTAAAAGCACCGTTTATTGAAGAAATGTGCGAAGCAACGGCAAATATGTATAGGCAAGGTTGGGATGAAAGAAACGGCGGAAACGTTAGTTATATGTTAGATGAAAAAGACGTTGGCGAATATCTTAACTTAAACAACGTAATAAGAACTATTCCTACAGGGTTTAACGCAGAAAAATTAATAGGTAAAATTTTTGTAGTTACAGGTACTGGTAAATATTTTAAAAACGTTACAAAAGACCCAGAAACAAACCTTGGCATTATTCGTATTGCAAAAGATGGCACTACGGCAGAACTTTTATGGGGTTGGAAAGACGGCAATAAGTTTACAAGTGAATTACCTGCACATTTAATGAGCCATATTGCAAGGCTTTCGGTTGACCCTGAAAACAGAGTTATTATGCACACACACCCAACTTATACCATTGCAATGAACACCGTTTGCCCGGTAGATGAAAAAGATTTTACATATAAATTGTGGCAATCTAATACAGAATGCGTGCTAGTTTTCCCAGATGGTGTTGGCATACTTCCTTCTATGATTTGTGGCACGAACGAAATAGGGGAAGCAACTGCAGAAAAAATGAAAAATTACCGTTTAGTCGTATGGACTAACCACGGAATTTACGGCGCTGGCAAAACCATGGACGAAGCCTTTGGCTTAATTGAAACGGTAGAAAAAACTGCGCAAATTTATATGCTAACACTTGGCAAAGTTGTTAACGTTATTCCAGATGAAATAATTTTAGGGCTTGCAAAACTTTGGAACTTAAAAATAGTTGATGGCGTTATAAAAGAAAAATAACTCCTTTTAATAAAAACCCAGTTAGCAAAAAAAGATTTACAAATAGTAAGGGAAAGAAAAATGAAAAAAGTTTTATTGCTTGGAGATTCTATACGTTTAGGCTATGAAAAGTACGTAAAAGAAGCTTTTTTAGGCGTTGCAGAAGTTTATTCTCCTAAAGAAAATTGTGCTTTTACACAATATTTATTCCGTTGGCTACATTGGTGGAAAAAGCAAGAAAATTACCCAGACGATATAGACTTAGTTCATTGGAACGTTGGCCTTTGGGACGTGTTGCGCATTTATGGTGAAGATACTTTTACTTCGCCAGAATATTACCGTGAAATGCTAATACGTTTGCAAAAGCATATTAAGTTTTTGTTTCCAAAAGCAAAACAAGTTTTTGCAACAAGCACTTCGGTTATAGAAGAAGGGCATAAACCACCATACCAAAGGTATAATGCAGATATAGAAAGATTTAATGCTATAGCGGTAGAAACTCTTTTGCCACTTGGCGTAGAAATTAACGATTTATATGCCATTACAAAAAATGCCCCTAACAGTTGCCATTCAGACGTAACGCATTTTTATACGCCACAAGGGGTTAAACTTCTTGGCGAAAAGGTGGTGCAAAATATTTGCAAACAATTAGATATTCCTATATCTAACGTAAAAGATGCAAACGTTATCGTGCCAAAGTTAACCGAAGAATTAATAGGAAAGTAAAAATAATTAAACTTATTAAAAAAACGAGATTGAAAAATCTCGTTTTTTTAATATACCCCCCTATTGACAATATACCCCCGTAGGGTATATTATATTGTTGGAGGTAGGCAAATGAGTAGTTGTTGCACTAAAAAAACAAAAAGAAGTTTAGAAGAAAAGAAATTAATAATTAATAGGCTAAATAGAATTAGCGGGCAAATAAAAGGTATAACTAAAATGGTGGAAAACGATGCATATTGTAACGACGTTTTAGTTCAACTTTCCGCCGTTAAAAATTCTATTAAAAGTTTATCTAGCCATATTTTAGAGAACCATTTATATATGTGCGTTAGTAGAGATTTAGAAAATGGCGAGTTAGATACTATTGATGAACTAATTAGTTTATTTAAAAGATTTAATCAATAAAGGAGGTAAAAAATGGAAAAAATAGTATTATGCGAAAAATGTGGTGCTATGGTTAAAGTATTAGTTGAATGTACTTGCCCTAACTGTGGTATTAAATGCTGTGGCGAAATAATGAAAGAAATTTCTAATGAAGAAGCCAATAAAATTTTACAAAACAAACAATAACGTCTAAAAAAAGAAAAATACCAATTAATTTTGGTATTTTCTTTTTATTATGGCAATAAAGCCTAAAATTGTAAAAATACGTGCTAAAAACACAAAATCCTTTCTATTAAAGTATTGTAAACATCTTTACAAAAGGAAGCATAAGTTGTATAATTAAAAGGTAAAAACTTAAATTTTTAAGGAGTAAAAAAATGAAACTAATTATTAAAGAAAACTATAACGATATGAGTGCTTGGGCTGCAGAGCATATTGCTAACGCTATTAACAACCACAAAGAAAACCGTCCGTTCGTACTTGGTTTACCAACGGGTTCTTCTCCACTTGGCGTTTACAAAAAACTTATTGAAATGAATAAAGCTGGCAAAGTTACCTTTAAAAACGTAGTTACTTTTAATATGGATGAATACGTTGGCTTACCAAAAGAACACGACCAAAGTTATTGGTACTTTATGCACGATAATTTCTTTAACCACATAGATATTCCAAGAGAAAACATTAATATTTTAGATGGTATGGCTAAAGATTTAGAAGCAGAATGTGCACGCTACGAAGAAAAAATTGCATCTTACGGTGGAATAGACTTATTTATGGGCGGTAGCGGTGTAGACGGACACATTGCTTTTAACGAACCATTTACTTCTTTAACTTCTAGAACGGGTGTTCGTGCTTTAACTGAAGATACTTTAATTGTTAACTCTCGTTTCTTTGGTAACGACGTTAATAAAGTTCCTAAAACTGCATTATCTGTTGGTGTAGGTACGGTGTGCGATTCTAAACAAGTTATGCTATTAATAAGTGGGCATAATAAAGCACGTGCGCTTCGCCATTGTGTAGAAGGTGGTGTAGACCACGCGTGGACTATTAGTGCGTTGCAACTTCATAAAGACGGAATTATCGTTTGCGATGAACCTGCTTGTGGCGAATTAAAAGTAGATACTTATAAATACTTTAAAGAAATTTATAAAAACGAAAAATAGTTTTTAAGTTAAAGGCAAAGCACTAAACTGCTTTGCCTTTTTTATGTAAATTTTATATTTTAATAGGTAAAATATGGAAATTAAAAAAAGATGTTCTTGGTGCAATTTAAATAACCAATTATACGTTAACTATCACGATACAGAGTGGTGTGTGCCTAATTTTAACGAACAATATCTTTACGAAATGCTTATTTTAGAATCTTTTCAAGCAGGGCTTTCTTGGGAGTGTGTGCTTAATAAAAGGGCAAGTTTTAAAACTGCTTACGATAATTTTAACGTTAACAAGGTAGCATTATACGGCGAAGAAAAAATTAAAGAGTTATTAAACAACAAAAACATAATTAGAAACAAACTAAAAATTATTGCAAGCATAAATAATAGTAAAATATTTTTAAAAATCGTTAAAGAATACGGCTCTTTTTATAACTACTTAAAAACCTTTACTTTAGATAAAATTATTTACGAAACGGGTAAAACCACCAATGCTCTTTCCGACGCAATATCAAAAGACTTGCAAAAAAGGGGTATGAAGTTTGTTGGCTCTACAATAATATATTCTTATTTGCAAGCAATAGGCGTAATTTACTCGCACGAAGAAGGCTGTTTTTTACATAAAAGCAAACCTTAAACGTAAAAAAGTATAAACAAAAATTGCCTTTTATAAACTACTTTTTTGCTTATATTAAACTCAACTAACGGTAGGTTGACATTGAAAGCCCCTTTATTTATAATTGTATTATAAGGAGAACGCAATGGACCAATTAAAAACAGGTAAGTTTATTGCAGAACAACGCAAAAAACAAAATCTAACACAAATGCAACTAGCAGAAAAACTAAACGTTACCGATAGAGCCGTTTCTAAGTGGGAAACGGGCAAAGCCATGCCAGATTCTTCTATAATGCTTGAACTTTGTAACGTTTTAAAAATTAGCGTAACAGACTTATTAAATGGTGAAATAATAAAAAGGGAAAATCAAAATAAAGAGATTGAAAGCACGTTTATACAAATGGTAAAAGAAAAAGAACAAAACGATAAGTTGTTGCTTATTTTAGAGGTGGTAATAGGGGTTTTGTCCGTGCTAGTTTTGTTAGTTCCAATTATTATAGGTTCTTTGTTAACAAATATAGAAGATTGGCAAAGAATAGTAATTTGCTTTTCTGGTTTTATTCCATGTGTTTTAGGGATATGCTTTGCCTTAAAAATAGAACAAGTTGCAGGGTATTACCATTGTGAACGTTGTGGGCATAAATACGTGCCAACTTTTAAACAGGTTAATTTAGCAATGCATATGGGCAGAACAAGGTATTTAAAATGCCCAAACTGTGGTAAAAAATCTTGGCAAAAAAAGGTAATTAGTAAAGATTAATTAAAAAGTAAAAGCCCTAACGAAATAAACGTGCTAAAAAAACAAGAAATAAAAGGGCAATAACCAATAAAATTAAAAAAGAAAAGGAGTATTAAAAATAATACTCCTTTTAATATTGTTAAGCCAGTTACGAACTAAATTAAACCAATCATTAGGTTACAAGCAAGAACTATTAAAACTAACGCAATAGGGTAAGTAGAAGCGTAAGCACTTGCAACGTCTTCTGTTTCTGCAGTAGAAATAAGTGTTCCTAATGCTGGGGTAGAAGTCATACCACCGGTTATTGAGCCAAGGTTATTAAGTAATGGAAGTTTTAACATTTTGCCACCTACGAAGAAACCAACTATCATAGGGGTTAAGGTCATAAGAGCGCCACCAAGTAAGCCCCAAACAACTATCATACCGCCACCTGCTTTAGCAACTTCGGTAACAAGTGAAACGCCACCATCTACACCAGCACCAATTAAGAATAGCATAAGACCTAGTTCACGTAAAACCTTTGCAGAGTGAGTAGGAACTTCTAAAGAAAGTTTACCAATTCTACCAAAGTGACCGAATACTAAACACATAATTAAAACGCCACCGGTTGTTCCTAAAGAAAAACATGCACCATCGTAGCCAGCGCCCGTTAGAGGAACTTTTATTGCGCCAACAAGTAGCCCACAAACTATTGCTAGTGCTAATGGCATTAAACCAAAGTCGTCGCATTTAAATAATTTCTTTTCTTCTTTCTTTTCAGTAGAAGCCATAACTTCTGGTTTTAATAAACTTCTTTCATAGTTCATATCTGCCTTTAAGAATTTAGGCATAAGTTGAACGAATAATACAACGCCAATAACACCAAATGGGTAAGCAACTGCGTGACCTAAGGTAACTAAACCTTGTAAGTCGCCTGCAACTTCTAACGCTGCAGAATAACCTGGGGTAGAAGTAAGTGCACCAGATAAAACACCTGCAGAGAATTCTGCACCAATTCCAGGAATAAGTGCAAAAGCAACTGCAACGGCTGTGCCTGCTAAAATAATTATAACACCCATAAATATATAGGTTTTAAAGTTTTTTGCTAAATCTCTAAAGAATTTAGGGCCTGCAATAAAACCAACTGAACCAACGAAAAGAACTAAACCAACGTTTTGTATAACTTTTTTGTAGTATGGTAATATGCTAGAACTTTCATCTAAGTGTAAACCACCTAAAACAGGAATGTTAGAAGGGATTTGTGTGCAAACAAAACCAAATAAAATAGCCACTAAAAATACACCAGCAGTTCCTAAAGAAACACCCTTAATGTTTATTCTGCCAAGCATATAACCAAGTGCTGTTACAATAAAAATACCTGCTAAAAGTGCTGGGATAGTGTAATAATCGCTAACTTTTTCTGCTTTAGTAGCATTGTAAATACACCAAGCGGCAACACCAGCAACAACAACTAATGCAATTGTAATCCAAAGCCATTTAAGGCTTTTCTTTTTTGAATTTTCCATAATGTCTCCTAATAATAGATAATATTAAACTTAACGGCAACTTGTGCCGTTAAGCCAATGTAAAGTTAAATATTTTTTTGTTTTGTGTAGTTAGGTAATAGTTGTGGTGAAAGTTTTGTTGGGTTTAAGCCAGCATCTTTAAGTTCAGCGTCAAATGCTTTAACGTGGTCTAAAGTTAATTCTTTTAGTTCTACGTTTTTATAAACCTTACCAACGCTCTTACCAGCGTTTCTACCGAATACTATAATATCTAATAAACTGTTACCCATTAGCCTATTTCTGCCGTGAATGCCCCCAACTGCTTCGCCAGCAACGAATAGGTTAGGAACGTTAGTTGTCATACCGTCTGCAGAAATATCTAAACCACCATTTTGGTAGTGTAGGGTTGGGTAAACTAAAATAGGGTCTTTTCTAATATCTATGCCGTATTTACCAAACATACGTAACATTGCAGGAATACGTTTTTCAATAGTGCCTTCGCCACCAATCATTTCAATCATAGGTGTATCTAGCCATACGCCTTCGCCATCTGTAGTTTTAATACCATTATCTCTTTGTCTGCATTCTCTAATAATAGAAGATGCGGTTACGTCACGAGTTTCTAATGAATAAACGAAAGCCTTACCATCTTTATTAACTAATTGAGCGCCAAGTGAACGAACTTTTTCGGTAACTAGTGCACCAAAAATTTGCGTAGGTTCTGCAACACCGGTTGGGTGATATTGTAAAGTATCTGCATATAAAAGTTTAGCACCTGCTCTGTAACCTAAAACTAAGCCGTCTGCAGTAGCGCCGTAGTGGTTAGAAGTAGGGAAACCTTGGTAATGAAGTCTGCCTGCGCCACCTGTAGCAATAACAACCGTTTTAGCCCTTGCAATTTTAACTTCTTTTGTTTCCATGTTAAGTAAAACTGCGCCTGCAACTTTACCTTCAACGTCTTTAATTAATTCAATAGCAGAAGTAAAGTCTACAACAGGAATACCCCTATTTAGAACTTCATCACGTAAAGTTCTCATAATTTCTGCGCCAGAATAGTCTTTACAAGCGTGCATACGTTTTCTAGAAGTACCACCACCGTGAGTAGTAATCATAGTGCCGTCTTTGTCTTTATCAAACATAACGCCAAGTTCGTTTAACCATTTAATACAATCTGGAGCGTCGTTAACAAGTTTATATAGTAATTCTGGTTTAGCAGCGAAATGCCCACCACCAAAAGCATCTAAGTAGTGAATAGCAGGTGAGTCGTTAGGTTTATCGGCTGCTTGAATACCACCTTCAGCCATCATAGTATTAGCGTCGCCAATACGAAGTTTAGTAACCATCATAACTTTTGCACCAGCGTTGTCTGCTTCAATAGCAGCGCAAGAGCCAGAGCCACCACCACCAATAACTAAAACGTCTACGTCGTAGTCTATTTTAGTTAGGTCTATATCCATATCTAAAACTCTAGACCTACCTTGTAAAAGGTCTGCAAGTTCGTGTAGAACTTTACCACCCTTATTAGGGCCTACTTTTAATTCTTCGTAAGCAGAATCAATATAGTCTGGGTGATTTTCTTTTAATACTTTTTGTTTTTCATCAGCGCTCATTCTAGCAAAAAGATTGTTTAACCTTTCTTGCCTAGTCGCTTCAACTTTTTTCATTGAATCTAGTTGTTCTTGAGTATATTTATACATTGTTAATCTCCCTTACTTTTCAATTTCTCTATTGTTATAAAGTTCTTTAAGTTCTTCAATAGGTTTGTTCATAAGTGTTTCAATAAGTTCAACGTATTTGCCATCTTCAATTTCTTTAACTCTATCTAAAAGATGTTGAGTTTCTGGGGCAATATATTTGCCGTAAATACGCCTAGAAAGTTCTGCAACTTGTGGGTGAGAAATACCTGCAGGACATCTTGAAGAGCACACGCCACACATAACGCAGTCAAAACTTTCTTCTGCGCACTTTTCAAAGTCGCCCCTTTGAGCGTAAGCAATGTATTGCATTACGTTAAGGTCTTGAGTACAACTCTTTGTACAAGCGTAACAACCAATACAAGCATAAATTTCTGGGTAAAGTTGCATCATAATTTGTTGAGAAGGGGTAACCTTTTCAATATCGTAAACTTGTTTAACTAAAGGGAAGAAAGGCAACGTAGCAACGTACATATTATCTTCTACTTGAGTTTGGCAAGCAAGGCAAGCCTTTAATTCTTTATCGCCTTTAATACGGTATATGGTAGCGCAAGCGCCACAAAAACCGTTACGGCAACCACAACCTCTAACAAGTTGGTAGCCAGCATATTCCATAGCAGTCATAATTGTAAGACTTGCAGGAACTTCATACTTTTTTCCAAAAAGGAAAATATTTACCATTTTTTCCATAGTTCTCTCCTTTTAATATTCTGTAGGTAGTTCGTTAAGTTCATCAAAACGGAAAACAGGTCCGTCTTTACAAACGTATTTTGCACCAACGTTGCATCTTCCGCATTTGCCAACACCGCATTTCATACGAAGTTCTAACGTGGTGTAAATTTGTGTTTTTTCAAACCCTAAAGCATAAAGACCGTCTAGGGTAAATTTAATCATAATAGGTGGACCGCAAAGAACGGCTGTTTTATCTGTATCAAAGCCAAGTTCTTTAACGTAGTTAGGAACGAAACCAACGTGCCCGTCCCAACCTTCTTGAGGGTTATCTATTGTTAAATGAACGTTAATGCCACTATCGTTAGCCCACTCGTCAATTATTTCTTTGTAATCTAATAAATCGTCTTTACTTCTAGAGCCGTAAACGATATCTATTTTACCATATCTATCGCGGTAATGACGGCAGTAGTTAATAACAGAACGTAGTGGGGCAAGCCCAACACCACCGGCAATAAATAGTAGGTTTTTGCCTACAAATTCATCGTCTACAGGGAAAGGTTTGCCGTAAGGCCCTCTTATAGTAACTTGTTGGCCTACTTCTGCAGAGTGTAACCATTCAGTAACACAACCACACTTTTTAATAGAGAATTCCATATATTCTGTGTTAGTAGGTGAAGAAGTTATAGAAAACATTGCTTCGCCAACACCAGGAATAGAAAGCATTGCGCATTGACCAGGTCTGTGTTCAAAAGCCTTTTTGCCATCTGGAGTAACAACTCTAAAAGTTTTAATATCTGGAGTATCTATACGAACGTCTGTAATAACGCCAATTTGAGGAATTAATGTATCGTTAGTCATTTGCTTTACCCCCTAATTTTTTCATTACTTTAACAATGTTCATAGAAATAGGACATCTAGATAAGCACCTACCACAACCAACGCAACCAAACGTTCCGTCGTTATTTTCTGGGAAGTAAACTAACTTGTGCATAAAGCGTTGGCGGAAACGTTCTTTTTGGCTGTTTCTGTTATTGCCGTGTGCCATTAACGTAAAGTTAGAATACATACAAGAGTCCCAACATCTAAAACGAATTACGCCTTTGCCTGTGTTAAAATCTTTAATATCGTAACATTGGCAAGTAGGGCATACGAAAGTACAAGTTCCGCAACCTAAACAGGTAGAAGAAAGTTCTGCCCATTCTGGAGCATCAAATAATTCTTTAGTTTTGCCACCACCGAATTTTTCCGTGCTTAAATTAGCCAAAGGAAGTTTTTTCATTACCTTAGAAATCTTTTCTTTTTGAGCATCTACTTCCGTTTCGTTTGCATCTTCCGTTATATTTTTAATTAGTTCAATAAACTTTTCGCCTTTTTCGGTGTTTGCATTAAAGAAAATTTCGTTTTCAGTTTTCCAAGCAGAAACGTCGCCCATAGGGTTAGCAGGGTCAATGCCAAATGCAGAACAAAAACAAGTTTCGCTAGGCTTATTGCACGCTAAGGTAATTATAGTGCCGTGTTCACGTGCAGAAGCGTAATAACTATCTCTTGGTTCGGTTAAGAAAACCTTATCTAAAATTTCAAAAGCCTTTGCATCGCAAGCACGAACACCAAATACAACGAAATCTTCTTTAGCAGTTCTAGTGTCTATAATTTCAATGTTTTTGCCACTAGTTTTAAATTCCATTAAATTTTCTGTTTGTGGAAAGAAAAATTCTTTAGGGCTTTTAACTGTGTTAAGTTTTTCGCTTAAAGCATAGCCTTCTTGCCATTTTTTATATTCTGCTTTGCCGTCTTTGTTATCAACGGGTAAAAAAAGCATAGTATTTTTAGCAACTTCTTCAAAAATAGAGTTAATTGCATTTAAGGAACATTTACGCATTTTCTTCCCCTTTATTAAAAACGTCCGAAGGTTCTACGTCTTCAGTAGTATAACTAACAAGTGGGCCACGTTGACCAACTTCTAAACCTGCTTGGTATTCGCCGTAGTGTTCGTTAATGTCTTTAATGAATTTTCTATTTAATAAGTGTAGCGGAATGTTTTGTGGGCAAGCACGAGAACATTCGCCACAGTCTGTACAACGACCTGCAACGTGGAAAGCACGAATAATATGGAATAGTTTTTCTTCAAAACTATTTGCAGGTGATTTGTTTTCTACGCCAGAGTTAGGGTTATCAAAAACACATTTTTCGCAAGTGCAAGCAGGGCAAGCATCTCTACAAGCGTTGCACCTAATACATTTAGAAAGTTGTTCTTGCCAAAATAAAAAACGTTCATCTGCAGTCATGCTTTCAAGTTTAGCAACTTCGTCAAAACGGTTGTTATCTAAAACGTCGCCTTCTTCGCCTAAAAGTTCATCGTAAGCGTAGTGTTTTTTGCTTTTACAATTTTTGCATTTTTCTAATAAAATTGCTTGTTTTTCTAGTTCAATAGTTTTATCGTCTAAGGTGTTAACTTTAACGCCGTTTTCCGTTTCAACTATAGAACTAATGCCTTCAGAGTTAAGTTTAATTTTATCTATGTCAAGCATGCCTTCGCAAGGAATACCTACTGCATAAACTTTTTCTCTGTTAAACCTATGTTCGGTTAATAGTTGGTTAAAACTATAAGTGTCGCAAGGTTTTAAGAAAACTAAAATTTTGCCATCTAATTCCTTAGTTTTAGCAACTAAATATTTAGAAAGGTTTACACCACAAAAATCGCTATAAATAAATTCTTCTTTTAAGGTTTTTTCGTCTTTGAAAACAGCAGGGGTAATATCGTAATCAAATTCACCCTTTTTCCAGCCGAGAACGTAAGATACAGTGTTATTGTTTAATAGTTCAACGGCTTTTTCAATTAAAGTAGCAGTTGTTATTTTTTGCATCTTAAGTCCTCCAATCTTTTGTTTTTACCAAGTTTCGTAACTTTTTCTACAAAGTCGTTCATCGTTGCAGAAAATTTTGCGCCTTCTGCAGCAGATACCCATTCAACACGGGTGCGTTCTCTTTCAATGCCTAAGTAATCTAGCATAGAAAATAGCATTGCCATACGACGTCTTGCATAGTAGTTACCAGAAGTGTAGTGACAATCTCCTGGGTGACAACCACAAATAATAACGCCGTCTGCACCTTTTTGGAAGGCACGAAGTACGAACATTGGGTTAACCCTACAAGAGCAAGGAACTCTAATAATCTTTACGTCGGCAGGGTAATTAAGTCTGTTATTTCCGGCTAAGTCTGCACCAGCGTAAGAACACCAGTTACAGCAAAAAGCCACTATTAAAGGTTTATTTTCAGTTATTTGCATATTGCATCTACCTCCGCCATAATTTGTCCGTTAGTGAAACCGTTAAGGTCCATAGCGCCAGAAGGGCAAGTAACTGTACAAGCACCACAACCTTGGCAAACAGCAGGGTTTACTTGTGCTATGCGCCTTGTTCTAGTTGTTCTATCTGGCATTCTAAAGTCTTTATCTATATAAGTTATAGCGCCGTAAGGACAAACTTTTTCACAGTTAGAACAACCGTTACATAATAGTTCGTTACTCCTTGCAACGCAAGGGTTACCAAGTAATTTATCTTTAGCCAATAAGCCAATAACTTTTGCTGCTGCAGCACCTGCTTGAGAAACCGTTTCAGGAATATCTTTAGGTCCTTGGCAAGCACCAGAAAGGAATACACCGGCCGTTGGGCTTTCAACAGGGCGTAGTTTTGGGTGGGCTTCGGTAAAGAAGTCGTTGGTATCCATACTAGCAGTAAGTTTAGTTGCAAGTGGCCTTGCACTCTTATCTGGTTCAATAGCAGCGGCTAAAACAACTAAATCTGCATCTATATTAATTTGTTTATTGTTAATTAAATCAGAGCCTTGTACTTTTAATACTTCGCCTTCTGGTGTAACTTTACCAACCATACCTTTAATGTAGTGAACGCCATATTCTTCTACGGCACGGCGATAGAATTCATCAAAGTTTTTACCAGGAGTTCTTACGTCTATATAGAATACGTAAACTTCGGTATCTGGGTATTTATCTCTTGTAAGCATTGCGTGTTTAGCAGTGTACATACAGCAAATTTTAGAACAATACTCTTTGCCTTTTTCTGCGCAAGCATCGCACCTAGAGCCTACGCATTGAACGAAAACAATTTTGTGTGGGTGTTTGCCATCAGAAGGGCGAAGAAGTTTACCTGCAGTTGGGCCTGCCGCGTTAGTTAACCTTTCAAATTCAAGAGAAGTAATAACGTCTTTAGATTGGCTATAAGCAAACTCGTCAAATTTTTCTAAACTAATAGGGTTAAAACCGGTAGCAACAACTATTGCACCATATTTTTCTTCTATATATTCATCTTTTTGGGTGTAGTCTATAGCACCTGCTGCACAAATTTTAGAACAAACGCCACATTTACCCGTTTTTAACATTGTACAAGCGCTAGGGTCTATTGTAGCAACCTTTGGAACTGCTTGAGCAAAAGGAATATAAATAGCGTGCCTATTATCCATATTTAAGTTGAACTCGTTAGGAACTTTCTTTTGTGGGCATTTTTCTACGCACGCACCACAACCGGTACATAAATCTTCTTTAACGTACCTAGCACGTTTTTTAATAGTAACGTTAAAATTACCAACGAAACCTTTAACGCTTTCAACTTCGCTATAAGAGAATATTCTAATTTTTTCGTGTTGAGCAACGTCAACCATTTTAGGGGTAAGAATACAAGCAGCGCAGTCTAGGGTAGGGAAAGTTTTATCTAGTTGAGCCATTTTACCACCAATGGTTGGTTTCTTTTCAACTATATCTACTTCAAAGCCAGCGTCGGCAATATCTAAAGCAGTTTGAATACCTGCAATACCACCACCAATAACTAACGCACGTTTAGTAACAGGCGATTCACCTGGGGTTAACGGTGCGTTTAAGTTAACTTTTGCTACGGCAGCCTTACCTAAAATAATAGCCTTTTCCGTACCGATAGCCATATCTTTATGTACCCAAGAACATTGTTCCCTAATATTAGCAATTTCTACCATATAAGGGTTAATGCCTGCGCTTTGGGCAGTTTTACGGAAAGTTGCTTCGTGCATTCTTGGTGAACAAGAACAAACTACAATACCCGTTAGGTTATGTTCTTTAATAGCATCTTTAATTAAGTTTTGTCCTGCTTGAGAACACATATATTGGTAATCGGTAGAGTGAACAACGCCTGGTTCAAATTTTAACGCTTCGGCAACAGCCTTAACGTCTACCGTGCCGGCGATATTACTACCGCACCAGCAAACGAAAACACCTATTCTTTGCATTAACTACTTCCTCCTATTTCGTGTATTTTCTAAAAACGCTAACTATTGCTTGTTGAGGAACTTCCTCATTAAGCATGTTAGGAATATCGTTTGGTGTAATATGGTTTTGACCTTTTTTACGAATTACTTCTAATTTTAATGCTTCAATAAGTTTTGCAGGTTCAACACCTCTAGGGCACCTTTCAACGCACGCAAAACAAGAAAGGCATCTGTAAATAGAGTCAGATTTAACTAATGCTTCAATATCTCCGTCTGCAATCATGCTAACGAATTGGTGTGGGTGATATTCCATTTCATCGTAAGCAGGGCAGGTAGCAGAACACTTACCGCATTTCATACATTTAAGTGGGTTTGCACCACTTCTTTTAACAATTTCTTCTACTGAATACTTATTAGTCATTTGTTTGCTCCTTTAATCCTAAAGCCTCTGCAAGTAATTCCGTAAAGTATACAACAGGAATATTAGCATCGCTTTTTTGTAGGTTATATAAACACAAAGGGCAAGCAGTAATAATTAATTCTGCACCATTTGCCTTTGCGTTTTGTAAAACCTTGTTGCTTTGTTTTTTAGCACTATCAGGGCTTTCTAAAGTAACGTAGCCACCACAACATTCGTTGCGTTGCGCATAAACAACAGGTTCAGCACCAATAGCACGAATAAAATCTTCTAAAATAGTTGGGTTTTCAGGGTTATCCATAGCCATAACTTTGCTAGGGCGTAGTAATAAACAACCATAGTAAGCCCCAATTTTTTCACCTTTAAGTGGGTTAACTACTTTTTCTTTAATTTTATCAAACCCAACAACGTCTCTTAACATTTCTAGGTAGTGGTAAATTTTTGTTTCGCCATTGTATTCTTCGCCCGTGTAGTTTTTAACTTTAGATGCGAATTCACTATTAGTTAAAATAGCGTGGTTTGTTTGTTTAACTACGTTATGGCATGCAGAACAAACCGTTACCAAACTTTGTTGTTTGTTAAAAGCGTCTTTTAAAATTCTTACAGAAGAAAGTTTAGTAGCAACTTCGTCGGTAGAAGTAGTAAATACACCACCACAACATTGCCAATTTTCAATTTCTTCTAGGGTAACGCCAAGCGCCTCAGCAGAAAGCCTTGCATAAACGTCTAGGTCGGTTGCCTTATTTTTTAAGGTGCAACCAGGGAAATAACTCATTTTCATAATGTCTGTCCTTTTGTTAAACTATTTATTCCTTAAGGAATATTTTGTAATAAAGTTGTTGTTTTTTACCTGTTTTCGCTAAACATATAACAAGCGAATTTAAACCATTATATATACTAGCAAAAATATTTTAACACAAAAACATTAAATAATCAAATTTTTACTAGCCATTTTACCACATTTTACGCTAAAATTTATGTTAATTTTTAACATTTTGGCAAAAAAGTGTTAATATTTAACATAATTTGTTAAAAAACATAATAAGTTAGTTTAAAAAATATTAAAACAAAATAAAAGGCTTAAGGTAAAGTCTTAAGCCTTATTTTACTTTAATAAAAGATTAAAGTGTAAATAACAAGTTGTTCTTTATATTCCGTAAGAGTTGGTAACGGGGTCTAAAAAAAGTGGAATTTTTGGCGGAGCAAAAGTAAAAATAAAAAACAAAAGAGCAATTAAAAGAAACAAAATCACACAAGTTTTTTGGCAGTTGATTTTATGGTTTTTATTAAATAAATAGGTTTCGTAAACAAAGCCTAAACCAACGGCTAAAAAGAAAATTATTATGTTAAGCCAGTCTGGTAATTTACCAAAAATCCCCGTTAAAGTATAGAAAAAAACGGGTATTAAAATTAGCCCCAAACATGTTCCAATTAACTTAACACACCAAAAAGAATTAAACTCATTTTTGCTAAAAAAACTTTGAAAAACAGCAAAGAATAGTGCAGGGAAAAATAGTAGTTTCATATGCTCCCAAGTGCTTTCGTTTACACTAGAAAATAAAGTAACAAACCTGTTATTGCCCGTCCACCCGTATAAAAAATGAAAAATACTACCTAAAACACTAACAAAAGTTATTCCACCTAATTGCCAAAGCCATAAATTTTTTTTCATAAAAACCCTCTTTTATAGTAAATATATTTAAGTGCTAATAGTAGTATTCCTCAAAATAAAAAGTAAAATGCTAAAAATAAGTTGTAATGCAAAGTTAATTATGTTATAATTAAAACAATTTGGAGGCAACAAAATGAAAAAGAAACTATTAATTGTTTTACTAACGTTATTATTTGCAAGTGTTTCTGCATTTGCCATTTCGGGTTGTAATACAAACCCAAGTGGAGATAGTACTTTAAGTTATGAAGAATGGCTAGAAAGTGTTAAGGGCGAAAAAGGCGACAAAGGCGATAAAGGCGATAAAGGCGATGCCGGTGAAGACGGCGTTACCCCAACTATAGAAATTAGTGAAGATGGTTATTGGGTAATAAACGGCGTAAAAACCGAACATAAAGCAATTGGCGTAGACGGCTCTAATGGTCAAGACGGGCAAGACGGTATAGACGGTGTTACCCCAACTATAGAAATTAGCCAAGATGGTTATTGGGTAATTAACGGCGTAAAAACTGAATACAAAGCAAATATAACCGAAGAATATAAAGTTTCTTTTATGATAGATGGCGAAGAATACGTTTACGTAAAAACAAACGGCAACGAAATTGTTGCTATGCCAGATAACCCTATAAAAGAAGGTTATAACTTTATTGGTTGGTATTTAGATGATGGCACTTGGCAACAACCATTTACTGCAAACACCTTGTTTTTTAATGCTATAGAAGAAGATATTAGCGTTTATTGCAAATGGGAAGTTAAAGGTACAAAAGGTTTAAGTTATGAATTAAACGAAGAAGAAACAGGCTATATATTAACAGGCATTGGCACAGCAATGGAAGATAACGTAATAATCCTTAAAGAATATAAAAACTTACCAGTAGTTGCTATTAAAGAAGGCGCATTTTATTATAATACCTTCTTAAGAAGCATAGAAATACCAGAAAGCATAATAAGTATAGGTGGTTCTGCGTTCCGTGGTTGCAGTTCATTAAGAAGTGTAACTATAGGAAGTGGTGTAACAAGTATAGGTGTTGACGCGTTCTCTGGTTGCAGTTCATTAAATTATAATACAGAAAGCAGTTTAAACTATTTAGGCAACGAAAATAATAAATATTTATATCTTTTAAGTGTTGCAGATAAAAATCTTACAACAGCAACAATAAACAATAATTGTAGGTTTGTAGCTTCTTATGCATTTGATGGTTGCAGTTTATTAGAAGCAATAGAAATACCAAATGGTGTAACAATTATAGGTGATTATGCGTTCCGTGGTTGCAGTTCATTAACAAACGTAACTATAGGTAGTGGAGTAACAAGTATAGGTGATGATGCGTTTGCAGGTTGCCCAATAGAATATGCAAACATACCAACAATTGCAATTCCTTATATAGAAAAAACCAACTTAAAAGAAGTGGTAATTAACGGTGGCGAA